>NZ_JBJGZL010000003.1:0-447611 GCF_054050495.1 Blastococcus sp. SYSU D00922
TCCTTGCGGCGGACCTTCTTGGCACCGGCCGCGGCGCGAGCCCTGGGAGGCATGTGGGTTTCTGTTCCTTCTCTTCGTGGCCAGAGATGGCACGCGGCGGGGGGGGGGGGCGGCGGGCGCCCGCGCCCCCCGCGCCCCCCCCCCCCCCCCGCGGCCGGCCCCCCCCCCCCCCCCCCCCCCCCCCGGGGCTGGTGCTCTCGCTCAGGGGATCCCTCAGTCGTTCTGAGCCGACTTCTCGGCCGACTCCATCGACTCGCCGCTGCCCTGGTCCAGCGGCTCGGGGACGACGTCGCCCTCGCCGGCGCCCTCGGCGGCGGCGTCGGACTCCTCGCGCTCGATGCCGGCCTCGGCCTCGGCCTCCTCCAGCTCGGCCTCGAGGGCCTCGGCGCTCGGAGCGGCCATCAGGTTGACGACCAGCGCCTCGGGGTCGGTGAGCAGCGTGGCGCCCTTGGGCAGGGTCAGGTCGGCGGCGGTGTAGCCCTCGCCGACGCCACGGCCCTCGACGTCGACCTCGATCGACTCGGGGATGCTGGTGGCGGCCACCTGCACCGAGACGGTGTTGAGCTCGATGCTCACCAGGGTGTCGGGGCCGGTCTCGCCGACGACGACGACCGGGACGTCGACCGTGACCTTCTCGCCGCGACGCACGATGACCAGGTCGACGTGCTCGTGGACGCGCTTGATCGGGTCGCGCTGCACGGCCTTGGTCAGGGCCAGCTGCTCCTTGCCGTCGAGGACGACGGTGAGCAGGGCGTTGGTGCCGCCGTTGCGCAGCGCCGCGGCGAACTCGCGGGCGGGCAGCGACAGGTGGACGACGTCCTGGCCGTGCCCGTAGAGGACGGCGGGGACGCGACCGGCACGGCGGGTGCGACGGGCGCTGCCCTTGCCGAACTCGGTGCGGATCTCGGCTTCGAGGCGGAAGTCAGCCACGGTGGATGTGCTCCTCAGGAGGTGGATCGGTCTGCGGACCGGCGCACGAGCGCGGCACACCTCTGGGGCGGACGCACGTCGATCACGGAGCGGGAGCTCCCTCGCCGGGCTGTGCTCACTGTACCCGAGCCGCGGACCCCGCCGTCCCGAGCCCGATCTCGGGGAGCTCGGGGCCTGGACGGCCCGACGGACCCCTACTTCCCCGAACCGAGGCCGGGGTCGGTCAGGAAGCGCCGTCGAAGAGGCTGGTGACCGAGCCGTCCTCGAAGACCTCGGTGATCGCGCGCGCGAGCAGCGGGGCGATCGAGAGGACGGTGAGCTTGTCGAACTGCCGCTCCGGCTCGATGGGCAGCGTGTTGGTCACGATGACCTCGCTGATCTTGCTGTTCTTGAGCCGGTCGACGGCGGGACCGGAGAGGACGCCGTGCGTGGCGGTCACGATCACGTCGGCGGCGCCGGCCTCGAACAGCGTCTCGGCGGCCTTCACGATCGTGCCGCCGGTGTCGATCATGTCGTCGACCAGGATGCAGACGCGGCCTTCGACCTCACCGACGACGCGGTTGGCGACGACCTCGTTGGGGCGCATCGGGTCGCGGGTCTTGTGGATGAAGGCCAGGGGGACGCCACCGAGCTTGTCGCTCCAGCGCTCGGACACCCGCACGCGGCCGGAGTCGGGCGAGACGACGGTCAGCTCGCGGTCGCCCCACTTCTCGCAGACGTGCCCGACGAGGAGGTCGAGGGCGAAGAGGTGGTCCACGGGCCCGTCGAAGAAGCCCTGGATCTGGGCGGTGTGCAGGTCGACGGCCATCAGCCGGTCGGCGCCTGCCGTCTTGAACATGTCGGCGACCAGACGGGCGGAGATCGGCTCGCGGCCGCGGTGCTTCTTGTCCTGCCGGGCGTAGGGGAAGAACGGGGCGACGACGGTGATCCGCTTGGCCGAGGCGCGCTTGAGCGCGTCGACCATGATCAGCTGCTCCATGAGCCAGGTGTTGATCGGCGCGGTGTGGCTCTGCACGACGAAGGCGTCGCAGCCGCGCACCGACTCCTCGAACCGGACGAACAGCTCGCCGTTGGCGAACTCGTAGGACGCGGTGGGCGTGGGAGTGACGCCGAGGTGCCCGGCGATCTCGTTCGCGAGCTCCGGGTAGGCCCGTCCCGAGAAGAGCATCAGGCTCTTGCTGTTCGCCTGCCGGATGGCGCTCATCGGCTTCGTCTTCCCTACGTGTCGGTGTGCGTGCCTGTGGCCTCGGACAGGTCCTCGGCAGGTGCAGCCGCCCGGCGCTCGGCCGCCTCCGCGGCCTCGGCCGCGGGCGTGCCGGAGCGGCGGCGGCGCACCCAGCCTCCCACATTCCGCTGGGGCGACCGCGCCACGGCCATGGCCCCCGGGGGGACGTCGGAGGTGATGACCGAACCGGCCGCGGTGTACGCGCCGTCCCCGACCGTGACCGGCGCCACGAGCATGGTGTCGGACCCGACCCGGACCTGGTCGCCGATCGTCGTGTGGTGCTTGGCGACGCCGTCGTAGTTGACGAAGACGGTGGCCGCGCCGATGTTGGCGCCCCGGCCGATCGTGGCGTCACCCACGTAGGACAGGTGCGGCACCTTCGAGCCCTCGCCGACCTGCGCGTTCTTGGTCTCCACGAACGCGCCGACCTTGGCCCCGCTGGCCAGGCGGGTGCCCGGGCGCAGGTAGCTGAACGGGCCGACCGTGGCCTCGGGCCCGATGTGCGCGCCGAGGCAGTGCGAGCGCACCACGCTGGCGCCCTCCTCGACGACGCAGTCCACCAGGGTGGTGTCCGGCCCGACGACGGCCCCGCCGCCGACGGACGTCGTCCCGCGCAGCTGGGTGCCCGGCTCGAGGACGGCGTCGGCACCCACGGCGCACGTGACGTCGACCCAGGTGGTCTGCGGGTCGACGACGGTGACCCCGCTGCGCATCAGGTCGTCGAGGACGCGGTCGTTCAGGGTGCGGCGGCGGAAGGCGAGCTCCCGGCGGTCGTTGCAACCCAGGACGTCGTCGGGGTCCTCGGCCACGTGCCCGCCGACCGGGGCGCCGTCGGCGACCAGCAGGCCCAGGACGTCGGTGAAGTACTGCTCGCCCTGGTCGTTGTCGGTGCCGATCCGGCCGAGCGCGCCGCGGATCGCCGCCGCGTCGCCCACGTAGACGCCGGCGTTGATCTCGCGGATGGCCCGCTGCCCGGGGGTGGCGTCGCGCTCCTCGACGATCGCGCGGACACCGCCGTCCTCGCCCCGCACGATGCGGCCGAGACCGGTCGGGTCGTCGACCTCCGCGGTCAGCACGGTCAGCGCGCTGCCCGCGGCCCGGTGCGCCTCGACCAGCGCGGACACCGTGCTCGCGCGCAGCAGCGGGGCGTCCCCGTTGACCAGGAGGACCGGCCCCTCCAGGTCGGGCACCGCGTCGAGCGCGACCGCGGCCGCGTGCCCCGAGCCGCGCTGCTCCTCCTGCACGACGGCCAGGGCGCCGGGGGCGATCTCGGCCAGGTGCGCCTCGACCTGGTCGCGCCCGGCGCCGACGACCACGACCGTCGTCCCGGCGTCGAGGGGTGCGGCGGCGGCGAGCACGTGGCCCAGCAGGCTGCGCCCGCCCAGCGTGTGCAGCACCTTCGGCGTCGTCGAACGCATGCGCGTGCCCTGGCCGGCGGCCAGGACGACGACGGCGGCCACCGCCGGGGACGTCGACGGGGCGGCGGGCGACTCCTGCGCGATCACGGATCTCCTCGGACGGGCGGCCGGTTTCTCGCTGGGGGACTCGGACTCGAACCGAGACTGCACGGCTCCAAAGGCCGGCGGGCTGCCGATTACCCCATCCCCCACCCGTGGGCCCGGTCGGCCAGGACCACGGGGGTGCCACGGATCCGGCACCCGGAGCGAGCCTAGGGCCGCCGGACGGCGAGGGCACCCACCGGGCACGGACGCCGGGTCGCCGACCCCCCTACGGTGCCGTAGGTTACGGCCACGTAGCCATGGCGCCGGATGGTCACCGGACCCCGCGCGAGGCCCAGACCATCCCCAGGAGATCTCTTGTCCGCTCCCGCTCTCACCCGGCCCACGGCTCCCCCGCTGGCGGACCCGCACGCCGGACTGCCGGCCAACGCCATCGGCCGGCACAAGAGCATCCTCGAGATCGTCACGCTCTCCGTGATCGTGGCCGTCCCGTTCCTCGCCCTGATCGCCGTCATCCCCGCCGTGTGGGGCTGGGGGATGTCCTGGCTGGATGTCGGCCTCGCCGTCGGCTTCTACTACCTGACCCTGCTCGGCGTGACCGTCGGCTACCACCGGCACTTCACGCACGGCTCGTTCAAGGCCGCGCGGCCGCTGCGGCTCGCGCTCGCTGCCGCCGGCTCCATGGCGATCCAGGGCCCGGTCGTCCAGTGGGTGGCCGACCACCGGCGGCACCACGCCTTCGCCGACCGGGCCGGCGACCCGCACTCGCCATGGCGGTACGGGACCGACCTGCGGGCCCTGCTCAAGGGCATGTGGCACGCCCACCTCGGCTGGACGTTCGAGCGGCGCAAGACCAACCCGGAGCGCTACGCGCCCGACCTGCTCAAGGACGGCGCACTGGTGACCACCAGCCGGCTGTTCGTCCTCTGGGCGGCGCTGAGCCTGTTCCTCCCCGCCGTGATCGGCGGCGTGGTCACCGGCACGTGGGCCGGCGCCTGGTCGGCGTTCTTCTGGGCCGGCCTGGTGCGGATCGCGCTGCTGCACCACGTCACGTGGTCGATCAACTCGGTCTGCCACGTGATGGGCAACCGCCCCTTCACCTCCCGCGACCGCGCCACCAACTTCTGGCCGCTGGCGATCCTGAGCGGCGGCGAGTCGTGGCACAACCTGCACCACGCCGACCCGACGTGCGCCCGCCACGGCGTGCTCCGCGGCCAGATCGACATCAGCGCCCGGGTCATCTGGTTCTTCGAGAAGCTCGGCTGGGCCCGCGACGTCAAGTGGCCCGACCCGGTCCGGCTGGCCGCCAAGCGCCGCGACGCCGCCCCGGCGCCCGCCACGGCCTCCGCCTGAGCAGTCCCCCGCCCGGGCGATCGGCGGAACGCGGATCGCCCGGGCGGAGCCGTGCTCGGGGCACGATGTCGTCGAGGGAAGGACACCCCATGACCAGCACGACGCGCCCCCGGGTCCGGATGACCGGCGAGCAGCGCCGTCGGCAGCTGCTCGACATCGGCCGCGAGCTGTTCGCGCAGCGGGGCTTCGAGGCCACCTCGGTCGAGGAGCTGGCCGCCCACGCCGACGTCAGCAAGCCCGTCGTCTACGAGCACTTCGGCGGCAAGGAGGGGCTCTACGGCGCGGTCGTCGACCGCGAGATGCAGGCCCTGCTCGACCGCTTCACCTCCGCGCTGTCGGTGCCCGGCCCGCCGCGGGAGATGCTGGAGAGCGCGGCGCTGGTCCTCCTCGACTACATCGAGGAGGAGACCGACGGCTTCCGCGTCCTGACCCGCGACGCCCCCGGGCAGAGCGCCGGCGCCTCGTTCTCCTCGCTGATCGGCGAGGTGGCCCGGAAGGTCGAGCACATCCTGGGCCGGGAGTTCGGCGGCCGCGGGTACGACCCCCGGCTGGCGCAGCTCTACAGCCAGGCCCTCGTCGGGATGGTCTCCCTCGTCGGCCAGTGGTGGCTCGACAACCGGGCGCTGGGCAAGGAGCAGGTGGCCGCCCACCTGGTGAACCTCTCCTACAACGGCCTGGCGCACCTCGACCCGGCGCCGGCCCTGCACCGGCGGACGACGCCCTGAGGGGACGACCTCAGGCGACCACGCGGGCGCCCGGCACCGGGCCGCGGACCGCGCGCACGGTCCGGAAGACGCCGGCCCCGGCCAGCTCGGCGGCCAGCCGCCGGGCGTGCTGCTCGTCCCGGCACAGCGCGGCGACGGTCGGGCCCGAGCCGCTCACCAGGGCGGCTGCGGCACCCGCCTCGGTCGCCGCCCGCAGCGCCCGGCCGAGGTCCGGCCGCAGGGCCAGGGCCGGTGCCTGCAGGTCGTTGGCCAGGGCCGCCGCCAGCGCCGACGGCGGTCCGCTGCGCAGCGCCGCCAGCACCGGCTCGACGTCCGAGGACCAGTCGGTGGGCACCCGGCCGGTCGCGCGCAGCCGGTCCAGCTCGCCGTAGACGGCCGGCGTCGACAGCCCCTCCCCGGCGATGCCCAGGACCCAGTCCGAGCGGGCGCGGGACAGCACGGGTGTGACCTGCTCACCCCGGCCCGCCCCCAGCGCGACCCCGCCCACGAGGCTGAACGGGACGTCGCTGCCCAGCTGCGCGGCCAGGTCGAGCAGGTCCTCGCGGCTCGCCCGCGTGCCCCACAGGGCGTCCAGCGCGACGAGCGCGGCCGCGGCGTCCGCGCTGCCACCGGCCAGGCCGGCCGCGGCCGGGATCGACTTGTCGACGGCGAGGGTCGCGTCGGCGGGGACACCGGCCGAGGTCGCGAGCAGCTCGGCGGCCCGCCAGACGAGGTTGCGGGAGTCCGTCGGCACGAGGTCCGCGCCCCGGCCCTCGGTTCCCTCACCGGTGACGGTGAGCGCCAGGCCCTCCCCGGGAGCGGCGGTGACCGTGTCGAACAGGGACACCGCGAGGTAGACGGTGCGCAGCTCGTGGAACCCGTCGGGACGCAGCGGCCCGACCCCCAGGTGCACGTTGACCTTGGCCGGCGCCCGGGCGACGACGCTCACGCGTCCACCGGGTCGGTCGCCGCCAGCCGGGCGAAGTCCTCGACCGACAGCTGCTCCCCGCGCGCGGCGGGGTCGATGCCCGCGGCCCGCAGCCGGGTCTCGGCGGCCGCGGGGCTGCCGGCCCAGCGGGCCAGGGCGGCCCGCAGGCTCTTGCGGCGCGTCGCGAACGCGGCGTCCACGACGGCGAAGGTGGCCACCCGGTCGCCGGGAGGGGGCGGCCGCCGGACGAGCGCCACGAGGCCTGAGTCCACGTTCGGCTCGGGCCAGAAGACCTTGCGGCCGACCGCGCCGGCGCGGCGCACCTCGCCGTACCAGGCGGCCTTGGCCGAGGGCACCCCGTACGCGGAGCTCCCCGGAGGCGCCGCCAGCCGCTCGGCCACCTCGGCCTGCACGAGGATCAGCGCCCGGTCCAGCGTCGGCAGCAGCTCCAGCAGGTGCAGGAGCACCGGCACGGCCACGTTGTAGGGCAGGTTGGCGACCAGCGCGGTGGGCGGGGGGCCGGGCAGCTCCCGGACGCGGAGGGCATCCGCGGTGACCACGGTGAGCCGGTCGGCCAGGTCGGGACGGCGCTCGGCGACGGTCCCCGGCAGGAGGCCGGCCAGCCTGGGGTCGATCTCCACCGCCAGCACCGCCGCGGCTGCCGGGAGCAGGCCCAGGGTCAGCGACCCGAGGCCCGGGCCCACCTCGAGGACGACGTCGTCCGGGCGCAGGTCCGCCGTGCGGACGATGCGCCGGATGGTGTTCGCGTCGTGCAGGAAGTTCTGCCCGAGCGTCTTGGTCGGACGCAGCTCGAGCTGCTGGGCCAGCTCACGGATCGTGGCCGGACCCAGCAGCCCGTCCGACTGCTCGGCAGGCGGCTCGCTCAGCGCGGGAGGCCGAGCTTGGCGGCGCAGCTGGGCCAGGCGCCGTACCCGCCGCGCGCGGCGACGACCTTCTCGGCGATCGCGATCTGCTGCTCGCGGCTGTTCTCGTGCGGCAGGCCCTGGCCGCCGTACGCGCGCCACGTGGAGGCGTTGAACTGCAGGCCGCCGTAGTACCCGTTGCCGGTGTTGATGGCCCAGTTGCCGCCGGCCTCGCACTTGGCCAGCGCGTCCCACACCCCGCCCGCGGGGACCGCCGGGGCGGCCGGACGGGGCTTGGTGCCGACGGTGACCTGCTCGGGCACCTGCTGGCGGGTGACCGTCGTGTTCAGGACCTCGCGGGCGGTCTCGACGCCGTCGACGACGGTGACGCGGACGGTGGAGACCTGCTCGCCGTCGACGCCCTGCTGGGTGACCTTCTCGTCGCCCTCGAGGGCGTTGGGGTCGGCGGTCTCGACGCGCTCGTGCGGCAGGGCGTCGGTCACCTGGGTCTCGGTGATCTGGACGCGGAAGACCTGCAGGCGCATCCGGTTGAGCAGGCCCTGGTTCAGGTAGAGGCTGGTCCGGTCGGTCTCGCTGAGGGCGATGCCCTGCTCGGCCAGGAGGTCACCGGCGGTCGCGGCCGTGGTGGTGACGACGCGCTCCTGGCCGTCGCTGACCAGGACGATCTGCTTGGGCGTGGTGATCGTCAGCTGCATGCCGTCGAGCGGGAGGCGCTCGCTGCGGCTGGCGGAGAGCACCAGGTCGTCCGAGCGCAGGCCCAGCTGCTCCAGCGCCTCGTCCACGCTCAGCGCCGTCACGTAGACCTCGCGGTCCACGCCGTCGATCGACAGCTGCAGCGGGCGGGCGCGGTTGACGACCACGGCGTCGCCGTCGGCGAGCTCCTGGCCGGGAGCCGGCAGGACGACGTCGTGGGCGGCGACCTCCAGGCCCTCCTCGTCCAGGACCTCGGCCACCGTGCCGGCGTAGGTGCCGACGGTGCGGGGCTGCCCGTCGACGGTGAGCGTCACGGACTTCTGGGCGACGAAGTAGGCGAGCGTGCCGCCGATCAGTCCGAGGAGGACGACGGCGAACAGGCTGAGCTGGAGGGAGCGGCGCACGAAGACTTCCACGAGGTCACAAGACCCGGGCAGGAGGCCGGGCCGGCAGCCGGTCGGGAGCGCGGGGCGCCCAGCCGGTCGATGCCGCCCGGGTGTTCTCCACCCCGGCTGTCGGTCACGACACGATAACGAACACTGTCCGTGTGGCAATGCTGCACAGGAAGTACAGCAGAGGAATTCACTTGCCGTGCGTGGGCGCGCCGACACCCTCCGTGACACGGCGGGCAGAAGGTGCAGGTGACGAGCCGGCGTGACCGTCCCGTGACCCGTGAGCAAGGCCACAGCATTGTTCCCGGCGTCGCCGGGCAGAAACCGGGGGTTCCGGGCTGTCCGGAGCCGGTTGCGTCAACCGGCCAGGGCGCGCGCCGCGGTCCTCACCGGCCGCAGCCAGCCGAGCAGGAAGCCGGCCACCGCGATCCCCGCAGCCAGCGCCGAGAAGCCGCCCGCGACGAGCGCGACCGGCAGGAAGTCGTACCCCTCGCTGACGCCGTCGGGGTCGATGCCCGCGCGCAGCAGCAGCGTGCCGAGCGGCAGCAGACCGAGGACCGTCGTCGCGGCGGCGACGAGGTGCGCGGTCCAGGTGCGCAGGGCCTCGTCGACCGGCACGTCCGCCCCGCGCGCCGGCAGCGGCCGCACCAGGACGCGCAGGAGCGCCACCTCGGCCAGCAGCCAGGCGACCAGCGGCACCAGGAGAGCCGCCCAGGCCACCGGGTCGGACAGCTCGCCCTCGTTCCACAGCGAGACGGTGACGGCCACCTGCGCGGCGACCACCGCCCGCATGGTCCACAGCAGCCAGCCGGAGATCAGGTCGCCGAGGCGGGGCCGGCGCGGCGGGCTGCTGGTCGTCCAGCGCGGCCGGGGCCTGGTCGCCTCGGCGACGAGCACCCCCAGGAGCAGCCCGATGACGAGGACGGGCAACCACAGGAAGACCGACGCCTCGGCGAGCGCGACGACGCTGCCGATGATCCCGGCGACGCCGAGCAGCAGCCCGAGCAGCCGGATACGCCGTCCGTGCTGCGCCTGGCGCTGGAGCGTCCGGGTGCCCTCGGGCGTGGGCTCGGCCAGCTCGACGCCACCGGCGGCGACGGCTCGCCGGCCGACCGCCAGCCACCACGCCCGCGCCAGGAGCACGCCGGGCACGAGCACGGCGATGAACAGCAGTACGGCGATCAGACGACCCACGACGCCAGTGTCCCCCGGTTTGCCCCGACGTGGCGGCCTCCTGGCCGCAGGATCACCAGGACCCGAACACCCGCTCGCCCGTGGCGGTCAGGGCCGCGCACAGCTCCCCCAGCTCGACGCCGGTCACCTCGGCGAGCGCCCGCACGGTGTGCGGGACCAGGCGGGAGGCGTTGGGGCGGCCGCGGTGGGGCATCGGCGTGAGGAACGGTGAATCGGTCTCGACCAGCATCTGGTCGACCGGGGTGAGCGCCGCCGCCTCGCGCAGGTAGCCGGCGTTGCCGAAGGTCACCGTGCCGGCGAAGGAGAGGACGAACCCCCGCTCGATGCAGGCGCGGGCGAAGGCGGCGTCGCCGGAGAAGCAGTGGAAGACGGTGTGCTCGGGGGCGCCCTCGTCGTCCAGGACGCGCAGGATCTCCTCGTGGGCGTCCCGGTCGTGGATGACCAGGGCGATGCCGTGGCGCTTGGCGATGTCGATGTGCGCCCGGAACGACGCCTCCTGCGCGGCCCAGCCCTCGGGGCCCGTGCGGAACCTGTCGAGGCCGGTCTCCCCCACCGCGCGCACCCGCGGCTGCGCGGCCAGGCGGTCGATCTCGGCGAGCGCGTCGTCGGTGGCCTTGCCGGCGCCGGCCTCGTTGGGGTGCAGCGCCACCGCGGCCAGCACGCCGGGGTGGCGGGCGGCCAGACCGGCCGACCAGCGCGACGACCCCACGTCGACGCCGACCTGGACGAGCCGGGTCACGTTCACGGCGGCCGCCGCGGCGATCTCGGCGTCCACCGCCTCGTCGGTGGCCCACTCGCCGTGCTCGCCGTCGGCCGGCCGGTCCCCCAGGACGATGTCCAGGTGGGTGTGGCTGTCCAGCGCGGGAGCAGGCAACGGCTCCGGGGACGGCGGCGGCTCGCCGCGCCGGTTGGCGCGCGAGGCGGCCGAGCGGCTCACTGAGCCTTCTCCTCCAGCCGCGCGAGCTCCTCGTCGACGATCGAGTCGTCGAGCTTGGTGAACACCGGCTTCGGGGCGGCCAGCAGCGTGCCCGAGGGCGGCAGCGGCGTGGACGCCCAGACGGCCTGCCCGCTGTCGTAGGGCCCGGTGATGATCGGGTAGGGCGACCCGTCGTCCAGGTCGGTGACCTCGTGGACCTCCGGCGCGACCGACCAGACGCCGTCCCCACCCAGCAGCTCGTGCACCTTCTGCGCCGAGTGCGGGAGGAAGGGCGTGAGCAGCGCGTTGCAGTCCTTGATCGCCTGCAGCGCCGTGTGCAGGACGGTGTCCCGGCGGGCCGGGTCCTCCTTGAGCTTCCACGGCGCCTGGTCCGACAGGTACTTGTTCGCCTCGCCGACGACCCGCATCGCCTCGGTGGCCGCCGCCTTCTGCCGGTTGCGCGACAGCAGGTCGCCGACCGGCGCGAACGCCCCGGACGTCGTCGCCAGCAGGGCGCGGTCGGCGTCGGTGAGGTCCCCCGGGGTCGGGACGGCGCCGACGTTCTTCGCCGCCATCGACACGGTGCGGTTGACCAGGTTGCCCCAGCCGGCGACGAGCTCGTCGTTGTTGCGGCGCAGGAACTCCGCCCAGGTGAAGTCGGTGTCCTGGTTCTCAGGGCCGGCGACGGCGATGAAGTACCGCAGCGCGTCGGCGTCGTAGCGGGAGAGGAAGTCGCGGACGTAGATGACGACGTTGCGGCTGCTCGAGAACTTGCGGCCCTCCATCGTCAGGAACTCGCTGGAGACCACCTCGGTCGGCAGGTTCAGCCGGCCGAGGTCGCCCGGCGTGCCGCCCTTGTCGCCCTCGCCGTTGTAGCCGAGGAGCTGGGCGGGCCAGATCTCGGAGTGGAAGACGATGTTGTCCTTGCCCATGAAGTAGTAGGCGTCGGAGTCCGGCGTCTGCCACCACTGCCGCCACGCGTCGGGGTCGCCGGACCGGCGCGCCCACTCGATGGACGCCGACAGGTAGCCGACGACGGCGTCGAACCACACGTAGATGCGCTTGTCGTTGCGGTCGCGCCAGCCGTCGAGCGGGACGGGCACGCCCCAGTCGATGTCGCGGGTGTAGCTGCGCGGCTTGAGGTCCTCGAGCAGGTTCACGCTGAAGTTCAGGACGTTGGGGCGCCAGCTCTTGCGGGTGGCCAGCCAGTCGCCGAGCGCCTTGGTGAACGCCGGCAGGTCGAGGAAGTAGTGCTCGCTCTCCACGAACTTCGGCGTCTCGCCGTTGATCCGGCTGACCGGGTTGATCAGGTCGGTCGGGTCGAGCTGGTTGCCGCAGTTGTCGCACTGGTCGCCGCGGGCGCCGTCGTAGCCGCAGATCGGGCAGGTGCCCTCGATGTAGCGGTCGGGCAGCGTGCGGCCGGTGCTGGGGCTGATCGCGCCCAGCGTCGTCTTCGGGAAGACGTACCCGTTCTTCAGCAGGCCCAGGAAGATCTCCTGGCTGACGGCGGCGTGGTTGGCCGTCGTCGTCCGCGTGAAGAGGTCGTAGCTCAGCCCGAGCGACTGCAGGTCGCCGACGATGATCCGGTTGTTCCGGTCGGCGATCTCCCGCGGCGTGATGCCCTCGGCGTCGGCCGCGACGGTGATCGGGGTGCCGTGCTCGTCGGTGCCGCTGACCATGAGGACCTTGTCCCCGGCCATGCGGTGGTACCGGCTGAACACGTCGGAGGGGACGCCGAACCCGGAGACGTGGCCGATGTGCCGCGGCCCGTTCGCGTAGGGCCAGGCGACTGCGGTCAGGATGTGCCGATCACTCACGGGTCAAACAGTAGGTGAAGGCGCGCGGAGCCCTGAGCATCGCAGGGAGCGCCAGCGACCGAGGAGCGGAGGGGCGGAGGCGCCGAGCGGGTCACGGAGGACCGTCCACCCGGCTGCGCGTCAGTCCTGCGTGAAGACCGAGGACGCCGGGTCCTGGACGTCGCCGGCGGGGACCGGGGCGAGCACCGCGACGGCGCACAGCGCGGCGCCGATGACGCCCAGCGTCAGCGTGGCGAGCAGGCGGTGCGCCTGCACCGGGTCGGGACGGCGCACCCGGGCGCGGGGCCCCTGCGCGATCCACCGCTGCGTCGCCGGTGCGCCGGCGAGCAGCAGCTTGCCGACCGGGACGGCGAGGACGAGCAGGGCCAGCCCCGGCAGCGGCAGCGGAGTCGGGTTCGCGACCGGGGTCGCGGTGGCGACCACGAGCAGCGCGGCCACCAGGGCCAGCTCGCCGTAGGCGACGCCGACGAACAGCGAGCGGCCGGTGCCGTCCACCATGGCGGCGGCGCTGCCCGCGCACAGCACGATCCAGGCGGCGAGCACGACCAGGCTCGAGGCGACCAGCCAGCCCGCGGGGCGACCGGCCGAGGAGAGGACGCCGTCCAGGCCGCCGAGGGCGAGCGCCAGCAGGCCCACGGCCTGGAGGACGCCGACCAGGGCGGCGCCGGCGACGGCGAGCGGGATGCGGCGGGAGGAGATCTCCTCGGTGGTGGCGACGTCCTCGGGAGCGGCGACCGTGGCGGCAGCCACCGTCGCGCGCACCGGGTGCGGCCCGAACGTGCGGGGGGCCTCGAGGACGCTGATCGCCATACCGGTCAGCTCGGCCCGCCCGGCGGCCCGCTGAAGGGTCGCCGGACGGCACTCACCCCTGGGGGTGAGCGGCGGTCACCCCGTGCGCACCGCCTCCTCGCGGCCACCGGGGGTGGCGAAGCGGCTCCGGCGGCGGCCGTAGACGACGTACAGGACGACGCCCAGGGCCATCCAGATCAGGAACCGCGCCCACGTCTCGACCGGCAGGTTGGCCATGAGCCACAGCGAGGCCGCCGCCGACACCCAGGGCACGACGTTGACCAGCGGCACCCGGAACGCGCGCGGGAGCTCGGGCCGGGTGCGCCGCAGGATCCAGACGCCGACCGAGACCAGCAGGAAGGCGAACAGCGTGCCGATGTTCACCAGCTCGGCCAGCTCGGTCAGCGGGACCACGCCCGCGATGATCGCGACGACGACACCGGTGGCGATCGTGATCCGGTACGGCGTGCCGTACGTGGGGTGGACCTTGGCCAAGGCCGGCGGGAGGAGCCGGTCACGGCTCATCGCGAACAGCACCCGGGACTGCCCCAGCATCAGGATCATCACGACCGAGGTGAGCCCGGCGAGGGCGCCGACGGAGATCACGCTCGAGAAGAAGGTCAGCCCCACCTCGGAGAAGGCCCCGGCGAGCGGCGCCGTCGCGCTCAGGTCCTGGTAGTTCTGCATGCCGACGACCACCAGGGAGACCGCGACGTAGAGCAGGGTGCAGATGGCCAGGGAGCCGAGGATCCCGCGCGGCAGGTCCTTCCTCGGGTCCTTGGTCTCCTCCGCGGCCGTGGCGACGATGTCGAAGCCGATGAACGCGAAGAACACGATCGCCGCGCCGGCGATGACACCGCCCCACCCGAACGTGCCCGGGCTGAAGCCGAAGAGGACCTGCACGAGGGGCGAGTCCCAGCCGCTGGCGTCCGCGGCGGCGGGCTCGGCCGGAGGCACGAACGGCGTGTAGTTCGAGGCCTCGATGTAGAAGACACCGACCGCGATCACCAGCAGCACGATCGCGACCTTGATCGCGACGATCACCGAGGTCACGCGGGACGAGAGCTTGATGCCGAGGACGAGCACCCCCGTCATCACCAGCGTGATGACGATCGCCGGGATGTTGAAGCTCGCCGTCTCGCCGGCGATCGAGGTCGGCAGCGGGATCCCGATGTCGTCGAGCAGCTGGTTGAGGTACCCCGACCAGCCCACCGCCACCGTGGCGGCGCCGAGGGCCAGCTCCAGGACGAGGTCCC
Organism: Blastococcus sp. SYSU D00922; assembly: GCF_054050495.1. Classification (NCBI taxonomy): domain Bacteria; kingdom Bacillati; phylum Actinomycetota; class Actinomycetes; order Geodermatophilales; family Geodermatophilaceae; genus Blastococcus; species Blastococcus sp. SYSU D00922. The sequence continues at coordinate 14,542 of NZ_JBJGZL010000003.1, forward strand.
ACCCGATGATCCAGGCGATGAACTCGCCGAACGTCGCGTAGGAGAACGTGTAGGCCGATCCCGCGACCGGCACCGTGGAGGCGAACTCCGCGTAGCAGATCGCCGCGAGACCGCACACCACCCCGGCGATCACGAACGAGATCGCGACGGCGGGTCCGGACTGGTCCCGCGCCACGACGCCGGTCAGGACGAAGATGCCGGTCCCGATGATGACGCCGACCCCGAAGACGGTGAGGTCGAGTCCGGAGAGGTGCTTCCTCAGCCGGTGCTCGGGCTCGTCGGTGTCGCGGATCGACTCCTCGACCGACTTGATCCGGCGGGTACCTGCCGTCACGGGGACCTCCTCCGCGCCGGCGCGAGCCGGCTCCGCCTCGTCGTCCTGGCAGCGTCGCACGGGGCGGACGGACCTGCATGCCTACGCTGCTGTCGTCCGGACCGACCCAGGAGGTGGGCGATGACTGGCACCGGCACGCCACCACCGGAGCTCCCGGCGGGACCGCCCCCGGCAGCCGTCCCGACGCTGCGCCCGCGTCCCGCCGGCGCCCCCCGCGCCCGGACGACCCGCCCCCGCGAGGAGGACGTCGTCGTCGACTGCGCCGTCTACGTCGACGGCCGGCGGCAGGCGCCCGTCGCCCCCGAGGACGCGCTCGAGCACGCCGTCGCCCAGGGCGGCTTCGTGTGGCTGGGGCTGTACGAGCCCACCGAGGAGGAGCTCACCGCGATCAGCGAGCGGTACGGGCTGCACCCGCTCGCCGTCGAAGACGCCGTGTACGCCCACCAGCGGCCGAAGCTCGAGCACTACGACGACGCCCTGTTCATGGTCCTCAAGACGGCGACCTACGTGGAGCACGAGGAGCTGACCGCGACCAGCGAGGTCGTGGACACCGGCGAGGTGATGGTCTTCCTCGGCCCGTCGTACGTGATCACCGTGCGGCACGGCGAGCACTCGGGGCTGACCGATCTCCGCGCCCGCCTCGAGGACCAGCGCGATCTGCTCTGCCTGGGACCGTCCGCCGTCCTGTACGCGGTGGCCGACCTCGTCGTCGACAACTTCGTGGACGTGGCCAGCGCGGTCACCGAGGACGTCGAGGAGCTCGAGAACTCGGTCTTCAGCCCCCAGCGCACCGACGACATCGGCCGGCTCTACCAGCTCAAGCGCGAGCTGATGTCGCTGCGCAAGGCGGTCGTCCCGCTCGAGCTTCCGCTGCAGAAGCTCTCGGAGCGGCAGATCGACGTCGTCCCGGAGGCGATGCGCTCCTACTTCCGCGACGTGCAGGACCACGCGATCCGGGTGCGCGACCAGGTCGGCGGGCTCGACGAGCTGCTGTCGTCGATCCTGCAGGCGTCGCTGGCCCGGACGACGCTGGCCGACAACGAGGACATGCGGAAGATCTCGGCGTGGGCGGGCATCATCGCCGTCCCGACCGCGATCGCCGGGATCTACGGGATGAACTTCGAGTTCATGCCGGAGCTGCGCTGGCGCTACGGCTACCCGCTGGTGCTGCTGGTCATCGCGACGGCGTGCGTGTTCCTCTACCGCGGCTTCAAGCGCAACGGCTGGCTCTAGCCCCGCTGTCCCTCCGGCGCCTCCGTGCGCTCATCCACGTCATCCGCCCGCGATGAGGTGGACCAGCGCACAGTCACCGCCCGAGCGCCGCCGCGATGGAGGCGATCAGCTCCACGGGGCGGTGCAGTTCGGCCGCCGTCACGAACACGACCGTCCAGCCGGCAGCACGCAGCCGGTTGAGCCGCCGTCGATCACGCGCGAACTGCCGGTCCTCGGCATGCCACAGCCCGTCGTACTCGAGCGCGATCTTCCGGTCCGGCCAGGCGAAGTCCACCCGGGCGACGAAGCCGTCGCCGTCCATCACACGGAACTGCGCGACGGGTTCCGGCAGGCCGCTCCGCAGGAGCAGCAGCCGGAGGCGCGTCTCCTGCGGTGACTCGGCGAGACCGTCGGCGAGACCGCACACCGCTCGGGCCCGGGCGGAGCCAGGCCCACGTCCTGACGCGGCGACGGCACGGACCGGCGCGAGGTCCACGATCCCCGAGGCGATCATCCGGTCCACCGCCACCACCGCGTCGTCCCCCGGTAACGACGCGGCCAGGCGGACCGCGGTCGCCTCCGGCGTCGTCACCGGGAGGCCGCCTCTGTGCCAGCGGTGCTCCGGCGGGATGTCTGCCCGCCGCGCGCGTAGCCCCGGAAGGCGCCGGGGACCGGCCGCGGGCGGCAGGGTGACCTCGACGTCGTCCCCGACGTCTGCCAGATCCACGCCCCACAGGACGGCGGCACTCCGGCCGGTGACCACGGCGTCCGGCAGGAGCAGGCAGGCCGCCCGGACGCGGAGTGCGTGCGTGACCGGGACGGCGGCGTGGACGTACACGTCCTGAATGAGGCGACGCCACGTCGCGCCGTCGAGCTGCCGCCTGGTGAGCAGGCCGGACGCAACTGCCTCCGACCCTCGGAAGACGCCGCGGCTCAGGACCTGGGGGACGACTGCCGGGCGCACACCAGAACGCTGCCGGATCCCCGCGACGCCCGGAGGCGCTGTCCACAGGCCGGGCTTGTGCGCTGATCCACCTCATACGGCGGCGATGAGGTGGATCAGCGCACAGCGACGGCAGCTAGGGGGACTTGGCGGCGACGACGGCGTCGTAGACGACCCGACGGGGCAGCCCGGTCCGGACGACGACGGCGCGGATGGCGTCCTTGCGCGTGGCGCCGGCGGCCTCCTCGTCGGCCACCGCGGCCGCGAGCTGGTCGGCGTCCATCAGCACCGGTGCCGCGCTCGCCCCCGCGACCACCAGCGTGATCTCGCCCTTCACGCCCTCGGCGGCCCACGCGGCCAGCTCCGACAGCGGTCCGCGGCGGATCTCCTCGTAGGTCTTGGTCAGCTCGCGGCACACGGCGGCCGGCCGCGAGTCGCCGAACGCGGCGGCGGCGTCGGTGAGGGCATCGGCGAGCCGGTGCGGGGACTCGAAGAAGACCATCGTGCGGCGCTCGTCGGCCAGCGCCGCCAGCGCCGACCGGCGCTCCCCGCCCTTGCGCGGCAGGAAGCCCTCGAAGCAGAAGCGGTCCACCGGCAGCCCGGAGACGGCCAGTGCCGTGGTCACCGCGGAGGGACCCGGCACGGAGGTCACCGGGACGCCGGCCTCGATCGCCGCCCGCACCAGCGTGTAGCCGGGGTCGGAGACCGACGGCATCCCCGCGTCGGTGAGCAGCAGCACGGTCGCCCCGTCCTGCAGCGCCGAGAGCAGCCCGGGCAGCCGCGCCTTCTCCACCGACTCGTGGAAGGTCACCACCCGGCCGGTGAACGTGACGCCGAGGTCGGTGGCGAGCCGGTGCAGGCGGCGGGTGTCCTCGACGGCGAGGACGTCGGCCGCGGCCATCACCTCGCGCAGCCGCGGTCCCACGTCGCCCGGCTGCCCGAGGGGCGCCCCACCCAGCACCAGCCGTCCGCTCACGCCGACGAGCCTGTCACGGCCGGTCCCCCAGCCGTGCCGCATACCCTGCCCCCATGGCGGTGCTGGCACCCGAGCGGGCGGAGACGGCACCGGAGCCGCCTCCGGCAGCCCGCCGCTGGACGCCGCCCCGTCGCCGCCGGGACACCACTCCGCCGCTCCCGGACGACGCGCGGCTGTCCTGGGTCCTCACCGCGGTCCTGGGCGTGGTCACCCTCGCCGTGCGCCTGTGGGGCATCACCTACCCCAAGGACCTGCTCTTCGACGAGGCGTACTACCCGCCCGAGGCGCACGAGCTGCTGACCTGGGGCTTCGAGTACAACCGCGGCTACTCGTTCATCGTCCACCCGCCGCTGGGCAAGTGGCTGATCGCGTCCGGCGAGCAGCTGTTCGGCTACAACTCCTTCGGCTGGCGGTTCCCGTCGGCGGTGGCGGGCACCGTCGCCGTCGTCGTCCTCGTCCGGCTGGCCCGGCGGCTCACCGGCTCGACGTTCCTGGGCCTGCTCGCCGGGCTGCTGCTGGCCCTCGACGGCTTCTCCTTCACCCTCGCGCGCATCGGCCTGCTCGACGTCTTCCTGCAGGTCCTCGTGGTCTCCGCGGTCGCCTGCCTCGTCGTCGACCGCGACACGGTGCGGGCGCGGGTCCGCGCCATGGAGGTGCCCACCCGGATCGGCCCGCGCGGGTGGCGGATCGCGGCCGGTGTCCTCTTCGGCGCCGCGTGCGCGGTCAAGTGGAGCGGGATCTGGTTCCTGGCCTTCTTCGCGGTCCTGAGCCTGTTCTGGGACCGCGCCGCCTGGCGGGAGGCCGGCGTGCCGAGCCCGACGAGGACGACGCTGCGCCGCGGCCTGCCCGGAGCGGTGTGGGCCCTGGGCGTCCTCCCGGTGCTCACCTACCTGGCGTCGTTCACCGGCTGGTTCCTCGGCGAGACCTCGCAGGGCAAGGCCTGGGCCCAGCAGAACCCCGACACCGCCTTCCCGTGGATCCCCGACGCGCTGCGGTCGCTGTGGCACGAGCACGCCCAGTGGCTCGAGTTCCACAACCAGCTGTCCTCGCCGCACCCCTGGGAGTCGGGGCCGTGGTCGTGGCTGGTCGACGGCCGCCCGATCCTGCTGTGGAACCCCCAGGGCCTGACGGACTCCGCCGGCGACCAGGTGATCCGCTACATCCTCATGGTGGGGACGCCGACCCTCTGGTTCGCGTTCGCGCCCGCCCTGCTCTGGCTGCTCTGGCGCATCGTGGCCCGCCGCGACCCGGCGGCCGTCACCGTGGCGGTGGCCATCGCCGCCGGCTGGCTGACCTGGTTCATCAACCTCGACCGGACCATGTTCATCTTCTACATGGCGCCGGCCCTGCCGTTCTTCGTCCTGGCCGTGGTGCTCGCGCTGCAGGACGTCCTCGGCCGCTCCGAGACCGACCCGCTCCGCCGGCAGATCCGCCTGGGCGTGGTGTGCCTCTACGTGGCCCTGGTCGCGGCGACCTTCGTCTTCTTCTACCCCGTGCTGACGGGGCAGCCGCTCTCCCACCCGGAATGGCTGCTGAGGATGTGGTTCCCGTCATGGTTCTGAAGGAGCCCTCGCGAGCCAGTTAGTTGGGTAGTACAACGGTTTGCATGAACAGCAGCATGTTCCGGCAGCCGAAGGCGGTCTACGCCGTCGCGCTCGCGTGCGTCGTCAGCTTCATGGGCATCGGTCTCGTCGACCCGATCCTCCCGGCGCTGTCCGAGCAGCTCGACGCGACGCCGAGCCAGGTGACGCTGCTGTTCACCAGCTACCTGATCGTCACGGCGGTCGCGATGCTGGGCACCGGCTGGGTCTCCAGCCGGCTGGGCGCCAAGCGCACCCTCGTGGCCGGGCTGACCATCATCGTCGTCTTCTCGGCGCTCGCCGGCCTGTCCGGCACGGTGGACCAGATCGTGGGCTTCCGCGCCGGCTGGGGGCTGGGGAACGCCCTCTTCATCGCCACGTCGCTGGCCGTGATCGTCGCGTCGGCGTCCGGCGGCTTCGCCGGGGCGATCGTGCTCTACGAGGCCGCGCTCGGCCTCGGCATCGCCGCCGGCCCCCTGCTCGGCGGCCTCCTCGGGGACGTCAGCTGGCGCGGCCCGTTCTTCGGCGTCGCCTCGCTCATGGCCATCGCGCTCGTCGCCACCGCCGTCCTCCTCGACCCGATCCCGAAGCCGACGCAGCGCACCTCGCTGGCCGCCCCGCTGAAGGCGCTGCGGCACCGCGGCCTGCTGACCATGAGCGTCACCGCGCTGCTCTACAACTGGGGCTTCTTCACGATGCTCGGCTTCGCGCCGTTCCCCATGGGCCTGTCGGCGATCCAACTCGGCTTCGTCTTCTTCGGCTGGGGCCTGCTCGTGGCCGTCTTCTCGGTCATCGGGGCCCCTCGGCTGCAGAACCGCTTCGGCACCGCCCGCTCCCTCTACGCGGCGCTCGGGCTGTTCGCCGTCGACCTGGCCGTCATGTCGGTCTGGGCCGACCGGACGGCGGTGCTGATCACCACGGTGGTCGTCAGCGGGATCTTCATCGGCATCAACAACACGCTCACCACCCAGGCGGTCATGCTGGTCTCCCCCGTCGAGCGCCCGGTCGCGTCGGCGGCCTACGGGTTCGTGCGCTTCCTCGGCGGCGGCCTGGCCCCCTTCGCCGCCGGCAAGCTCGCCGAGCACTTCGGACTGCACGTCCCGTTCGCCGTCGGCGCCGCCGCGGTCGTGGTCGCCGTCCTGGTGCTCTCCACCGCCCACCGGGTGCTCGCGGCGGCCGACGCCGGGCTCGACGAGGACGGCCACGGAGCCCGGGACCTGGACGACGTCGCCGGCGAGGTGGCCGACGAGTTCGGCGGCGCCCCCGCCGCGATCGACAGCGAGGTCGGCGTCCGGGCCTGACGTCGGGGCCGGTCGCGCCTACGGTGACGGCACCAGCCAGGACGAAGGGGACGACGATGACCCAGGACCGGCCCGCCGTGCTCACCGAGGTCGACGGCGACGTCTGGCGGATCACCCTCGACCGCCCCGAGACCGGCAACGCCCTCACCCCGCAGATGGCCGCCGAGCTCGCCGCCGCCCTGGCCGCCCGCCCCGAGGGCAGCCGCGTGGTCCTCCTGCTGGCCAACGGTCCCCGCTTCTGCGTGGGCGGCGACGTGCAGTCCTTCGCCGACGCCGACGACCCCGGCACCTTCGTCGGCCGGCTGGCGCACGACTGGCACGAGGTGATCAAGGCGGTCCTGTACTGCCCCGTCCCGGTGGTCGCCGGCGTGCAGGGTGCTGTCGCCGGCGCCGGCGTCGGGCTGGTCGGTGCGTGCGACCTCGTCGTCTGCGCCCGCACGACCAAGATCCGGCCCGCGTACAGCGCCATCGGGTTCTCCCCCGACGGCGGCACCTCGTGGGCGCTGGCCCGGTCGCTCGGAGCGCCGCGTGCCCTCGACCTGATGCTCACCAACGGCTCGCTCACCGCAGCCGAGGCGCACCTCACCGGGCTGGTCGCCCGCCTGGTCGAGGACGAGGACCTCCGCGCCACCACCGAGATGGTGGCGCGCGAGATCGCCGAGGGACCGGTCCGGGCGATGGTGCGCACCCGCGCACTCGTGCGCCGGGCAGCCACCCGCACGCTCGAAGAGCAGCTGGACGACGAGGCGCAGCTGATCGCCGAGTCCGCGGCCGACCCCGAGGGGCGCGAGGGCGTGCGGGCGTTCGTGGAGAAGCGGGTGCCCGACTTCCGCAACGCCCGCTAGAGGTCAGCGCCGGCGGCGGTCCAGGCGCAGGAGGACCAGGGCGAGCACGCCCAGGACGAGGAGGACGGCGCCGACGATCAGCACCTGCCCGACGGCGTCCGCGTCCGCCCACACGCCGCGGAGCCCGTCGACGAGGAACCACAGCCCGATGGCGGCGACCACCGCGCGCGCGATCCAGCGGAGCCGGACCGCGCGCGTCTCGTCCGGGGCGGGCTCGCTCACGTCGTCTCTCCTCCGGACGGCGAACGCCGCCGGGGCGGAGGCCCCGACGGCGTCGGCTGGGTCGTGCTGTGAAGGTGTGGAGCTGAGGGGAGTTGAACCCCTGACCCCCTCGATGCGAACGAGGTGCGCTACCGGACTGCGCCACAGCCCCTTCGAGGAGTGAGTTTACCGCCCCGGCTCTCCGACGCCAGCACCGGGGCCGTCGTCGGAGAGCCGGACCGGGTTCAGCCGTTGGCGACGCGCCGGGGCTGGTACTCGTCGATGTCGGCGAAACCGATGTCGTCGTCGTCCAGGCCGACGACGGCGCTGTTCTGCCAGCCGGCGGGAGCCGGCGTGCGAGCGGCGACGACGCGACCCATCGGGAAGGCGTGCACGGGCGCCAGCGGCACGCTCGGGTGCGGCAGCGACGGCAGGTTCTCCTGGGCGACGGTCTCGTGGACCTCGACGTCGCGCTGCACCGGCACCGGACGGGCCGTCGAGCGCATCGCGGCCCGGGCGGCCGCACGGGCGGCACGGCGGGCGGCCAGCCGCTCGCGGCGGGCGACCTTGCGCAGCACCAGCACGTAGCCGACGACGGCGAGGTCGAGGACGCCCTGCACCACCCACACCCACGGGCTGTACACGAGGGCGCCCACCAGGGACAGCACGGCGAGGGCCACCAGGCCCGCCAGGGTGCGACGCCGGAGGGCGTGCACGTCGACCTGCAGCTCACCGCTGGTGCGCAGCAGGTCCCGGTCGATCGACACGCGCTCGGTGTCGGCGTGGACGACGGGGTCCACCGTCCGACGGCGCTGCAGCGTCCGACCGGAGTCAGCCAGGCCCACCGGGCCGGTCTGCGCGTCGCCGCGGGTGACCACCATCGGCACCAGCACGACGAACCACAGCACGACCAGAGCGGCCAAGAGCACGCCCGATCCCATCCGAACACCACCTGTCACATGAGTCACTCGCAGGGGGGAGGTTATGCAGGTGGGAGGTCCGCGCCCGGGAGGCGCGCGGTGTGTCGCGCGTCGTTTTCTGTGGCCGGTGTGACGACAGGGGCGTGTCGCGCCCGCCGTCCGCCGGCGGGTGGGCTCAGCCTGGTATGCGGGCGCGCCAGTGGGCGAGCACCCCGCCGGGCAGGTCCTCGGCCAGCAGGGCGTAGGAGACGTGGTCGCGCCAGTCGCCGTCGATGTCGAGGTAGCGCCGCAGCAGACCCTCGCGCCGGAACCCGAGCCGCTCGACCAGCCGCTGGCTGGGCAGGTTCTCCGGCCGGATGTCGGCCTCCACCCGGTGCAGCCCGACGGCGCCGAACGCGTGGTCGCACACCAGCGCGACGGCCAGCGAGGCCATGCCGCGGCCGGCGACCGACCTGTCGATCCAGTAGCCGAGGTATCCCGAGCGCAGCGCCCCCCGGACGATGTTGTCCAGGGTCACCTGCCCGGCCAGCCGGCCCTCGACCCGCAGGGCGAACGGCAGCGAGGTGCCCTGCCTGGCGCGGCGGGCCACCACCCGGCGCATCGCCCGGTAGGCCGCGGGCGTGTGCCGCTCCTGCCACGGCGCCCCGTTGGACGGCTCCCACCGGCGCAGCCAGTCCTCGTTGGCCAGGCGCAGCCGGCTCCACTCCGCGGCATCCCGGCGCCGGAGCGGGTGCAGCTCCACGGGCCCCCAGGCGAGGCGGGCGGGCCAGCCGGGGTGCGCGACGGGGTCCAGCTCAGCCCCCGAGCAGCAGCGGCATCACGGTGACCAGACCGCCGGCCGCGACCTCCGTGACGTCCTCGTCGACCACGATCAGGCAGTTGGCGCGGGCCATGCGGGCCAGCAGCGCGTCGGTGCCGTCGCCCACGGGCTCCACGACGTAACCCCCATCGGGGTGCCGCATGACCGTGCCGTGCAGGTACTGCCGGTAGCCCAGCGGGGAGACCAGGGGCTGCCCGGCGATCGCCTGCACGGTGCGGCGGAACAGCTGGCGCTTGCCCAGCATCAGCCGGATGGCCGGCCGGACGAACACCTCGAACGCGACCAGCGCGGCCACCGGCTCGCCGGGGATGCAGATGACCGGGATCTCGTCGCGGCCCAGCCGGCCGAAGCCCTGGGCGGGGCCCGGGTGCATCGTCACCTGGCGGAAGCGCATGTCGCCGAGCGCCGACAGCGCCTCCTGCACCATGTCGAACCCACCGCTGGCGAACGTGCCGGCCACCAGCACGAGGTCGCTGCGCAGTAGCTGGCTCTCCAGCACCTCGGACAGCCGCCGCGGGTCGCTGGGCAGGATCCCCGACCGGTAGGCCTCCGCGCCGGCGTCGCGGGCCGCGGCGGCCAGGGCGTAGCTGTTGACGTCGACGACCTGCCCGGGCGCGGGCGGCGTCCCGACGTCGACCAGCTCGCTGCCCGCGCTGAGCACGGCGATCCGGGGCCGCGGGCGCACCAGGACCCGCTCGCGGCCGACGGCGGCCAGCAGGCTGATCTGGGCGGGGCCGATGGGCGTGCCCACCTGCACGGCAGGGTCGCCGGGCGCGACGTCGTCCCCGGTGCGGCGGACGTAGCTGCCGGCCGGCGGGCCGGCCTGCACCGCCACGGTCACCGCGCCCTCGTCGGTCCACACCGCGGGGACGACGACGTCCGCGCCGGCCGGGAGCATGGCGCCGGCGGCCACCTTGAGCGCGAGCCCGGGGCCGATGGACGACGGGCTGCCGGCGCCGGCCACGCTCTCCCCCACGACCGCAAGCTCCACCGGCGCGTGCGGCAGCGCACCCACGACGTCCTCGGCCCGGGCGGCGTACCCGTCGAGGGCCGCCTGGTCGAAGGCGGGCAGCGCCCGCTGGCTGACGACCTCCTCGGCGCAGAGCAGGCCCTGCGCGTCCAGGACGGCGAGCTCAATCGGGTGCGGCTGCGGCACGGCGGCGAGGATCTCGTCGAGGTGCCGCTCCACGGTGCAGATCTGCGCCAGCGGCACCGACTCGGCCGGTGGCAGCGGGATCGGCCCGGAGGCGGCGGACCGCTGACCGGGCACCGGCCGGCTGGCGTGGCTGGGCGTCACGAGGCGAGCACCCGGCAGCGTGACCGGGCCGCTCCGCCGCGGTGGCGTCATGGGCATGTCCACCTGCGCCGTGTCCCGGTAGCCCCGGTACGCCTGCGCCCCGCCGTCCTCGCCGTCGATCTGACCGCTCATCCTCACCACCGTCGTTCCGCCGTGCCGAGCGCCGTCCGCCGTACCGGCGGTCGCTCCGCAGCCCGATGGTGCCCCTTGACCCCTCCGGTCAGGACGACGACGCGCCACCGGCGGGCAGGTCGGCGACGAACTCGTGCAGCCACGCGCGCAGCGGCGGACCGAGGTCGTCGCGCTCGCTGGCCAGCCGGATGACCGCCTTGAGGTAGTCCAGTCGGTCGCCGGTGTCGTACCGCCGGCCGCTGAAGACGACGCCGTGGACGGGCTCGCCGCGCTCGACGAGGGTGGCCAGCGCGTCGGTCAGCTGGATCTCCCCGCCCCGCCCGGGCGCGGTCTCGCGCAGCACGTCGAAGACCGTCGGCGACAGCACGTAGCGGCCGATGATCGCCAGGCTGCTCGGCGCCTCGTCGACGGGCGGCTTCTCCACCAGCCCGGTCACCGTGACGACCTCGTCGCCCTCGATCGCGGTCTGCGTGCCGGGCTCGATGGCCACCGCGCCGTACTTGTCGATGTTCTCCCGGCCGACGTCGAGCAACGCGATGACCGAGCCGCCGTGCTCCGCCTGGACGGCCAGCATGTGCTCGAGCAGGTGGTCGCGGGCGTCGATCAGGTCGTCGCCGAGCAGCACCGCGAAGGGCTCGTCGCCGACGAAGGCCGCGGCCTGGAGCACCGCGTGCCCGAGGCCCCGCGCCTCGCCCTGGCGGACGAAGTGCACCTGCGCGACCTCGGTGGACTCGTGCACCGAGGCCAGCCGGTCGGCGTCGCCCTTCTTCTCCAGCGCCGTCTCGAGCTCGGGGTGCCGGTCGAAGAAGTCCTCGATGGCCGCCTTGTTGCGGCCGGTGACCATCAGCACCTCGGGCAGCCCCGCGCGAGCCGCCTCCTCGACGATGTACTGCAGCGCCGGCCGGTCGACCACCGGCAGCAGCTCCTTGGGCACCGCCTTGGTCGCGGGCAGGAAGCGGGTTCCCATCCCGGCGACGGGGATGACGGCCTTGCGCGCCGGACGCGAGGAAGGGCTGGACATGGTGGCAGCCTAGCTAGCCTGCGGCCATGACCCTCGTGCCCGAGGTCGCCGCAGCCAAGACCGCGCTGCGCGCCGACGTCCTCGCCCGGCGACGCCTGCGCCCAGCGGCCGAGCGGGAGCAGGCCGCCGCCGCGGTGGCCGCCGCGCTGCTGCGGGGCCTGGCGGGCTGCCGGACCTTCGCGGCGTTCGTCCCCGAACCCGACGAGCCGGGGCACGGGCGCGTGCCCGCGGCGTTCACCCAGCTCGGCGCCCGGGTGCTCCTGCCCGTCGTCCCGGTCGAGGGGACCGAGCTCGCCTGGGCCGTCGACACCGGCCGGCTGGCCCCCGGCCGGTTCGGCCTGCTGGAGCCGCTCGGGCCGCGGCTGGGCCCCACCGCCGTGGGCACCGCCGACGTCGTCGTCGTCCCGGCCCTGGCCGTGGCCGCCGACGGCACCCGCCTGGGCCGCGGGCGTGGCTTCTACGACCGCGCCCTGCGCTACGTCAGGGACGACGCCGTCCTGGTGGCCGTGGTCTTCGACGACGAGCTGGTCGACGAGCTGCCGGCCGAGCCGCACGACCGGCGGGTCACCGCGGTCGTCACGCCGTCCGGTGGCTGGCGGGAGCTCGACCGCGCACAGTGAGGTGACCCCCGCCGCCGACGTCGTGGGAGAACCTCGTGTCCCCGGAGATCGTCACCATCCTCGGACTGGTCGTGATCTTCGCGATCGCGACCTTCCTGCCGATCAACATGGGCGCGCTGGCCTTCACCGCCGCGTTCGTCATCGGCACGCTGTCGGTGGGGCTCACCACCGACGACATCCTCGAGGGCTTCCCCGCCGAGCTGGTGGTGACGCTGATCGGCGTCACCTACCTGTTCGCGATCGCCCAGAACAACGGCACCGTCGACCTGCTGGTCAGAGGCGCGGTGCGTCTCGTGGGCGGCCACGTGGCGGCGATCCCCTGGATCATGTTCTTCGTCACCGCGCTGCTGACCGCCATCGGCGCGCTCTCCCCCGCCGCGGTCGCGATCATCGCCCCGATCGCCCTCACCTTCGCCGCACGGCACGGGATCAACCCGCTGCTCATGGGCATGATGGTCATCCACGGGGCGCAGGGCGGCGGCTTCTCGCCGATCAGCGTCTACGGCGTCACCGTGAACACGATCGTCGAGGACGAGGGGCTCACGAGCAGCCCGCTCGCGGTCATGCTGGGCAGCCTCTTCTTCAACCTGGCCATCGCGGTGGTGCTGTTCTTCGTGCTGGGCGGCCGCCGGCTGCTCGGCCGGAAGGTCGTCGTCGAGGCGCCGGCCGAGGTCGAGCACGCCGAGAGCACGACCGTGCGAGGTCACGGCGCCTCACCCGGGCCGGCGGTCGGCGGCCCCGGCGACCGGGACGACGACGCCCGGGACGACGGCGCTCGGGGCGACGGTCCGGGCGGCGACGCGAGCGTCATCCAGCCGCAGCCGGTCACGCTCGACCAGGTCCTCACGCTGATCGGGCTCGCGGCCGTTGCGGTCCTGGCGCTGGTCTTCGACCTCGACATCGGCTTCGTCGCGATCACCGTCGCCACCGTCCTCGCGCTGTTCGCCGCGGCCCGCCACAAGAACGCGGTCAGCCAGATCAGCTGGTCGACGGTGCTGCTGATCGCCGGCGTGCTGAGCTACGTGTTCGTGCTGCAGGAGGCGGGCGCGATCGACTACGTCGGCGAGGCGGTCATCGGTCTCGGCGTCCCGCTGCTCATCGCGCTGCTGCTCTGCTACATCGGCGGCATCGTGTCGGCGTTCGCGTCGTCGACGGCGATCATCGGCGTCGCGATCGCGCTGGCCGTGCCGTTCCTGCAGGAGGGCAGCATCGGCGCCGTCGGCGTGGTGGTGGCCCTGTCGGTGTCGTCCACGATCGTCGACGTGAGCCCGTTCTCCACGAACGGCGCGCTCGTCCTGGCCAACGCGCAGGACGTCGACAGGGACCGCTTCTACAAGCAGATCCTCGGCTACTCGGCGATCGTCGTGGCCGTCGGTCCCTTCCTCGCCTGGCTGGTGTTCGTCGTCCCCGGCTGGCTGTAGGCGAGGATCACCCCATGACCGGACCACTGGACGGCGTCCTCGTCGTCGACCTGACCCGCGCCCTCGCCGGCCCGCACGCGGCGATGATGCTCGGCGACCTCGGCGCACGCGTGATCAAGGTGGAGAACCCGGGCAGCGGTGACGACACCCGCGGCTGGGGCCCGCCGTTCGTCCAGCCCGAGCAGGGCGACCGGGAGTCGACGTACTTCCTGTCGACGAACAAGAACAAGGAGTCGATCACCCTCGACCTCAAGGACGAGGCCGACAAGCGCATGCTCACCGAGCTGCTCCGCCGCGCCGACGTGCTGATGGAGAACTTCCGGCCGGGCACGCTGGCCCGCCTCGGGTTCGGCACCGACGTCCTGGCGGAGCTGAACCCGCGGCTGGTGACCCTGGCGATCAGCGGGTTCGGCCACGACGGGCCCGAGGGCGGGCGCGCCGGCTACGACCAGATCGCCCAGGGCGAGGCCGGGCTGATGTCGCTCACCGGACCGGGCCCGGACGACCCGCAGCGGGTCGGCGTCCCCATCGGCGACCTGCTGGCCGGCATGTACGGCGCCTACGGCGTGCTCGCCGCCCTCATGGAGCGCGAGCGGACCGGACGCGGCCAGGTCGTGCGCACGTCGCTCCTGGCGGCGATCGTCGGCGTGCACGCCTTCCAGGGGACGGCGTGGACGGTGGCCGGGAAGGTCGGCCACGCGCAGGGCAACCACCACCCCTCGATCGCGCCCTACGGCCTGTTCCACTGCTGGGGCGGGAGCGTGCAGCTGTCCTGCGGGTCCGAGGGCCTCTGGCGCAAGCTCTGCGCCGAGTTCGGCTTCGACCCCGAGGCCCCGGGCATGGCCACCAACGGCGAGCGCGTGGACAACCGGCAGCAGGTCATCGCGCTGCTCGAGGAGGCGTTCGCGGACATCCCCGCCGAGGAGCTCCTGGCCCGCCTCGCGGCCGCCGGCATCCCGGCGGGGAAGGTCCGCACGATCGACGAGGTCTACGGGTGGGACCAGACCCTGTCCCAGGGACTGCTCGTCGACGTCGACCACGCGACGCTGGGCCGGCTGCAGCTGCCCGGCCCGCCCCTGCGGTTCTTCGCCCCCGGTCCGGACGGCGAGACGGAGACGACCCGGCGGGACCACACCGCTCCCCCGGTGCTCGGCGCCGACGGCGACGCCATCCGCGCCTGGCTGGAGTCGTGACGGAGAAGCCGGCCCGCCTCGACGCCCGGTCGCTGCGGGACCTCGTCCTCGACCCCGGGTCCTGGACGTCGTGGGACGCACCCGTCCGCCAGCGCGACGTGCCCGAGTCCTACGCCGCGGAGCTCCGGGCGGCGGCCGAGAAGTCGCGGCAGGACGAGTCGATCATCACCGGCGAGGGGCGGCTGCGCGGCCGTCGCGTCGCCGTGGTCGCCGGGGAATTCGGCTTCCTGGCCGGGTCCATCGGCGTGGCCGCGGCCGAGCGGCTGATCGCGGCCGTCGAGCGGGCCACCGACGAGGGGCTCCCGCTTCTGGCGGCGCCCGTCTCGGGCGGCACCCGGATGCAGGAGGGCACCGTCGCCTTCCTGCAGATGGTGGGGATCACCGCGGCCATCGCCCGGCACAAGCAGGCGGGGCTGCCCTACCTGGTCTACCTGCGCAACCCGACCTTCGGCGGGGTCCTGGCCTCGTGGGGGTCGCTCGGGCACGTGACCATCGCCGAGCCGGGCGCCGCGATCGGCTTCCTCGGCGCGCGGGTGTACGAGGCCCTGTACGGCGAGCCGTTCCCCGAGGGGGTGCAGACCGCCGAGCACATGGCCGAGCGCGGGCTGATCGACGCCGTCGTCCCGCACGAGGAGGTCGCCGACCTCGCCGACCGGGCCTTGCGGGTGCTGGCCGCGCGGCAGACCTGGCACACCGACGTGAGCGGCGCGGAGAAGCCCACGGCGGAGGACGGCACCGACGCCGACGACCCCGAGGACGGCCGGAGCGCGTGGGAGGTCGTGACGGCCTCGCGAAGGGAGGACCGGCCCGGCGTCCGCCGGCTGCTCCGGACCGCGGCGACCGACGTCGTCGGGCTGTCGGGCACCGGGGCCGGCGAGAAGGACCCCGGCCTGCTGCTCGCGCTGGCCCGGTTCGGGGGCGCGCCGTGCGTGGTGCTCGGCCAGGACCGGCGCGGCCAGTCGCTGTCGGCGCCGCTCGGACCGGCCGCGCTGCGCGAGGCCCGTCGCGGCATGCACCTGGCCGAGGAGCTGCGGCTGCCGCTGATCACGCTGATCGACACCCCCGGCGCCGCGCTCTCCCGCGAGGCGGAGGAGGGCGGGCTGGCCGGGGAGATCGCCCGCTGCCTGCACGACCTGGTGGTGCTGAAGGCGCCCACGCTCGCGGTGCTCCTCGGCCAGGGCACCGGCGGTGGCGCGCTGGCCCTCGTGCCCGCCGACCGGGTCCTGGCGGCGGCCAACGGCTGGCTGGGCCCGCTGCCTCCCGAGGGCGCATCGGCGATCGTGCACCGCACCGTCGACCGCGCCGACGAGATGGCCGCCCACCAGGGGGTCCGGGCGACCGACCTCTGGCGGGCCGGGATCGTCGACCGCGTCGTGCCCGAGCGGCCCGACGCCGCCGACGAGCCGAACGAGTTCTGCCTCCGGCTCGGCCGGGTGCTCGGCGAGGAGCTGGCCGGGCTGCTGGGCCGCGACGACACCGAGCGCTACCGGAGCCGGCTGCACCGGTACCGGCACCTGGGGCGCTAGCCGAGGTCGGCGCCGTCCTCCGCACGGTGAGGGTGGGTGCGGCCCGATGAGCCAGGATGCGGCCGTGGACCGCCGCCCCGTGCGCCGACTGAAGCCGGACCCGCTGGCCCCGCCGCCGGATGAAGGCTGGCCGGCGACCGTGCCCGCCGTGGCCCACATCCTGCGCGAGGGCCTGGAGCTGGGCCCGGGCGCGACGGTGCTCGTGGGCGAGAACGGCTCGGGGAAGTCGACGGTCCTCGAGGTGCTCGCGGCCGCCCTGGGGCTCAACGCCGAGGGCGGCTCCGTGGGCGCCCGGCACGTCACCCGGGCCAGCGAACCCGGGTCCCTCGGCCTGGTCGTCGAGCGCTCACCGGGCGCCGACCGCTGGGCCTACTTCCTCCGTGACGAGACCCTGCACGGCCTGTACAGCTACCTGGAGGAGAACCGCAGCTGGCACCGGCCCGAGGTGTCGTACCACGAGCTGTCGCACGGCGAGGGCTTCCTGTCCCTGCTGGGCTCACGGGCCTCGCCGCGGGGCCTCTACCTGCTGGACGAGCCCGATGCCGCGCTGTCGTTCACCGGCACGCTGGCTCTGGTCACGATGCTCGCCGAACTCGTCGCCGGGGGTGCGCAGACCGTCGTCGCCACCCACTCCCCCCTCGTGGCGGCGCTCCCCGGAGCGAGGCTCCTCGAGGTCGGCCCGTGGGGGCTGCGCGAGACGCAGTGGCCCGACCTCGAGCTCACGGCGAGCTGGCGGCAGTTCCTCGAGCGGCCGGAGTCCTACCTCCGCCACCTCCCCTGAAGCCGATCAGCCGAGGTCGGCGCCGTCCTGGACGCGAAGGCTGCGGTCGGGGTCCAGCTTGCCGGCGATCGCCTCGAACGCCTCGCCCAGGACCCGGGTCTGCTCGGCGGTCAGCGGGCCGAACACCGCCTCCCGGACGGCGTCGACGTGCCCGGGAGCGACCGCGACCACCACGTCCCAGCCGGCGTCGGTGAGGACGGCGAGGTTGCCACGGCCGTCGTCCGTGGCGCGCTCCCGCCGGACCCAGCCGCGCTCCTCGAGCCGCGCCACGGTGTGCGACAGCCGGCTCTGCGACTGGTTGGCCCGGCGGGCGAGGTCGCTCATCCGCCGGCTGCGGGTCGGTGACTCCGACAGCATCGCCAGGACGACGTACGCCGCGTGGCTGATCCCGGCGTCGCGCTGCAGTTGGGCGTCCAGCGCGCGGGGCACCAGCTCCGACACCGTGAGCCAGGCGCGCCAGGTCCGCTGCTGCTCGTCGTCGAGCCACCGGTCCGTCACGGGGCAGACCGTAGTGGAGGTCCAGCAACGGGCGTTGCCACCGCCCCGTGGGCGGCCGGTGGATCCGTTTTCCGGAACCCGGGCGTGTCGCCCTCTGCGACGGTTAGTCTGCGCAACGACATGGTTACCGTCCGACTACGCAAGGTGAGCATCGTCGTCGCGGTCCTGCTGCTGGCGATCACCGGGATCCTCGCCTTCCTGACGTGGCGGGTGACCACGCACAGCGAGGAACGGCTGCTCGACCGCCAGCTCGCGCAGGTCGGGACACTGCTCAGCACCCAGGCGGCGGTGCTGCAGGTGCAGCTGGCCGACGTCGGTGCCGTCGCCGTCAACACGAACGCCAACCCCGGCTCCTTCGCCCGGTTCGGGGCGACGCAGCTGAAGCAGACCGGTCAGTCGCTGTCGCTGTGGCGGGTCACCGACGGCCGCGCCGAGCAGCTGGCCCTCCAGGGCGTGGAGCCGTTGCTGCCGGCAGCGGGGGCCGACGACCTGACCGGCCTGCAGCCCGACGGGCAGCTGCGGATCCTCGGGATCCTCCCGGGCGAGCCGCGCCGGCTGGCGTACGGCCTCATGCCGGCCGAGGGCGCGGGCGACCTCCTCGTGTACGCCGAGTCCCCGCTCCCGGACGGCGAGCAGGCGGCGGCCGACGACGGCTCCCCCCTGGCCGGTCTCGACCTGGCCCTGTACCTCGGCACCCAGGCCGACCCCGACCAGCTCCTGCAGGCCACGGCGCCCACGCCGATCGGCGGCGACCCGCAGCGCACCGGCGTGCCGTTCGGCGACACCTCGGTCACCGTCGTGGGCGCCTCGCGTGCTCCGCTGTCCGGGCCGCTGGCGGAGGCCCTGCCGTGGATCGTGCTGGGGGTCGGCTGCGCGCTGGCGGTCGGCGCCGTGACCGTCGTCGAGTTCGTGTCCCGCCGCCGGGCGGTGGCGGAGGGGCTCGCCGCCGAGAACGACCGGCTCTACCGCCAGCAGCGCGGCATCGCCGGCACGCTGCAGCACGCGCTCCTCCCGGTCCTGCCCGAGCTCTGCGGCGTCCAGGCCGACGCCCGCTACGTGGCGGGTGTCGACGAGCTGGCGGTCGGCGGCGACTGGTACGACGTCATCGAGGTCCGGCCCGGGTGCGTGGTGTTCGTCGTGGGCGACGTGTCCGGTCGCGGGCTCCCAGCGGCCACCACCATGGCGTCGCTGCGCTTCGCGGTGCGCGCCTACCTCGCCGAGGGCCACTGCATCGAGACGGTGCTGACCAAGCTGCGCTGCCTGCTCGACATCGACACCGAGCACCAGTTCGCAACGGTCCTGCTCGGCCAGCTCGACGTCTCGGCCGGCCGGCTCAGGCTGGTGTCGGCCGGGCACTTCGGCCCGGTGGTCGTCGGCGAGGACGGCGCCCGGCTGCTCGAGTGCCCCGTCTCCCCGCCGGTCGGCATCCCCAGCCCCGCCCCGCCGACCGCGGTGACCGTGGACGTGCCCGGACCCGCGACCCTCCTGGCCTTCACCGACGGCGCCGTGGAGCGCAGCGGCGAGGTCATCGACGCCGGTCTGGACCGCCTCCGCTCGGCGGCCGCGGCAGCCGGGGACCGCCCGCTCCCCGCGATGCTCGACGACCTCATGGCCACCCTGTCCAGCGGCGGCAAGAAGGACGACACGGTGATCCTCGGCATGCGGTGGAGCGGCTCGGCCTGACCGACCGGCCCGGCCGGTGTCGTCGGGTCCCGCGGACGCGTGACGCTCTGCACGGTGCGTGGACGGACCCGCGCGGATGGCGCATCATTGGCAGTCGCCGGGTGCGAGTGCCAGCCGGCCGCGAACTTTCCGCACCACCAGGGAGACCCGTCGTGCCCACGTACCAGTACGCCTGCACCAACCCCGAGGGGAAGCACGAGTTCGAGGTCGTGCAGTCCTTCAGCGACGCCCCGGTGAGCGAGTGCCCGGAGTGCGGCGCGCCGGTGCGCAAGGTCTACGGCTCGGTCGGCGTGGTCTTCAAGGGCTCGGGCTTCTACCGGACCGACAGCCGCAAGTCCTCGTCCTCCTCGGAGAGCGCGTCGTCCAGCGGTTCCTCGTCCTCCTCCACGTCGTCGTCGTCGAAGGAGAGCTCGTCGTCCACGTCGGCCGCGAGCACGTCGTCCGGCTCCTCGTCGAAGGCCGCCAACTGACCCGGTGAGCCGGCGCCGTCCACAGCGGACGGCTCGCTCCACAGCCCGCGGGGACGTCTCCCACGCGGGTGCTGCCCGGGCGAGGCTGGGCGGGTGCTCCGCCTCCGCCGTCCGCGCCACCCGCTGCACACCGCCCGCCGCGGGGCCGCCGTGCTGCTCGCCGCCCTCGCCCTGGTGCTGGCCCTCCGGCCCGACTCCCCCGCCACGGCGGAGCACGCGGCCGAGGCCGCGGTGACCGTGGCCGCGACCGACCTACCGCCCGGCACGGTGCTCACCACCGGCGACCTCTCCGTCGCCCGGCTCCCGGCGGGCTCGGTCCCCGCCGGCGTGACCCCCGAGCCGTCGTCCCTCGCCGGACGGGTGCTCGCCGCCCCGGTCCGCGCCGGGGAGCCGGTCACCGACGTCCGGCTCGTCGGTGCCGGCCTGACCGCCCTGCTGCCGGAGGGGCAGGTCGCCGCGCCGGTCCGGCTGGCGGACCTCGCCGTGGCCGCGCTCGTCCGCGCCGGCGACCGCGTCGACGTCCTGGCGACCGCACCCGACGCCGGCACGGCGGAGGTCGTCGCCGCGGCGGCCCTGGTCCTCGCCGTCCCGGGCGAGGGCGCCGGTGAGCGTGACGCGGCCGTCGGTTTGCTCCTGCTCGCCGTGGACGGGGAGACCGCCGCCCGGCTCGCGGCGGCGTCGACCACCGCGACGCTGACCCTCAGCCTGCCGCCACCCTGATGCGCCTCGTGGACGACGGGCCGCCGCTGTGCGTGGATGGAGCGATGATCAAGGGCTTCAAGGACTTCCTGCTGCGCGGCAACGTCGTCGACCTGGCCGTCGCCGTCGTCATCGGGACCGCGTTCACCCTGCTCGTCGGGTCGTTCACGAGCTCGTTCCTCGAGCCGCTCATCGGCCTCGTCGGGGGCGGGGGCGTGACGGGCGGCACCTTCACCGTCGACGGCCAGACCTTCGACTGGGGCGCGTTCGTCAACCAGCTGATCACGTTCGTGCTGACCGCGGCGGTCCTCTACTTCGTGGTGGTGCTGCCCCTGAAGACGATCGCGGAGCGCCGCAAGCGCGGGGAGGAGGCCGGACCGGCCGAGCCGACGCAGGTCGAGCTGCTGGTGGAGATCCGGGACCTGCTGCGGGCGCAGCAGTCAGGGACGGCCTGGAACGGCCCTCCTGCAGGGTCCCGCCGCGACCTTGCGAGTGGCGGGGGGCAGGAGGGTCCTTAGTCAGTCGCTCCCCCAGTGCGGGGGCCGGTCCTCGAGGTAGCGGCGGTCGTCGTCGGACGGGTCGGCCGGTCGGTCGCCCCACCCGACATCGCTGTCGTCCGGCGCCCGGAGCGGTCGCGCCGGCGCCGGGGCCGGCTCGGCCGGCACCGGGGCCAGCGGTCGCCCGAGGCCGTCCAGCACCTGCGCCGCCGGCAGGCCGGCCAGCACCGCGCCCGGCACGGCGAGCTTGCTGCCCCGGATCCCGGAGCCGATGACCAGGAGGTCCGCGGCGGCGACGGCCGGGTCCACGAGGACGGGCCAGCCGTCGGGCAGCCCGAGCGGGGTGATGCCGCCGAACGCCATCCCCGACTCGGCGACCGCGACGTCCTGCGGCGCGAACGACGCCTTGCGGGCGTCGAGGTGGCGGCGGACGAGGCCGTTGACGTCGGCGCGGGTCGTGGCGAGGACGACGCAGGCGGCGAGGGTCGTCTGGCCGGCGCGACGGGCCGCGACGACGACGCAGTTCGCCGACGCCTCGAGGGGCACCCCGTAGGCCTCGCTGAACGCGGCGGTGTCGGCCAGCTCGTCGTCGATCTCGGCGACCCAGGCGGCGCCGCCGAGCAGCGGCACCGCCGCCGCGACCGGCGGAGCCAGGAGGTCGGGCCGGTCGGCCACGGGGAGCCAGGTCAGGGAGCCGAGCTGGGGAGAGGGCACGCACCGATCCTCCGGTACGCCCCAGGGAGCGACCACACCGCCCGGATGGCCGGATCCCGGCGACTCCCGGCCGCATCCCGCCTGTCGTCCCCCGCGACCCGCCACCAGGATGGGCTCATGATCGGTCAGCTGCACTCCGTCGTCATCGACGCACCCGACGCCCATGCCCTCGCCGGCTTCTACGCCCAGCTGCTCGGCATGGAGGTGAAGGGCTCGCCGGGCGACGACTGGGTCGTCATCACCGGTGCGGGGTACCGGATCGCGTTCCAGCAGGCGCCCGACCTCCAGCCCCCCGACTGGCCGGACCCGAACCGCCCGCAGCAGTTCCACCTCGACATCCGCGTGGCCGACGTCGACGAGGCCGAGCCGAAGGTGCTGGCCCTCGGCGCCCGGCGGCTCCCCGGTGGCGGCGGCGACTTCCGGGTCTACGCCGACCCGGTCGGGCACCCCTTCTGCCTGGTGTGGGACGCGTGAGCACCGACCTGCCGTCGGTCGACCGGGCGTCGTCGAGCGCCTTCGTCGCCGCCACCGGCTTCGACCCCGTCGAGATGACCGGCACCCGCGTCACCGGCCGCGCGGAGCTGGGCCCCGACCAGCACACGCCCTGGGGGGTGGTCCACGGTGGTGTCTACTGCGCGATCATCGAGTCGGCGGCGAGCATCGGGGCCAGCGCCGCGGTTCTCGAACGGGGCCAGTTCGCGGTGGGCGTGAACAACAACACCGACTTCGTGCGGCCTGTCTCCACGGGTGCCGTCGACGTGGTGGCCGAGCCGATCCAGCAGGGCCGGACGCTCCAGCTCTGGCAGGTGGTGCTCACCCGCGCCGAGGACGGCAAGCTCGTCGCCCGCGGCCAGGTGCGCCTGCAGAACGTGCCGCTCCCGGGGAGCTAGGCCACGGCCGCCGGGTCGAGCACCACCCGGAACAGGGCGCGGGGGTCCTGCAGCGTCGCCGGCGGCAACGCCGCCGAGCGGGGGACCACCCGCTCCCACCGGGCCGGCCGGCGGTGCGGGAGCAGCTCGCGGCCCTGGAAGAGGTAGTCCCCCACCACCTCGCCCAGCAGCAGCCCGGCCCCGTGCTCGACCGGCAGCCCGACGCGGTCGCCGGGCGCCATCTCGTCGAGGAACGCCGACAGCTGGCGCAGGTCCTTGGCGGGGCGCCGTCCCGACAGCTCCTTGGACAGGACCCGCAGCTCGGCCGGGGTCATGCCGGTCGCGTCCACGTCGATGCCCGACTGGGTGCCCAGCCCGACCACGCCGGCGGCGAGGCAGGCGCCGAGCTCGTTGTGGGCGCGCGGCCGCACGACCCACACGCCGACGCCCTCGGGCGCCGGCGTCGGCGGCACGTCGTCGGAGCCGGGCCACTTGTACGGGAGGTCGTCGGGGTCGCCCGGGAACCGGGCGCGGTAGAAGCCCGGGTCCTTGGCCAGCAGGTTGGACCGGTGCGACAGGTGCAGCTCCTCGTCCCCGACCCAGCTGGGCAGCAGCCCGGCCGCCGCCGCCTCGGCCTGCGTCAGACCCGCGGCGTCGGGTGCGAACTCCGCGATGAGCGACTCGGTGGTGTCGGCGAAGCCGCGTTCCCGCCAGATGCGCACCATCGCCAGGGAGTAGACGACCAGCCCGGCGGTGCGCCCCCGCCACATGGTCACGACCGGGTGGTTGGCCCAGCCGTAGTCGGGCAGCTCGAGCGCGCGGAGGACCTGGAGGCACTCCACGCGCTGCTTGCCGAGCCGGGGGTTGTCGAGGAGACGGGCCGACTCGGCGAAGTCGGCGACGGGGAGGAAGGTCTGCACCGTCGCCAGTCTCTTTCAGGCGTCGAGCTCGCGCAGCGCGGTCTCCCAGCGGGCCCGCCGCTCGGCGTCGTCCTGGTCCCACCAGGCCGGACCCCGCTCCCCCAGCCCGGTCTTCGCGAGCTGCACCCGGGCGCGGGCGGCGGCCACCGCGGCCTCGTCGCCCGCGCGTCCCGCCGTCCGCACGGCTGACCGGGCCACCCCCAGGTGGTGCAGCAGCCGCTCCCGCACGTCGCCGGGCAGGGCCGGGTCGGCGGTGCGCCACCGCCTGCCGTTGACGACGACGTACCGGCCGTCGTCGGTCCGGCCGACCTCGCGGGTCACGCGCCGAGGCGAGCGGCCAGCGCCGGCAGGACGACGCCCAGCGGGGCGTCGACGCGCACGTCGGCCTTCGCGTCCCCGCGGGTCGGCCCGACGTTGACGATCGCGACCGGGATGCCGAGCTTCGCGGCCCGCAGCACGAACCGGTAACCGCTCATCACCGTCAACGACGAGCCTAGGACGACGAGGCTCCCTGCTTCCTCGACCAGGCCGAAGCAGTGCTCGACGCGGTCGCGCGGCACCGTCTCGCCGAAGAAGACGACGTCGGGCTTGAGCGGCCCGCCACCGCAGGCCTGGCAGTCGACCATCACGAAGCCGTCGAGCACCTCGTCGGGCAGCTCCGCGTCGCCGTCGGGGTTGATCTCGTCCGTGCGGGGCCCGAAGTGCGGGTTCGCCGCGCGCAGCCGCTCGTCCAGCTCCGCCCGGCCGGCGACGTCACCGCAGCCGAGGCAGACGGTCCGGTCGAGCCCGCCGTGCAGCTCGACGACGTCCCGGGCGCCGCCGGCCTGGTGCAGCCCGTCGACGTTCTGGGTGATGACGCCGCCGATCAGCCCGGCCGCCTGCAGGTCGCCGACGGCACGGTGCCCGTCGTTGGGCCGCGCGGCCCGGATCTGCCGCCAGCCCACGAAGCTGCGCGCCCAGTACCGGTGCCGGCCCCGCGGGTCGCGGGTGAAGGTCTGGTATGTCATCGGCGTGTGCCGGCGGAGGCTGCCGGTGGCCCCCCGGTAGTCGGGGATGCCGGAGTCGGTGGACAGGCCGGCCCCGGACAGGACGACGGCGTCGCCGTCGGCGAGGAGGTCGGCGAGCGCGTCGACCCCCGCCTCCGGGCGGGGGTCGGCGAGGGGCGCGGCGGTCACCCGGCCATCGTCCCCTCCCGGCGGCGGTCGTGCCGCGGCTCAGCGGCCGGCGAGCTCCGCCTCGAGACGCTCCAGGACCTGCTCGTGCACCCGGCGCAGCCCCTTCGGGGCGAACGTGCGCTCGAAGAAGCCGCCGATCCCGCCCGCGCCGTTCCAGGTGGTCCGCACCCGCACCGTCGAGACGCCGGCGTCGGCGGGGAGCACGGTCCACGTGGTGACCATCGAAGAGTTGGCGTCGGACTCCACCAGCGAGTCGGCGGTGGGTTCGGTGACGACCAGCAGCTGGTCACGGACGCGCTTGGCGGTCGCCGCGAAGCGCCAGTGCACCCGCGTCCCCGCACCCTGCCCACCGGCCTCGACCCGGTAGTCGCTGAACTGCTCCGGCAGTGCGCGGCGGCGGGCGCCCTCGTAGTCGGCGAGGGCTGTCCGCACCTGCTCGGCGGGGGCGCGGACGACTCGTTCGGCGGTGGCGACGACCTGGCTCATGGCTCCATCCTGCCGCGCCCCGCGGTTCCTCCCGGGCGACGGGCGCGGTGGGGAGGGTCACGGGTCGGCGCCGCCCGCACCGGGTAC
The DNA here is from genome assembly GCF_054050495.1 of Blastococcus sp. SYSU D00922. Lineage (NCBI taxonomy): Bacteria > Bacillati > Actinomycetota > Actinomycetes > Geodermatophilales > Geodermatophilaceae > Blastococcus > Blastococcus sp. SYSU D00922. The sequence goes on from NZ_JBJGZL010000003.1 coordinate 39,763, forward strand.
CGCGCCCGGATGACCGCACCGCTGTTCTCCACCCGGTCCGGCGCCGGGGAGCCCCTCCTCCTGCTGCACGGCTGGGGCAGCTCGCGCCGGGACTTCACCGCGGTCCTGCCCGCGCTGGAGGAGCGGTTCGACGTCGTCAACATGGACCTCCCGGGGGCCGGCCGCTCGCCGCACCTGCTGCAGCGGCCGACCGTCGCGGCGATCACGGACGCGGTCGAGCAGAGCCTCGACGCCGTGGGGGTCGGCCGGGCACACGTGCTGGGGAACTCGCTGGGCGCACGCGTCGCCATCGAGCTGGCGCGGCGCGGCCGGGCCCGCTCGGTCGTGTCGATCGCGCCGTCCGGGCTGAACATCTGGCCCGAGCGCGTCCTCCAGGGCACCGGGATGGCCGTCGCCCGGCTGGTGGGGCGGACTGTCGCGCCGCTCATCGGCCCGCTGTCGCGCTCGGCCCTGGGCCGGACCGCCCTCATGCTGCCGCTCAAGGCCCGGCCGTGGGCCACCAGCCCGGAGGAGGCGATCGGCCTGCGCGAGGGCTTCGCCGACTCCCGGGACTACTGGCGCATGCTCCTCTGGGCGCTGCTGCTCGACGTCCCCCGCGGGCTGGGGCACGTCGACTGCCCGGTCCTGCTCGTCCAGGGCACCGCCGACTGGATCGCCATGGGCCAGACCGTCCGCTACCTGCCGCTGGTGCCCAGGTCCCGGTTCCGCCCGCTGCTGGCCGCCGGCCACGCGCCGCAGTCCGACCGTCCGGGCACCATCGTCGAGCTGGTCGAGCGGACCGCGCGCCAGGCACGGGAGGCCGACGACGCCGGCACCCGTCCGGACGAGGTCGCGGACGCTCGCGCGGCTACTCCGCCTCCTCGGCGTTCAGGTACTCGCAGCGGTAGCGCGCGGCGGACATCGCCTCGGTGAAGCGGGCCTCCCAGGCCGGATCGCGCGCGGGGAAGGACTCGAGCACCCGCTCGTCGAGCACGACCGGCCGGCCGTCGAGACCCGTGTAGGTCTTCCGCACCAGCACGCGCGTGGTCCCGTCCACCTCCTCGTGGGCCGGCACCCACCGCGCCTGGGCGATGGCCGCCGCGAGCTCGGCCCGCTGCCGTGACGGCAGCCGGCGCGCTCCTCCCGGCTCTCCCTGCAGGGCGCGCCAGAACGCGACCGCGCCGAAGGCCAGGAGACCGAGCACCGCCATGACCAGAGCCAGCTCGACCAGGCCGACGATCATGGCCTGACGCTAGTTCGCCGGACTGCCCTGCGGCGCCTCCGTCCCCGGCGGGCCGGAACCGCCAGGTCCGGCCCCGCACGTCACCCGCCAGGGGGAACCCGCCATCCGGCCGGTTCCAGGCCGCGACAGCACCCCTTACGGCGGGCGCCGTCCGGAGTTACGGTGCGCGCCGCGGTGACGGGGGCCACACCGGCTCCCGCACGGGAACGGCGGCGTCGCGTGCCGTCAGTAGGAGGCCGGCCGTGCGTACCCGCATGCTCGCGCAGATCGCCGTCGCCGGCCTCGTCGTGATCGCGGTCGGTCCCGGATCGCCGGCGCAGAGCGCCGACGAGGCCGGCGTCGTGCACTTCACCGCCGTCGGCGACTTCGGCAGCAAGGGCACGACCGACTCGGTGCTGGCGGGCATGAAGGCCGTCGACCCGGACCTGACGGTCACCCTGGGGGACCTCTCCTATGCGGGCCCGGGCTCCGAACAGGCGTGGTGCGACCGGGTCACGTCCAAGATGGGCGCCGGTTACCCCTTCGAGCTCCTCGCCGGGAACCACGAGAGCAACGGCCAGGACGGCAACATCAACGACTTCTCGGCCTGCCTGCCCAACCAGCTGGAAGGTGCCGTCGGGACCTACGGGCGGCAGTACTACGTCGACGTCCCGCAGGTGGATCCGGTCGTCCGGTTCGTCATGGTGTCGCCGGCGCTCCAGTTCCCCGACAGCACGTGGTCCTACGCCGCCGGGTCGCCGCGCTACAACTGGACCGCCGCCGCCATCGACGGCGCCCGCTCGAACGGCATCCCGTGGGTGGTCGTCAGCGCGCACAAGCCCTGCTACTCCATGGGGAACTACACCTGCGAGATCGGCGCCGACTTCACCAACATGCTGATCAGCAAGCGCGTCGACCTGGTCCTGCACGGGCACGAGCACCTCTACCAGCGCACGCACCAGCTGGGGCCGAGGTCCGGTTGCGCGACCGTGCCCGCCGGTACCGCCGACCCCGACTGCGTCGTCGACAGCGACGCCAGCATGATCCAGGGTGCGGGCACGGTCTTCGCGACGTCCGGACTGGGCGGTCAGGAGCGGCGCACCGTCAACCTGGCCGACACGGAGGCCGGCTACTTCGCCACCGCCTCGGGCGGCAACCTGAGCCCGACCGACGGCTTCCTCGACGTCGAGGCGACGGCCGACCACCTGACCGCACGGTTCGTGCCGGTCGCGGCCGGGACGTTCACCGACACCTTCGCCATCCACCGCGGCACCCCGCCGCCCAACGCCGGGCCCACGGCGGCGTTCTCGTCCACCACGAACAACCTGACGGCGACCTTCGACGGCCGCGGCTCCAGCGACCCCGAGGGACCGATCTCCACCTACGCGTGGGACTTCGGCGACAACACCGCCCCGGGCAGCGGCGCCCAGCCCAGCCACACCTACGCCCAGGCAGGCACGTACCAGGTGACGCTGACCGTCACCGACAGCGCTGGGGCGACGAACAGCGTGACCAAGCCGGTCACGGTCACCGAGCCACCTCCGGGACCGGTCGACTTCGTCGTCGACGCCTTCGGGCGCACCGTCACGAACGGCCTCGGGACGGCGGACGTCGGCGGAGCGTGGTCGGTCAACGGCACCACGGCGAACTTCGCCGTCAACGGCGGGTCCGGGGCGATCACCTCGCCGAGCGCCGGCCAGAGCCGCTCGGCCTGGCTCGGTGCGACGCCGAGCAGCGACACCGACCTCCGCACGACGCTGTCGCTGGACAAGGTGCCGACCGGCAACGGCCTGTACCTCGACGTCGTCGGGCGGCGGGTCAGCGCCAACAACGAGTACCGGGCCCGGCTGGTCATGTCGGCCACCGGGCGGATCACCGTCCAGCTCACCGCGCTGAAGGGGAACGGCACGCTGGTCGGCCTCGCCCCGGCGGTCACGCTGCCGACGTCGATCACCTACGCGGCGGGGTCGCAGCTCTCCGTCCGCATGCAGACGACCGGCACCAATCCGACGACTCTCCGGCTGAAGGTGTGGCCGGCGGGCACGCCGGAGCCGACGGCGTGGCAGACGACCGCGACGGACACGTTCGCGGGCCTGCAGAGCGCCGGTGCGGTGGGCGTGGCGACGTACCTGTCCGGGAGCGTCACCAACGCGCCGGTGACCGTGCGGATCGACGACCTGAGCGCCCGGCCGGTCGCCTGAACGGCCCGGCCGGGCCGTTCAGGCCGCCCTGGTGCCCCCGGCAGGATTCGAACCTGCGGCACACGGTTTAGGAAACCGATGCTCTATCCCCTGAGCTACGGGGGCGGCGGCGTGACGAGCGGTGATCGCCGCGCCGATGGCAAGAGGCTATCCGGTGCCCCGGGGAACACCCGCCACACCCGACTCGTCACCACAGGTGAGACCAACCTGTGCATCCCGCGACTACCTTTCCGGGTACACGTCGGGCTCCGGCAACGGCGCCGGGGGACGGAAGGACGAGGACGATGGACACGAAGGTGGTGGACGTCCCCGAGAAGGGACGCTTCGAGATCCGGCTCGACGGCCGGGTCGTCGGTCTGGCCAGCTACCACGTCGACGGCAGCACGATGACCTTGCCGCACACCGAGGTGGACCCCGGTGTCGGCGGCCGCGGCATCGGCACGCAGCTCGTCGCCGGCGTGCTCGACGCCGCCCGCGAGCGAGGGCTGACAGTCCTCCCCTACTGCTCCTTCGTCCGCCACTACATCCAGCAGCATCCCGAGCTGACCGACCTCGTCGCCGCCGACGACCGCCCGCACTTCGGGCTGGCGACCGCCGACCGCTGACCTGCGGCTCCGGCGGTCCCTGCCTACGCTCCGCAGGTGCCGACGTCGCTGCTGTGGTTCCGCCGCGACCTGCGGCTGGCCGACCACCCCGCCCTGCTCGCCGCGGTGGACGACGCGGGGGCGGGCGGCGACGTCCTGCCGGTGTTCGTGGTCGACCCCCGGCTGTGGGAGCCGGCCGGCGGGCCACGCCGCCAGTTCCTGCGCGACTGCCTGGCCGCGCTGGACGAGTCGCTCGGCGGCGCGCTGGTGGTCCGCTCCGGCGACCCGGCCGCCGTCCTGCCGGCGCTGGTTCGGGAGGTCGGGGCGACGGGCGTGCACGTGTCGGCCGACGCCGGGCCCTACGGCCGCCGGCGCGACGCCGAGGTCGAGGCCGCGCTCGGCGACGTCCCGATCGTGGCGACCGGCTCCCCCTACGCGGTCACGCCCGGCCGGGTCACCAAGCAGGACGGCGAGCCCTTCCGGGTGTTCTCCCCCTTCGCGCGGGCCTGGCGGGCGCACGGCTGGCGGGCCCCGGCACCGCGGCCGGAGCGGGTGCCCTGGCTGCGGGACGTGCCGTCGGACGGCCTGCCGCCGGACCAGGACCTCGGCGACGTGCGGCTCCCGCCTGCCGGGGAGGCCGCGGCTCTTGCCGCCTGGGAGCGGTTCCGCGACGAACTCCTGCCCGGCTACCCCGAGACCCGCAACCTCCCGGGCACCGACGGCACCAGCCGGCTCTCGCCCTACCTGAAGTACGGCTGCCTGCACCCGCGCACGCTGCTCGCCGACCTCGCGGAGGACCACGAGGCCACCGAAGCGGTCCGGCGCTTCACCGACGAGCTCGCCTGGCGCGAGTTCTACGCCGACGTCGTCTGGCACCGGCCGGAGTCGGCGCGGGAGCCGCTCGACGCCCGCACCGGCGCCATCGCGTACGACACCGGGCCCGAGGCCGACGCGCACTTCGCCGCCTGGGCGGAGGGCCGCACCGGCTACCCGATCGTCGACGCCGGCATGCGCCAGCTCCTCGGCGAGGCCTACGTGCACAACCGGGTGCGGATGATCGTGGCCTCGTTCCTGGTGAAGGACCTGCACCTGGACTGGCGGCGGGGAGCCCGCCACTTCCTGCAGCACCTGGTCGACGGCGACCTCGCCAGCAACAACCACGGCTGGCAGTGGGTCGCGGGTACGGGCACCGACGCCTCGCCGTACTACCGGGTCTTCAACCCGACCAAGCAGGGCAGGCAGTTCGACCCGGACGGCGACTACGTGCGCCGCTGGGTGCCCGAGCTGCGCGACGTCCCGACCGCCCACGTCCACGAGCCGTGGCTGGCACCGGGAGGACCCCCGGCCGGCTACCCCGAGCCGATCGTCGAGCACGCCGCCGAGCGCCAGGAAGCGCTCGCCCGCTACCAGTAGGTCCGGTCCTCGTGACCGCGACCGGGATCCGGAGGACCGCCGGTGCCTGAGGGGCACACGCTCTACCGCCTGGCGCGGGAGCAGCAGCAGACCTTCGCCGGGCGACCGGTCCGGGTCACCAGCCCCCAGGGACGGTTCGACGCCGGCGCCGCCCTGCTCGACGGGCGGGTGCTGGAGGAGGTCTGGTCCTACGGCAAGCACCTGTTCGCCGACTTCGGCGGCGACGTGCTGCACGTGCACCTCGGCCTGTACGGAACGTTCACCGGTGGCACGGGTGACCCGCCCCCGCCGAAGGGTGCGCTGCGGATGCGGTGGACCGCCGAGGGGCCCGACGGCACCGGCGTCTGGACCGACCTGCGCGGCCCCACCGCGTGCGAGGTGCTCGCCGAGCCGGAGGTGAAGGCGATCCTCGACCGGCTCGGCCCCGATCCCCTCCGGCGGCGGGCCGACGGCACCCGGGCCCACCGCCGCATCGCCGGCAGCCGGACGGCGATCGGCGCCCTGCTCATGGACCAGTCGGTGCTCGCCGGCGTGGGCAACGTCTACCGGGCCGAGCTGCTGTTCCGGCACGGCGTCTCGCCGTTCCGCCCGGGCCGCGCCGTCGACGCCGATCTGTGGCGGGCGATGTGGGCGGACCTGGTGACCCTCATGCGGGCCGGCGTCCGCATGGGCCGCATCGTGACCACCCGGCCGGAGGACCGGACGCGGCGACGGGGCGCGGTGCAGCGCGACGACGCGCACTACGTCTACCGGCGCACGGGACTGCCCTGCCGGATCTGCGGCACACCGGTGCAGACCGAGGTCATGGTGGGGCGCAACCTCTACTGGTGCCCGGTCTGCCAGGCGACCTAGGCCTGCCGACCAGCGACTTTGCGGTTCCGTGACGGCCCGGCACCACCGGCCGCAACCCGTGTACCTTCGCCGCCGATGGCATCGTCAGCGCGGAGGATCGCCGTCGTGGCCTGCGGGGTCGCGGCGGCCGTCGCCGTGCCCGGGGCGGCCTGGGCGGACACCTCCGTCGGCTACGACGTGTCGCACCCCCAGTGCGACACCGACCTGCCGCGCGAGCGCGCGTTCGCCGTCGTCGGCGTCAACGGCGGGCTGTCCACCCGGGCCAACCCCTGCCTGCAGGAGCAGCTGACCTGGGCGTGGGAGTCCTCCGGTGAGGTGGCCGGCCAGCCGCGGGCCCAGCTGTACCTCAACACCGCCAACCCGGGGCAGCTGCTCGACGAGGTGACCACCTGGCCGCAGAGCGGCTCCACGCCCTACGGCCCGTGCGACGGGACGAACTCGACGGCGTGCTCGTGGGAGTACGGCTGGGAGCGGGCGGAGAACAGCGTCCTGTCGTTCTTCACCCCGGCCGCCCGTGCGGCGCGGGTCGACAGCCAGCCCTCCCGGTACGTGTGGTGGCTCGACGTCGAGACGATGAACACCTGGCAGTACGGGTCCGCCGAGGCCGACGACCGCAACCGTGCGACGCTCGAGGGCATGGCGGCCTACCTGCTCTCGCGGGACGCCGAGGTCGGCATCTACTCGACCGGCCGCCAGTGGGGCCAGATCGTCGGCGAGGTGGACGACGACAGCGTCCTGGCCGAGCTGGACAGCTGGCTGGCCGGCTCGGTCACCGCCGACCAGGCCGAGGCGGCCTGCGACGACGACCCGCTCGTCCCCGACGGCGAGGTGGTCCTCAGCCAGTACGTCCGCGACGAGTGGGACCGCAACGTCGCCTGCTGAGGCCTAGAGCGCGCCCTTGCCCGCCTCGCCGGCCGGGACCGGCGCCAGCCGGCGGACGTCCAGCGGCGCGGCCAGCTTGTCGGCGATCGCCCCGCCCAGCGTGGTGAGCGCCTCGGCGCGACCGTGCACCTTCAGCGCCTCGGGGCTCTCCCACCGCTCGACCATGACGAACGAGCCGTCGCCCTCGTGCAGCGCGTAGAGCTCGCAGCCGGGCTCCTCGTGCACCTTCGGCACCGCGGTCAGGATCGCGTCGCGGACGGCGTCGACCTGGTCGGGCTTCGGGGTGATGGTGGCGACGACGACGACGGACAACGGTCCTCCAGGGCGGGCGGCGGCGGGGTCCGGGCTGGTGCGAACGGCCCGGGCCGGGTCAGGATGCCAGGCGTGCCCGCCGACGCCGCGTCCCGTCCCCCGTCGGCCGAGCGCCCGCTGCGCGTCGCGGTGATCGGCGCCGGGCCCGCCGGGATCTACGCGGCGGACGCCCTGACCCGCCAGGACGACGTCCCGGTCGCCGTCGACCTGATCGACCGGCTGCCGACGCCGTTCGGCCTGGTCCGGCACGGCATCGCGCCCGACCACCCGAAGATGCGGGCCATCCGCGACACCCTGCACCGCTTCCTCGACCACCCGCTGGTCCGCTTCGTCGGCAACGTCGACGTCGGCGTGGACATCTCCCTCCCCGAGCTGCGGCGGCACGTGGACGCGGTGATCTACACGTACGGCGCCTCGCTGGACCGGCAGCTGGGCATCGAGGGCGAGCAGCTGCCGGGCAGCCTCGCCGCCACCGACCTGGTCGCCTGGTACACCGGCCACCCCGACGCGGACCGGGCCCGCGTCGAGGCCGCGCTGGCCGGCGTGCGGTCGGCCGTGGTCATCGGGGTCGGCAACGTCGCGCTCGACGTCGCGCGGGTGCTGTCGCGGACCCCCGAGGAGCTCGAGCCGACCGACATGCCGCAGCACGTGCTCGACGTCCTCGCCGCGGCCCCGGTCGAGGAGGTCACCGTCCTCGGCCGGCGGGGACCGGCCCAGGCCACGTTCACGACCCAGGAGCTGCGGGAGCTCGACGGCCTCGCCGAGGCCACCGTGCTGGTGGACCCGGCCGAGCTGGAGCTCGACCCGCTCGCCGAGGAGCACGCCGCGGCCGACCGCAACGTCAGCCGCAACCTCGCCGTCCTCCGTGGCTGGGCCGACCACGCGGCGGCGCCGGACCGGGTGCGGCTGCGGCTGCGCTTCTTCCGCCGTCCGGTCCGGCTGCTCGGCACCGACCGGGTCACCGGCATCGAGGTGGAGCGGACCGCGGTCGACGGCGACGGGCGGGCCATGGGCACCGGCGAGCTGGAGGTGCTGCCGGCGGACCTGGTGGTGCGCTCCGTCGGCTACCGCGGCGTCCCGCTGCCGGGGCTGCCGGTGGACGAGCGGTCGGGGACGGTGCCCAACGACACCGGCCGGGTGCTCCGCGACGGCGCGGTGTCCCCCGGCGAGTACGTGGCCGGCTGGATCAAGCGCGGGCCCAGCGGCGTGGTGGGGCACAACAAGCACGACGCCCGCGAGACGGTGGCCGCGCTCCTGGCCGACGTCGCCGCCGGGGAACTGCGGGTGGGCGGCCCGGTCGGCGACCTGGTCGACGAGCTCGTGGCACGGGGTGCCGAACCGGTGCTGCTCGAGGACTGGCGGGCGATCGACGCCGCCGAGGCCGCGCTCGGCGCGACCCGTGGCCGCGCCAGGACGACGCTGCACGAGCGGGAGTCGCTGATGGCCGCCGTGCGGGCGGCCGCCGCGCGCTAGCCGACCGCGCGCAGGAGCTCGGCCGCGGCCCCGTGCGAGGAGGCCGCCACGAACCGCAGCTTCGCCGAGGTGTCGGGCGCCAACCGAACGGGCGTGCCGTCGGGCATCAGCGCGGCACCCCCGGCCGACAGCAGCACCGCCAGCGCGCCGGCCACGTCGTGCGCGTGCGTGCCGCTGCGGTCGATGTCGTGCCAGGCGGCGGCCGAACCGTCGGCGACCAGGCACAGCTCCACCGCGGTGCAGCCGGTGACCCGGACCCGGTGGGCCGGCCCCGGCACGACGACCGTGCCCCCGGCCGGCGCGGACGGGACGACGACGGTGCTGCCGGGCCGCGGCGCGACCGGCAGGCCGTCCCGCCAGGCGCGCTCGCCGTCGGCCCACCAGCGACGCCCCGACGACAGGTCGACGACGACGCCGGCGACGGGCCGGCCGGCCCGCACCAACCCGGCGGAGAAGGCCCACGGCGGGAGGCCGGCGCGGAAGTTCCCGGTGCCGTCGAGGGGGTCGAGCACCACCCAGGGTTCGTCACCGGCCACCTCGCCGTCGGTGCGCTCCTCGCTGAGCACCGGCACGCCGAGGTCCGCGAGGACCTCCGCGGCCGCCACGTGGGCCGCCTCGTCGGCGGCCACCGAAGGGCTGCCGTCGGCCTTGACGCGGTCCTCGCCGGTACCGCGGGCCAGGGCCACCGCCGTCTCCACCCGCGTCGCGGCCAGCGCGGCGAGGTGCAGGAACCGCGCGCTCAGCGGGTCTTCTCCTCCTGGTGCGGGAACCGGCCGGACACCGCGCCCACCCGGCCGGTCGCGCACCCGGTCGCAGCCCCACGCCGAGGCGGTCGCCAGGACGGCGGGGGCGTCCGGGCCGACGCCCGAGTCGGCGAGCAGCACCGCCTCGGAGACGCCCTCGGCGGTCCACTGCCGGCGCAGGAGCACCGCCGTCCCGTCGTCGCCGACGAGCACCCGGTAGGCGGGGTCGCTGACCGCGGGGGCCAGCGCCGCCGGCGCCAGCGCCAGCGACGCCGCCGCGCAGCCGAGGTCCGGCCCGCCGGCGGCGACGCGGTGGTCAGCCACTGTTGCGCAGGGCGGTCGCGATGCCGTTGATCGTCAGGTGGATGTTGCGGCTGGTCAGCTCGTCGTCCTCACCCGCCCGGCGGCGGCGCAGCATCTCCACCTGCAGGTGGTGCAGCGGCTCCAGGTAGGGGAAGCGGTTGCGGATCGACCGGGCCAGAGACGGGTTGTCGGCCAGCAGCTGGTCGTCGCCGGTCACGGCCAGCAGCATCCGGCAGGTGCGCTCGTGCTCGGCGGTGATCTGGTCGAAGACGCGCGCCCGCAGGTCCTCGTCGGGCACCAGCTCGGCGTAGCGCGCGGCGAGGTCCAGGTCGGTCTTGGCCAGCACCATGCCCATGTTGGAGAGCACCGTGCGGAAGAACGGCCAGGTCCGGTGCAGCTCGCGCAGCCGCTCGAGCTTCGCGTCGTCACCGTCGACCCACGACTCCAGCGCCGAGCCGGTCCCGTACCAGCCCGGCAGCATGATCCGCGCCTGCGACCAGCTGAACACCCACGGGATGGCGCGCAGGTCGGCGATCGAATCGCCCGCCTTGCGCGACGGCGGACGGCTGCCGATGTTGAGCTCGCCCAGCTCCTTGATCGGCGTCGCGGCGCGGAACCACTCCACGAAGCCCGGCGTGTCGTGCACCAGAGCGCGGTAGGCCTGCTGGGCGCGACCGGCGAGGTCGTCGAGCAGCGCGTAGGCCGGCTCCGCGTCGTCGCCGAGGCCCTCGATGTCGAGGAGACTGGCCTCGAGGGTGGCCGCCACGAGGGCCTCCAGGTTGCGCCGGGCCAGGTCGGGGTCGGCGTACTTGGCGGCGATGACCTCGCCCTGCTCGGTGATCCGCAGCGCGCCGGCGACCGCGCCCGGGGGCTGCGCGCGGATGGCCTCGTAGCTGGGCCCGCCGCCGCGCCCCACGGTCCCGCCGCGCCCGTGGAACAGCCGCAGCCGGATGCCCTCGGCGCGCGCGACCTCCACGAGGTCGAGCTCGGCGCGGTACAGCGCCCAGTTGGCGGCGAGGTAGCCGCCGTCCTTGTTGCTGTCGGAGTAGCCGAGCATGACCTCCTGCTGCTCGCCCCGGGAGGCGACCAGCGAGCGGTACAGCGGCTGGTCGAGCATCGCGGCGAGCGTCGTCCCGGCGGCCTGGAGGTCGCCGATGGTCTCGAACAGCGGCGAGATGCCGACCGACGACGTCGGCCCGCCTTCCGCGCCGGGGTCGAGCAGGCCGACCTCCTTGAGCAGGACGGCGACCTCGAGGACGTCGCTCACCGACTCGCACATGCTGATGACGTAGTTCGGGACCGTGCGCGGGCCGAGCAGCGCCACCTGGTCGGCGGCGGCCAGCAGCACGTCGAGCTCGCCGCGGGCGGTGTCGGAGAGCTCGGCGCCGGGGCGCACCAGCGGCCGCCGCAGCGTCAGCTCCCCGGCCAGCAGCTCGACCCGCGCCTCCTCGTCGAGGGAGGCGTAGTCGTCGCAGACACCGGCCCAGGCCAGCAGCTCGCCGACGACCTCCTCGTGGACCGAGGAGTTCTGCCGCATGTCCAGCCCGCACAGGTGGAAGCCGAAGACCTCGACGGCCTCGCGCAGCCGCAGCAGCCGGTCGTCGGCGAGCGCCCCGGCGCCATGGCTGCGCAGCGAGGCGTCGACGACGTCGAGGTCCGCGCGGAGCTCGTCGGGCGACTCGTACGGGGGCAGCGGCGTCTCCGGTGCGGGGCCGGGCACGCGGCCGAGGACCGCGTGCGCGGTGGCCGCGAGGCGGGCGGAGATGCCGTTGAGGGCGCGGCGGTAGGGCTCGTCGGCGCGGAACGGTGAGTCGTCCCGGGACGCGTCGGCCAGGTGGTAGAGCTCGGGCGTCGGGGTGACGAGCCGGTCGGACATCGACAGCTCGCCGCGCAGCGCCTCCAGCTCGTCGAGGTGGTGGGCCAGCGCCGTCTCGGCCTGGCGGCTCGTGGCCCGGCGCAGCGCGTCGGCGGTGACGAACGGGTTGCCGTCCCGGTCGCCGCCGATCCACGAGCCCGGCAGGAGCATGGGTCGGCGGAGGAGGCCGGCGTCGGGCCAGCGCTCCTCGAACGCCCGCCGGAGCTCGGCGTTGATGGCCGGGACGACCTCGAACAGCGACAGGTCGTAGTAGCGCAGCGCCTCGTCGATCTCGTCCTGCAGGCGCAGCCGCGAGAGCCGCAGCAGCGCCGTCTGCCAGAGGGTGAGCACCGAGCGCCACAGCTCGGCCGACCACCGGGCGTCGTCGACCTCGCCGCCGGCCGAGCGGTCGCGCTGCCGGATCAGCTCGGCGATGTGCCGCTGCACCTGGGAGATCGTCTTGCGCCGCACCTCGGTCGGGTGCGCGGTGACGACCGGGCACACCAGGGCGCCGGCGAGCTCGCGCGCGACCACGTCGGCGTCGAGGTCGGCGTCGTCGAGCAGGGCCATGGTCGCGGCCAGGCTGCCGGTCTGCGGCGGCGAGCCCTCGCGGCGGTGGAACCGGCGGCGGCGCTCGTGGTGGATGTCCTCCGCCAGGTTGGCCAGCACCGAGAAGTGGCTGAAGGCGCGGATGACGTGGTTCGACGAGCGGACGTCGAGCCCGGAGAGGCGCTGCGCCAGCTCCGCGCGGTCCATCTCGGACCGGCGGATCTTGAACGCCTCCACCCGGGTGGACTCGACCAGGTCGAGGACGTCCTGCCCCGCCTGCGACCCGATCACCTCGCCGAGGACGCGTCCCAGCAGGCGGATGTCGTCGCGGAGGGGGGCGTCATCGGCCCGGTCCGCCCCGTCAGGGGAACCGGAGGGACGCAGGTCGGCGACGTCGACTGTGGCTTCGGACACGCGGGCAGTATCCGGCCCCCGTGTAACGGCCTCATGTCGGGCCCGAGATCTGCACACTCGTGGCCATCAGAGCCTGATGGGCACGAGTGTGCAGATCTCGCGGGTCGTCAGCCGTGCTCGAGCTCTCGGAGGGCGTCCGCGGCGAGCTGGTCGCCGGCCGCCGCACCCAGCCGGAACTGCTCGACGGCGCCGTCGAAGTCCCCCCGCTCGGCCAGCAGCACGGCCAGGTTGTGGTGGCAGTACGCCTCGCCCGCGGCGATCCCCCCGCGGTAGGCCTCCTCGGCCGCCTCGTCGTCGTTCATCTCGTCGGCGTAGAAGTTGCCCAGCGGCAGCCAGGCCACGGCCTCACCGCGCTTGGCGCCCTTCTCCAGCTGGAACCGGGCCTCGTCCTTGCGGCCGGTCTCGCGCAGCAGGTGCGCGAGGTCGGCGCGGGCGGCCGGGAAGTGGTCGGCGCCGGCGCGGAGGTCGGGCTCGAGCGACGGGTCCATCGTGGCGCACCAGCGCCAGCAGGCGACGACGGCGGCGGCCTCCTGGTCGCCCATCGCGGCGATCTCCACCGCGACGTCCATGGCGGCGTGCCGCTCGCCCTGCTCGCGCAGGAGGAAGGCCAGCTGCAGCCCGCCCTCGAGGTCACCGGCCTGGACGGCGCCGCGGTAGGCGCGCATGGCCCCGGCGAGGTCGCCGAGGTCCTCGAGGACCTTGCCGAGGTTGCGCCAGGCGTCGGCCTCGCCGCCGGCGATCGCGACCTCGTACGCCTCGACCGCCTCGGGGAACCGCTTCTGGGCGGCGAGCGCGTTGCCGAGGTTGAAGGAGGCGACGGTGTCGCCGAGGTCGGCGGCGCGGCGGAAGCACCACTCGGCGTCTGTCTGCCTCCCGACGTCGGCCAGGTCGCAGCCGAGGTCGATCAGCGCGTAGACGTCGTCGGAGGACTGCAGCGCCTGGAGGCGGGCGTCGAGGTCCTCGGTCATGCCGCCGATGATTGCCGCCGGGGAACGCTGCCCGCGCCCCCCGGCGGGATGACCTCACCCCAAGGTGTGCGTGCCGGTCAGCTGCCGAAGGCCTCGCGCCAGGCGGGCAGCAGCGTCTTCTCGGTCCACTCCAGGTACGGCGCCTGCTGGTCGCCGCCGATCTGCACGAGCGCCAGGTGCGTGAAGCCGGCGTCGGCGTACTCCTTCGCGCCCTCGATCACGGCCTCGACGTCGTCGCCGCACGGGATGCTGCTCTCGACGTCCTCCTCGCGCACGAAGGAGCTCGCCGAGTCGAACGCCGACGGCCCGGGCAGCTCGGCGTTGACCTTCCAGCCGAGGCCGAACCAGCGGAAGAGCGTGTGCGCCCGCGTGACGGCGGCGGCCTTGTCCGTGCCGTAGCTGATCGGCATCTGGGCGATCTTCGGCTTGCCGGCGCCACCGGCGGCCTCGAACTGCTCGACCAGCTCGCGCTCGGGATCGGTGGCGATCAGGGCGTCGGCCAGCTCGCCGGCGATCGTGGCCGCCTGCTTGCCACCGGCGGCGACCCCGATCGGCACCCGCTTCTCCGGCAGGTCCCAGAGCTTCGCGGACTCGACGTCGAAGTGCTCGCCGCGGAAGTTGGTGTAGCCGTCGCCGTCGAACAGGTCGCGGATGATGTGGATGGCCTCCTCCAGCATCTCCTGGCGGACGTCGGCCGGCGGCCAGCCCGCCCCGACCACGTGCTCGTTGAGGTTCTCCCCCGCGCCGAGGCCGAGCGTGAACCGGCCGTCGGACAGGATCTGCAGCGTCGCCGCCTTCTGCGCCACGATCGCCGGGTGGTACCGGAAGCTCGGGCAGGTGACGTAGGTGGTCAGCGGGATGCGGCTGGTGGCCTGCGCGGCCGCGCCGAGCACCGTCCACGCGTGCGGCGAGTGCCCCATCTCGTCCAGCCACGGGAAGTAGTGGTCACTGCTCACCGCGAAGTCGAACCCGGCCGCCTCGGCGCCCACCACGTGGCTGACGAGGTCCTTCGGCCCGGCCTGCTCGGTCATCATCGTGTAGCCCAGCTGCATGCCCATGCCGCGCGGCTACCCGCGACGCATTGCGCCCAACCGGTTCACACGCGCTCGGCCCTGAGCGCCTCCCGCATCTTCAGCTTGCCTCCGGTGCGGAGCAGCGCGCCGGCGTAGATCCGGCCGCCCAGCCGCACGATCAGCGCGATCGCGGCGAGCATCAGGACGACGGCCAGGGCGATCTCCCAGACCGCCACCTCCCCCGCTGCCTGCCGGACGGGCATGACCAGCGGCGAGAGGCCGGGCACGAGGGAGGTGACCCGCGCCAGGGTGCCGTCGGGGTCGGAGGACGCCTGGATGCCCACGACGAAGGCCGCGACGAGGACCAGCGTCGTCGGCATCAGGACCGTGCCGAGGTCCTCCTGGCGGCTCACGAGGGACGCCGCCACCGCGAAGATCGCCGCGTAGAAGGCGTAGGCCAGCACGAACCAGAGGACGACCGACACGGCCGTGCCGATGAGCTCACCGGGGATGTCGACGATGTCCAGGGTGATGGCCCCGGCCACGCCCACGACGGCGATGACCACGATCTGGGCCAGCCCGAGCAGGCCGAGCCCGAGGATCTTGCCGGCCAGGAGCTGCCACGGCTTCATCGTGGCCAGGAGCAGCTCGACGACCCGGCTGGCCTTCTCCTCCACCACGCCCTGGGCGATGAACTGGCCGAAGAGGATCAGCAGGCCGTAGAGCAGGCCCGCCCCGATGACCGCGGCGACGACGCGCTGGCTGTCCTGGTCGGCATCGGGGTCGAGCGCGGTGACCGCCACCTCGGGGCTGGCCAGCCCGGAGATCCCCGCCTCGCTGAGCTGCTCGGCGATCGCCAGCTGCGTGACCGCGCCCTGCACCACGGCCTGCAGCGCGCCCCCGGCCTCCTGCTGCACGAGGAGCTCGGGCTCCGCGCCGCCGGTGAGCAGCGCGCCGTCGACGTCCTCGTCCTCGACGGCCGCCCGGGCGTCCGCCTCGTCGTCCAGGCCGACCACGGTGACGTCGACGTCCAGGACCGTCCCCTGCGCCTCGAGCGCCTGCTCCACGCCGGGTGCGTCACCGACGACACCGACCCGGACCTCGTCGCCGCCCGAGTCGAGGGCCACCTGCAGGCCCAGGGTGCCGAGCAGCACCAGGATGATCACGACCGAGCTGATGATGAAGTTCTTGTCCCGGATCCGCGCGTGGACCTCCCGCCGGGCGACCAGGCGGACGAGGGACGCGCTGCTCAGGCTCCGCGGCTCGCTCACGCCGCCACCTCCTGCGGGGTCGGGGTGGCGACGGCCTCGCGGAAGAGCTCCACGAGCGAGGGCTGCTGCCAGGCGAAGTGGGTGACCCGCCCGGTGCGCAGGGCGGCGGCGAGCACTGCCTGGTCGTCGCCGCCGTCGGCGAGCTCGAGCACGGTGTCGCCGGCGCGCTCGGAGACCACCCGCACGCCCGGCAGCGCGGCTGCCCAGTCGGGACCGGCGTCCGGGGCGATCACCCGCAGCAGGCGGCCGGCCTCGCGGCGGCGCAGCTCCTCGACGGTCCCGGTCGCCACCATGCGGCCCCGGGCCAGGATCCCGACGGAGTCGCAGAGCCGCTCCACGAGGTCGAGCTGGTGGCTGGAGAAGACGACCGGCACGCCCTCGCGGGCCTGGCTCAGCAGCGCCTCGGCGAGGGAGTCGACACCGATCGGGTCGAGGCCGGAGAAGGGCTCGTCGAGGATCAGCACCTCGGGGCGGCTGACCAGCGCGGCCGCCAGCTGGACGCGCTGCTGGTTGCCCAGCGACAGCTTCTCCACGGCGTCCCCGCGGCGGGCGGCCAGGCCGAGCCGCTCGACCCACTCGTCGGCGGCCCGCGTCGCCGCGGCGCCGTCCAGCCCGTGCAGCCGGGCGAAGTAGGCGACCTGCTCGCCGACCTTCATCTTCGGGTAGAGCCCGCGCTCCTCCGGCATGTAGCCGATGCGCCGGCGGATGCCCTGGTCCAGGGCCTGCCCGCGCCAGCGGACCTCCCCCGCGTCGGGTCGCACCAGGCCCATGGCGATGCGCATCGTCGTCGTCTTGCCGGCGCCGTTGGACCCGCAGAACCCGAACATCGACCCGGGGGCGACGGTGAAGCCGACCCCGTCCAGGACACGGTTGTCGCCGAAGCTCTTGTGAAGCCCGTCGAACTCGAGCACATCTCCCCCAGCAGTAGGTGGAACGGTCCTGTCACGCACCGTATCCGCCCCTCGCCTCGCGCCCGGCGCGCCACTGCGGTGTCATCGGGACATGAGCGTCGAGCAGGGAGTCGCCCAGCCGCCGACCGGCGTGGGGCTCGACGGCCTGCGCGCCGCGGCCGCCGGCTGCCGCGCGTGCGAGCTGTGGGAGCCGGCGACCCAGACGGTCTTCGGCGAGGGGCCCGAGACGGCGCGCATCGTGTTCGTCGGCGAGCAGCCCGGCGACCAGGAGGACCGCAAGGGCGAGCCGTTCGTCGGCCCGGCAGGGCGGCTGCTGGACAAGGCGCTGGGCGACGCCGGCATCGACCGCCGCGACGCCTACATCTCCAACGCGGTCAAGCACTTCCGCTTCACCGTGAAGGGCAAGCGGCGGATCCACCAGACGCCCGGCCCGGAGCACCTGCGCGCGTGCCGCCCGTGGCTGGAGGCTGAGTTCGCCGTCCTCCAGCCGGAGGTGGTCGTCTGCCTGGGGGCCACGGCGGCCAAGGCGCTGATCTCGCCGTCCTTCCGGATCACCAAGGACCGCGGCCGGCTGATCCCGTGGACCCCGCCCGGTGTCGCCCCGGTGGTCGACGACGGCTCGCAGGAGGCGGACGACGACGAGCCGGACGAGGGCGCGCCCGCGCAGACGTGGATGCTCGCGACGACGCACCCGTCGGCGATCCTGCGGACGCCCGACGAGGCCCGCGACGCGGCCTACGAGGCGCTCGTCGCCGACCTGAAGGTGGTGGCCGGCGCCCTCGCCTGACGACGCGCCCTACTTCCGGGAAGTAGGGGTCCGGCCGCCGTCCTGGAGCCCTACTTCCCCGAAGTAGGGCCTCATCGCCGATCTACACCGCGAGGGCGGGGTTCCGGGGCCTCCAGCGGTCCAGCGAGGCCCCGTCTCCCCGCCCTCGGGCGGCTCACGCCCGCGCCCGGTCGAGCGATACCGGAACGTGTCGTAGCCGTGGCAGTGTTACGCGCTGCCCGGCCGGTCCTCGCCACTCTCGGGGGCGGGCGAGCCCGGCCGGGCCGCCACCGCCGAGCGCGACGCGCGGAAGAGCCAGAAGGACGGGACCACCAGCGCCACCACGGCCATCGCCACGACGACGACCACGCCGCCGGACACCATCGCCACGCTGACCGACGCGGCGCTCGCGATGGCCCCGGCCCGCAGGTCGCCCAGCCGCGGCCCACCCGCGACGACCACGATGAACACGCCCTGCATCCGGCCGCGCATGTCGTCCGGCGCGGCGAGCTGGAGCATCGAGGAGCGCAGGACGGCGCTGACCATGTCGCCGGCGCCGGCCACGGCCAGGCACAGGACGGCGAGCCAGAGCGTCGGCGCCAGCCCGAAGCCGATGATCGCCACGCCCCACACCGCGATCGCGGCGAGGACGACGGCGCCCTGGCGGTCGACCCGCGAGACCCAGCCCGACGTGAGCCCCATGACCAGCGCGCCGATCGACACCCCGGCGAACAGCCAGCCCAGGCTGTTCGGCGACTCGGCGTACCTGGTCTCCGAGAGCTCGGGGAAGACCGCCTGCGGCCAGGCGAACATCATCGCGATGATGTCGACGACGAACGTCATCAGCAGGACCGGCTGGGTGCGCAGGAAGGCGAAGCCCTCCCCCACCCCGCGGACGGCGGCCCGCAGCCGGAGCGGCCCCTCGACGCCGTGCGGCGGCAGCGACGGCAGCCCGCGCAGCAGCACCGCGGCCACCAGGAAGCCCAGCGCGTCGATCGCGTAGGCGAGGAACAGCTCCCCCATACCGATCAGGACGCCGGCCAGCAGCGGGCCGACGATCACGCCGGCCTGCCGCACCGTCATGGCCAGCGCGTTGGCCGCGGGGACGCCGGCCGGGCCGACGATCGCCGGGATCACGGCGCTGCGGGTCGGCTGGTTGACCGCGGCGAAGCCGGACACGCAGGCGGTGAGGATCCACAGCAGCACCAGGTTGCCGCCGCCCGGCAGCAGCGCCTGCAGGGCGAGCAGTGCGCTCGTCACCGCCGCACCGACCGAGGTGATGAGCATCAGCCGGCGCCGGTCCATCGCGTCCGCGATCGCCCCGCCGAGGAGCCCGAAGACGATCAGCGGCACCAGGGCGACGATCGAGGTGACGCCGACCAGCAGCGACGACCCGGTGAGCGCGTAGACCTGGAACGGGACGGCGACCAGCGTCATCTGCTGGCCGAGCATCGTCGCCGCGACGCCCCAGAACAGCCGCCGGTAGTGCGGGTTGCGCAGCGGCGTGGTGTCGATCGCCCAGCCGCGCCTCCCGGTGACGGGGACCGGCTCCTCGACCGCCTTGCCTCCCTCGACGGGGTCGACGGGAGACGTCATGGGGCGAGCCGCTGCACGACCCAGCCGCCGCCTTCCTCGTCGTCCCGCACGAACCGCAGCCGGTCGTGCAGCCGGTCCTTGCCGCCCTGCCAGAACTCCACGCGGTCGGGGATCACCCGGTAGCCGCCCCAGATCTCGGGGCGGGGCACCTTCTCCCCCGGCGTCTGCTCGTCGAGCAGGCGCACCCGCTCGGCGAGCTCCTCCCGCGAGTCCACGACCGTCGACTGCACCGAGGCCACCGCCGCGAGCTGCGACCCCCGCGGCCGGGGGTCCCACAGCCCGTCGGAGGCGGTGGGCCCGATCCTCTCCACCCGGCCGGCCATCCGGACCTGCCGCTGCAGCGCGTGCCAGGGGAAGACGAGCGCGGCGCGCGGGTTGGCGGCCAGCTGCGCGCCCTTGGCCGACGCGTAGCTGGTGCCGAAGACGACGCCGTACTCGTCGTAGCCCTTCATCAGCACGACCCGGGCGTCCGGGGCGCCGTCGGCGTCGGCCGTGGCCAGCACCACGGCGTTGGGCTCGGGCAGTTCCGCGGCCACGACGTCGGCGAACCACCTGTCGAACTGCTCCACCCAGGTGGACGCGAGCTCCTCCTCGGTCAGCCGGCCGGCGGTGTAGTCGTTGCGCATGCGGGTGAGGTCGGGCACGCCGCCATGCTGGCACCGTCCGCCGGCACCGGCTCGCGAAGGCGGGCCGCGCGGGATCCCCGCAGCACGCGGAGAGGGCTCCCCACCAGGCCCGGAGCGGCCCCGCCTGCACCGGGCGTCCCCGCACGGCCTAGTGTCGGAAGGCAATCTGCGTGCCATCCCCCCGGCGCGCAGGGTCCGCGCGCAGAGGAGCATGCGAGATGGCCGACGACTTCGTACCCGGCCTGGAAGGCGTCATCGCCTTCGAGACCGAGATCGCCGAACCGGACAAGGACGGCGGCGCCCTCCGCTATCGCGGCGTCGACATCGAGGACCTCGTCGGCAAGGTGACCTTCGGCAACGTCTGGGCCCTCCTGGTCGACGGGAAGTTCGGCCCTGGCCTGCCGCCGGCCGAGCCGTTCCCGATCCCCGTGCACACCGGCGACGTGCGCGTCGACGTCCAGGCCGCCCTGGCGATGCTGACGCCCATCTGGGGCTACCGCCCGCTGCTGGACATCGACGCCGAGGAGGCCCGCGAGGAGCTCGCCCGGGCCGCCGTCATGGCGCTGTCCTACGTCGCCCAGTCCGCCCGCGGCATCGGCATCCCCGCCGTCCCGCAGAAGCGGGTCGACGAGGCGTCGACCATCGTCGAGCGGTTCATGATCCGCTGGCGCGGCGAGCCCGACCCCCGCCACGTCGCCGCCGTCGACGCCTACTGGACGTCGGCCGCCGAGCACGGCATGAACGCCTCCACCTTCACCGCCCGCGTCATCGCCTCCACCGGCGCCGACGTGGCCGCCTCGCTGTCGGGCGCCATCGGCGCCATGTCGGGCCCGCTGCACGGCGGCGCCCCCTCCCGCGTCCTGCACATGCTCGACGAGGTGGAGAAGACCGGCGACGCCGAGAAGTACGTCAAGGACCTGCTCGACCGCAAGGAGCGGTTGATGGGCTTCGGCCACCGGGTCTACCGCGCCGAGGACCCCCGCGCCCGCGTGCTCCGCCGCTCCGCCGAGGAGCTGGGCGCGCCCCGCTTCGAGGCCGCTCTCGCCCTGGAGAACGCCGCGCTCAAGGAGCTGCGCGAGCGCCGTCCCGACCGCCCGGTCGAGACCAACGTCGAGTTCTGGGCGGCGATCGTCCTCGACTTCGCCGAGGTGCCCAGCCACATGTTCACCTCGATGTTCACCTGTGCCCGCACCGCCGGCTGGTGCGCCCACATCCTCGAGCAGAAGAACACCGGCCGCCTCGTGCGCCCCTCGGCCCGCTACATCGGTCCCGAGCCGCGCAAGCCCGAGGAGGTCGAGGGCTGGGACACCATCCAGACCAAGGCCACGACGCAGGTCGCGCCTGCCTGAAGGCGCACTCCCTGACCTCGACGGCCCGGTCCCGCTCCCCTGCGGTCCCGGGCCGTCGTCGTTCGCCCCGCTAACGAGAACCGAGAGGCACGCCCGGTGACCATCACCATCCCCGCAGAGCTCCTGCCCGCCGACGGCCGGTTCGGCTGCGGACCCTCCAAGGTCCGCCCCGAGGCGCTGCGCGCGCTGGCCGGCGAGGGCGCCGCGGTCATGGGCACCTCCCACCGGCAGGCGCCGGTGAAGAACCTGGTCCGGGAGATCCGCGAGGGGCTGACCCAGCTGTTCGACCTGCCCGACGGCTACGAGGTGGTCCTGGGCAACGGCGGGACGACGGCGTTCTGGGACGCCGCCGCGTTCGGCCTGATCCGCGACCGCGCGGCCTTCGGCACCTACGGCGAGTTCTCCGCCAAGTTCGCCTCCGGCGTCACGGAGACGCCCTTCCTGGGCGACCCGGTCATCGCGAAGGGCGAGCCCGGCTCGCTGGCGCTGCCGCGGGGCCAGGCCGGCATCGACGCCTACGGCTGGGCCCACAACGAGACCTCGACCGGCGTGATGGCGCCGATCGAGCGGCCGCACGGCGGCGACGACGACGCGCTGGTCCTCATCGACGCCACCAGCGGCGCCGGTGGCCTGCCGGTCGACATCGGGCAGACCGACGTCTACTACTTCGCCCCGCAGAAGTCCTTCGCCGCCGACGGCGGGCTGTGGGTGGCGCTGATGTCCGGGGACGCCCTGGCCCGGGTCGCCGAGATCAAGGCCTCCGGGCGCTGGATCCCCGGCTTCCTCGACCTGTCGATCGCGGTCGACAACTCGTCCAAGGACCAGACCTACAACACCCCGGCCGTCGCGACGCTGTTCCTGCTGGCCGACCAGATCCGCTGGCTGCTCTCCCTCGGCGGCCTGTCCGGTGCGGTCGCCCGGACCAGCGACTCGTCGAGCCGGCTCTACGGCTGGGCGGAGAAGTCGGATTACGCCACCCCGTTCGTGGCCGACCCCGCGCACCGCTCCCTCGTCGTCGGCACCATCGACTTCGCGGACTCCGTGGACGCCGCCGCCATCGCGAAGACGCTCCGGGCCAACGGCGTCGTCGACGTGGAGCCCTACCGCAAGCTGGGCCGCAACCAGCTGCGCGTGGGCATGTTCCCCGCCGTCGACCCGGACGACGTGAGCGCGCTGACCGCGTGCATCGACCACGTGGTCGAGCGCCTGTAGGAGGACGCGAGCCGGCGGTCAGGGACGCCGGGTAGCGTCCAGGACGCGACGTGAGAGCCGGGTCAGGCGCGCCTGTCGTCGGCTGGAGGTGAGTGTGGTTCCCGTGTCCTCGGGGCCCGGAGGCGGCGAGCTGTTCGCCGCGGGTGGTGACGCCGGGCGGCTCATGGCTGCCCACGACTGGGCGAGCAGCCCGGTCGGGCCGGTCGAGTCGTGGCCGGCCGGCCTGCGGCACGCCGTCCGGACGGTGCTGGTGTCGAAGTTCCCGATGGTCCTCACGTGGGGCCCGGAGTTCACGCAGTTCTACAACGACGCCTACGCCCCCTTCATCGGCGCGAAGCACCCGGCGATCGGGGAGGACATCCGCGTCACCCTGGCCGAGGGCTGGGACGCCCTGGGACCGCCGATCGCGCACGCCATGGAGACGCTCGAGGCCTCCTGGCTGCCCGGTCTCCTGCTCCTGCTGGAACGGTCGGGGTACCGCGAGGAGACCTACTTCACCGTCTCGCACGCGCCGGCGTTCGACGACGACGGCGCGGTCGCCGGCATGCACGGCGTCTGCACGGAGGTGACCGGTCAGATCCTCGGCGAGCGGCGGCAGCGGCTGCTGCACGAGCTCTCGCTCGCCGGCGGCCACCTGGGCGACGAACGGGAGACCGTCACCGCCATGTGCCGCTCCCTGGAGGGCGACGTCCTCGACCTGCCGTTCGCGGCGGTCTACCTGACCGGGCCGGGCGACCGGCGCTACCGGCTGGTGGCGGCCACCGGGTGCGATCCCGCGCTCCTGCCGGAGGTAGCGGTCCCAGGCGAACTACCCACCGAGGTCGGCCACCTGGGCCTCACCGGCGGCCCCTTCGGCGACGCGGTGACCGAGGCGCTGGTCCTGCCCGTCTCGGCCTCCCGCGAGGCGGAGCCGCTGGGGTACCTCCTCGTCGGGAAGAGCCCCAACCGCGCGCTGGACGACGAGTACCGGTCCTTCCACGAGCTGGTGGCCGGCCAGTTCGCCGCCGTCGTGGCCAACATCCGTGCGTTCGAGACCGAGCGCCTGCGCGCCGAGTCCCTGGCCGAGCTCGACCGCGCGAAGACCACCTTCTTCTCCGACGTCAGCCACGAGCTGCGCACCCCGCTCACCCTGCTGCTGGGCCCGATCGGCGACGTCCTGGACGATCCCGACGATCCGCTGCCCCCCGGCGCCCAGGAGCAGCTGCAGCTGGCGATGCGCAACGGCCAGCGGCTGCAGCGGCTGGTCAACGACCTGCTCGACTTCGCCAGCATCGAGGCCGGCCGGGCCAACCCGGTGCGGGTCGAGACCGACGTCGCCACGTTCACCTCGGAGCTCGCCGGCATCTTCCGCGCCGCGACCGAGCGCGCCGGGCTGCGCCTCACCGTCGACTGCCCACCCCTCGACCGCCCGGCCTACGTCGACCCGCGGATGTGGGAGAAGGTCGTCGTCAACCTGCTGGCCAACGCCGTCAAGTACACGTTCGTCGGCGGCATCGACGTCGCGCTCCACGGCGACGACGACGGCTTCCGGCTCACCGTGGCCGACACCGGCGTGGGGATCGTGGCCGAAGAGCTGCCGCAGCTGTTCCAGCGCTTCCACCGGGTCGCCGGCGCCACGGCCCGCACCCGGGAGGGCACCGGCATCGGGCTGGCGCTCGTGCACGAGCTCGCCGCGCTGCACGGCGGCACCGTCTCGGTGACCAGCGAGCCCGGCGTCGGCAGCACGTTCACCGTCGCGCTGCCCTACGGCGCCCCGGACGTGGCCGCGCCGGGCTCCCGGGCCGTCAGCCCGTCGGACGCGGCGCGCGGCGAGGCCGCGAGCTGGGAGCAGGACACGACCCGGCCCGGCCGGCCCGCCGCGGGCCCGTCGGCGGGGGCGAGCATCCTCGTCGTCGACGACAACGCCGACATGCGCGCCTACCTCACCCGGCTGCTCGGCCCGCACTGGACGGTGCGGACGACGGCCAACGGCGAGGAGGCGCTGCAGGCGGTCGCCGAGCAGCTGCCCGACGTCGTCCTGACCGACGTGATGATGCCGCGCGTCGACGGCTTCGAGCTGCTGCGCGCGCTGCGGGCCGACCCGGCCACCCGGCAGGTCCCGGTGATCATGCTGACCGCGCGCGCGGGCCAGGAGGCGTCCGTCGAGGGCCTCGAGGCCGGGGCCGACGACTACCTGGCCAAGCCGTTCCGGGCCGACGAGCTGATCGCGCGCGTGCGGGTGGCCCTCGACCGCGCCGCCGGCCGCACCGCCGCCGCCTCCCTTCCCAACCCTCCGGCGGACGTGGTCCCCGACCGGCCGACCGCCGCGCACGCACCCACTCCGGCTCCACCGGACGAGGGGACGCCCCGGCCGGTGACGCCGTCGCCGCGCCGGCCGCAGCAGGCCGCACCGGGTGAGGACGCCCGCTGGCGGCTGCCCTCCTCGGCGTCGTCCATCCCCGTGCTGCGCCGGCGGCTGCGCGGCTGGCTGGAGTCGGCCGGCGTCGAGGAGGACCAGGCCTACGACCTGCTCCTGGCCGCCTGCGAGGCGGCGACCAACGCGATCGAGCACGCGCAGGACCCGACCGAACCCTTCGTCGACGTCTCCGCCGCGATCGGCGACGGGTACGTCCGGATCGCGGTGCGGGACTACGGCCAGTGGCGGGAGCGGGTACCCAGCATGGACCGGGGCCGCGGCTCGACGCTGATGAGCGCGTTCGGGGAGATCACCGCCACCCCGAGCCCGGAGGGGACCACGGTGGTGATCACCAGCGCGCTCGCCGGCCGGACGTCGGCCGCCGCGCCGGGCTGACCCGTCAGCCGGTGATCCAGGTGTCCTTCGCGCCGCCGGCCCACCAGCCGGCCGGCTGGGCGGCGTCGGCCACCCGGGTCAGCGGAGCGGGGAGCGCGGTCGCCCCGCCGTCCCGGCCGGCGACCGAGAGCACCCGCAGGTCCACGTACCGGGGCTGCAGCGCGCCGTCGACCAGCGTCGGCAGCGTCGTCGGCGTCACCGGCTCGCGGGCCACGAAGCGGTAGGGAGCGGCGGACACCTCCGCCTGGAGGAAGGCGAGCTCGGCCGCGGTGCACGCCGGTCCCACGACCGTCCCCCGGCCGCCGTACCCGACGACCGGCGTCACCACGAGCTCGTGCAGCCGGTCGCGGACCTGGGCCCACTGCTCCTCGTGGGCGAGCACCCAGGTGGGCACTGTGCCCAGCAGCGGTTCCTCGCCGAGGTAGAAGCGGATCATCTCCGGCACCCACGCGTAGCCGGCGACGTCGTCGGCGAGCTCGTTGCCCGGGACGTTGGCCAGCCCGAGCCGTCCGGCCCGCACCGCCTCGGTGAGAAGGGAGTCCAGCGACTGCCCGGTCGGGGTGCGGAAGGCGGCGAGCAGCCCGTCGTCGAAACGCCGGTAGAGGACGTCGACCGGCATCCGCTCGCCGTCGATCGCGGCCTCGACACCGCCGTCGACCCGGGGCCACAAGTCACCGGCCCGGACCAGCGGCACACCCAGGACGTCGGCGAGCAGCCGGTGCTCGAACCAGGCGTTGTCGCTCTCGCCGGCGGTCAGGACGGCGATGCGCGGGTCACCGGTGCAGGCCGGGGGCGCCGCCGTCGCGAGGCCGGCGCGCAGCAGCGGCACGGCGTCGAGCGGGTCGGCGAGCCGCCCCGCCGCGGCGAACAGCTCGGGGACCGCCTCGCCGAGCGAGGCCCGCGCCGCCAGCGCGTAGCCGAGGCCGGCCGGCACCCGCAGGTGGTCGGCGGTGACCACCCACTCCCCCGTCGCGGTCCGGACGAGGTCCGCCGCTGCCACGGTGGCGCGGGCCTGCCCCGGCCACGCCTGACCGACCGCGTCGGGGTCCCGGCCGGGGCTGTGCGCGACCGCCCACTCCGGGAGCACGCCGGCGCGCACCACCTGCGGGTCCCGGTCCACGTCACCGCGCCGCCGTCCGGCCGCCCGGTAGGCGTCGGCGAGGAAGGCGTTGAGCGCCCGGTGCCGCTGCTCGACCCCGGCCGCGATGCGCGCCCAGTCGGCGGCGGGAAGGACCCGCGGCACGGGGTCCACGGGGAACGGGCGGACCGTCTGGCGGCCGTCCGCCCAGGCGGCCACCGACACCTCCCGGGCGGCGTGCCGGGCGGCCACCGCGGTCGCCGCGGTGGCCAGACCCGTCGTCCCCCACCCCCGCAGCACCGGCTCCAGGCGGGCGTACCCGTCCCGGAGCCGGCCGTCGGGGGTGACGGCCTCGTCCGCGGGGGTTGCCGGGTAGTCGGCGAAGGGGTCCCGGCTGCTCACAACCAGCGATCGAACCAGGCGGCGACCCGCTCGCCGAGTTCGACCAGGTGGTCGCGGCCCACGATGGTGTGCCCCTCGCCGGGCAGCAGCAGCAGATCGCTGGGTGCGCCCCGGGCCTGCAGCTCCTGGTGCGCCTGCACCGACTCGGCCACGGGCACGTTCGTGTCGCGGTCGCCGTGCACGAACAGCACCGGCGAGGTGAGCCGGTCCAGCGCGGTGATCGGCGAGAGCGCCGTCAGCAGCTCGCGGTCGGCGACGGGGTCGCCGTACTCGGTGACCGACGCCGCCGCCATCCACGGCTCGGTGCCGGCGAAGAAGGTGCGCAGGTCGCTCATCCCGGCCCCGGTGACCCCGGCGGCGAACAGATCGGGCCAGCGGGTCAGCGCCACGAGGGTCAGGTAGCCGCCGTAGGACCAGCCGTGCGCCCCGATCCGGCCGGGCTCGGCGATGCCCGCGGTGACCAGCGCGTCGACCGTCGTCCGGACGTCCTCGAAGGAGCCCTCCCGCGCGGGGCCGTCGTCGGCGGTCAGGAACGCGCGCCCGAAGCCGCCGGACCCGCGGACGTTCGGCGCGAAGACGGTGAGCCCGGTGGCCACCAGGGACTGGGCGAGCGGCGACCAGTCGGGCCGCTCCTGCCCCTCCGGCCCGCCGTGGAAGGTCACGACGGTCCGGTTGGGGCCGCGGACCCCGCGCGGCGTGTAGAGCCATCCCGACAGCGGCATCCCGTCAGGCGCTACGTAGTCGTACCGGACCGGCGCCACGAGACCGTCGCGGCAGGGGCGGGCCGGCGCGGAGTGCAGGGGCTGCGGCGTGCCGCCGTCCAGGGAGATGCGGTGCAGGCCGCGCGGCGAGCGCGGGCCGGTGAGCTCGGCGACCATCGTCCGGCCGTCGGCCGACAGCGACCAGCCGGGCATGACCGGCTCGGGCAGCGGGACGTCCCGGACGCACGAGCCGTCGGACAGCGCGTGCACGCGCAGCTCGGTGACCCCACCGGCGTTCCAGACGGCGAGGACGGTGCCGTCAGCGCGGAGGGCGTAGCCGTCGAGGTCGGCGTCCGGACGCCGGAGGACGACGCGGCCCTCCCCGGGGACGCCGTCGGCCGTCAGCGGCACCTGGACGAGGCCGGCCCGGTCGGTGAAGGGCTCCCCGGGCAGGGACGCCCGCACGAACACCGAGCGCCCGTCGGGCGCGAACCGGCCGTCCTCCGACGCGACCCCGCCGGGCGCCTCGGGGCCGATGAGCCTCCGCTGCACGCCCGTGGCGACGTCGACCACGACGACGTGGCGGTGGGCGCGGGGACCGCGGCGGGCCAGCACGAGCCGCTCGTCCGCCGAGACGGACGTGACCGACAGGAAGCCGCCGCGCGCGAGGGTGCGGTGCGCGCCCGTGGCGGCGTCCACGAGGACGACGTCGGCGTCGGGACCGTCGCCGGGAGCGATGGAGCACGCGTAGTGGCCCGGCCCTGTCCAGCCGCCGGCGAAGACGGTGGCGCGCGGGTCCTCCCCGGCGAGCAGCCGGGCACCGCTGCCGTCGGGCCGCACGACGTGCAGCTCGGCGCAGATGGAGCCGCCGGGGCTCACCAGGTAGGCCAGCCAGGCGCCGTCGGGCGACCAGGCGACGGAGACGACCTCCTGGGCCGGCGCGGACAGCACCGCCGGCGGCGTCGTCCCGTCCAGGTCGGCGACCTCGAGGCGCGGCAGCCCGGACCGGTCGGTGACGTAGGCGACGCGCGTGCCGTCCGGCGACAGCGCGGGGCACCAGGCGCCCGCGGCGGCCGCGATCCCGGTGACTGCGCGGCGCACCGCGGCGGGCAGCAGCTTCGGCGTGGCCTCGGTGGGGGCGGCCAGGACCCCGGCGGGCGCACCCTGCCGGCGGTCGGTCAGCGGGCTGACCATGTGGACACCTCCTCGTCCTGCTCGCGGCCCATGGTGCGGACCGCATGTTGCGTACACGTGACATCGCACGTATCGGCGGGCAACGTAGCGGTCCGCACCCCCCGCGCGGGGGGTCTGCGCTGCAGCGCCGGACGCGCCACGCCGGGTCGCCTCCGCGCCGCGCCCGCGGCGCGCGGATAGCCTCGTGCTCCGGTCCGTCTCACCGACGGCCGGTCGCGCAGTCAGGAGGTCCGCCCAATGCGCACGCTGCGCCTCGTGGCGCTCTCCGACGACGGCACGAGCCTCGTGCTCGCCGCCGAAGGTACCGACGGCGCCGAGGGCGAGCGGTTCGAGCTGCCCATCGACGAGCGCGTGCGCGCCGCGGCTCGCGGCGACGCCCGCCGGCTCACCCAGATCGACGTGGACGCCGGCGTGGAGCTGCCGCCGCGCGTCATCCAGGCGCGCATCCGCGCCGGCGAGACCCCCGAGCAGGTCGCCGCGGCGTCGGGCACCCGGGTCGAGCGGATCATGCGGTTCGCCCACCCGGTGATCCAGGAACGCCAGCGGATCGCCGAGCAGGCCCGCGAGGCCCGCGTCCGGCTCAGCGAGGGCTCCCCCGGCGGTGCCCTGCACCGGTTCATGGACGAGCGGCTCCGGCTGATCGACTCCGACATCGACGACGTCACGTGGGACGCCCACCGCACCCACGACGGCACGTGGCAGGTCACGGGCGCGTGGCGGGCCGGCGACAAATCCGGCCTCACCCGCTGGACGTTCGACCTGCCCTCGCGCACCGTCGCGCCGTTCGACGCGGCCACCATGGACTTCGCCGAGGGCACCCGGCTGGTGCGGGTCGTGCCCGAGGTCCCCGCCGGCGTCCCGGCGCCCGCCCCGCGGCCGCGCTCGGTCACCGTGGTCCGGCCCGACGACGAGCCGGTCGTCCACGACACGGTGACGCCGGAGGTGCTGCCGGCAGAGCTGCTCGGCCACGACGACGCCCCGGTGCGCGACGTCCACCCGGCCAGCGGCTCACCGGCCGACGAGCGGTCGTTCGACGCGTTGCTCGACGAGGTCGCCGACCACGACACCGTCGTCCTCGGCCGCACCGGCGAGGACGGCGACGACGGCGAGGACCCCCGCGCCCGCATCCCGGCCTGGGAGGACATCGTCTTCGGGGTCCGCCGCCACCGCTGACGGAGGTCTTGCCCGCGCTCCTGCTTGCCGCGAGGCTGGGAACCGATTGCCCGTCGCGACGGTTGGAGCGGACATGTCAGCTTCGGTGTCGATGCCGCTCGGCGGCGTCCAGGTGGGTTCCTACGACAGCTACGAGCAGGCGCAGGCCGCCGTCGACTACCTCTCCGACCAGAAGTTCGCGGTCGAGAACGTCACGATCATCGGCTCGGACCTGCGGCAGATCGAGCGGGTGACCGGCCGGCTCACGATGGGGCGGGCTGTCGCGGCCGGGGCGGCCGGCGGCGCGTGGTGGGGCCTGTTCGTGGGCCTGCTGCTCGGGATCTTCTCGACCGACGGCGCGGGCTGGGTCGGTTCGGTGCTCAGCGGCCTGCTGGTCGGCCTGGTGTTCGGCGCGATCTTCGGCGCCATCGGCTACTCGACCATGGGCGGCAGGCGCGACTTCGTGAGCACCAGCCGGATCGTGGCCGGCCGGTACGACGTCATGTGCAACCCCGCGCACGCCGAGGAGGCCCGCGCGCACCTGGCGCGATTCTCGCTGCGGAGTTAACGCAGAGCCGCGAAGGCGATGGCGGCCGCCGCCGCCACGCCGAGCGAGTCGACGCCGGGCCGCATGGGGATGCGGGCGCGCACCGTCGCGGCGCGCTGCGCCTCCGGCGTGAGGCCGGGCCCCTCCGCCCCGAGCAGCACGGCCGTCCGCGGGTGCGCCACCGGGTCGAGGTCCCCCAGGTCGACGGCGTCCGGGGCCGGGGTCAACGCCACGGTCGTGTAGCCGGTGTCGTGCAGCCGGGCCAGGCCGGCCGGCCACTCGGGCAGGACGGCGAACGGCAGCCCCAGCACGTGGCCCATCGAGACCCGCACCGACCGCCGGTAGAGCGGATCGGCGCAGCGCGGGTCCAGCAGCAGGCCGTCCACCCCGAGGGCCACGGCCGAGCGGGCGATCGAGCCCAGGTTCTCGGCGTCGTTGAGCGCCTCGAGGACCGCCAGCCGGCGGGGCGCCGCCGGGTCCGGCCCGGCCAGCAGCTCGTCGAGGTCCGCAGGCGGAAGGCGGTCGGCCGAGGCGACCACGCCGCGGGTGAGCCGGAAGCCGATGACCTCCGAGAGCACCCACTTGTCAGCCTCGTAAGCGGGCACGCCCTCGGGCAGGTCGAGCGCGGCCACCCGCCCCGGCACGCCGAACACCGCCCGCACCCGGTACGGCGAGGCCAGCAGCCGCTCCACCGCGGGCACGCCCTCCACAATCACCGGCCCCGTGCCGCGCGGCGTGCCCGCCGGCCGGTCGCCCGCCTTGAGGTCGCGGAAGTCGGCCACCCGGGGGTCCTGCGGATCGGTGATGACGACGGGCTGCGGCACGTCGCGATCCTCCCAGCCCGCCTCTCGCCATCCCGCGCCCGCCGGTGCGCGGACCCCGGCGGGACCAGGGACCTTCGGCACCGTTGACGGCACCTCGTGAACTCATCTAGCGTTGAGTTCATCAGCCGTTGAGTTCTGGAGGTCGGCCATGGATGCCGTCACCGTCACCGATCTGGTCGTCGACCGGGGCCGCAGACGCGTGCTCCCCGGGCTCTCGTTCGCCGTGCCCGCCGGACAGGTGACCGGCCTGCTGGGGCCGAGCGGCAGCGGGAAGACCACGCTCATGCGCGCCGTCGTCGGCGTGCAGCAGGTCCGCTCGGGCGAGGTCACCGTCCTCGGCGAACCCGCCGGCTCCGCCGCCCTGCGGACGCGGGTGGGCTACGTGACCCAGGCGCCGAGCGTCTACGAGGACCTCACCGTCCGGGAGAACGCCCGCTACTTCGCCGCCCTCTACGGGATGGGCGCCCGGGAGGCCGACGCCGCGGTCGCCGACGTGGGCCTCTCCGACGCGGCGGGCCAGCTGGTGCGCGACCTCTCCGGTGGCCAGCGGGGCCGCGCGTCGCTGGCCTGCGCGCTGGTGGGCAGCCCCGAGGTGCTCGTGCTCGACGAGCCCACCGTCGGCCTGGACCCGGTCCTGCGGGTGGAGCTCTGGGAGAGGTTCCACGCGCTGGCCGCCGCCGGGACGACGCTGATCGTCTCCAGCCACGTGATGGACGAGGCCGGCCGCTGCGACCGGCTGCTCCTGCTCCGCGACGGCGAGCTCATCGCCGACTCCACGCCGGCGCAGCTGCGCGCCGACGGCCGTTCCGAGGACCTGGAAGAGGCCTTCCTCAACCTGGTGCGTGCCCGTGAGGAGGTGGCGGCATGACCGCCGCGACGATCGACCGACCCCGAGCGACCCCCTCGCACCTGAGCCCCCGGCTGACCTCGGCGACGGCGCGGCGCGTGCTCCGCCAGCTCGCGCACGACCACCGCACGGTCGCGATGCTGCTGGTCCTCCCCAGCCTGCTGCTCGGTCTGCTCTACCTGCTGTGGAAGGACGTGCCCAGCCTGCCGGGCCAGCCGGGCATCTTCGACCGGGTCGGCCTGACCATGCTCGGCATCCTGCCGTTCGTGGTGATGTTCCTGGTGACCAGCATCGCGATGCTGCGCGAGCGCACCTCCGGCACCCTCGAGCGGCTGCTGACCACTCCCCTCGCCCGGCTCGACCTGCTCCTCGGGTACGGGCTGGCGTTCGGCCTGGCGGCGGCGCTGCAGGCGGGGGTCACGGTCACGGTCGCGACGACGGTCTACGACCTCGAGGTCACCGGCTCCGTCTGGCTGGTGGTGCTGATCGCCGTCGTCGACGCCGTGCTCGGCGTGGCCCTCGGGCTGCTGGCCAGCGCGTTCGCCCGCACGGAGTTCCAGGCGGTGCAGTTCATGCCGGTGGTCGTGCTCCCCCAGGTGTTCCTGTGCGGCCTTCTCGTGCCGGTGGACCAGATGGCCGGCTGGCTGCAGGCCATCAGCAACGTGCTCCCCCTCACCTACGCCGTCGAGGCGCTGCAGGAGGTCGGGCGGTCGGCCGAGGCGACCGGCACGATGTGGCTGGACGTCGCGGTGGTGACCGGGGCGGCCCTGCTCGCCCTCGCCCTGGCGGCGGCGACCCTGCGGAGGAGGACGGCCTGAGCACGGCAGAACCCGCACGACGGTCAGGACGGCGGCCCGGGAACCCCGACACCCGGGCCGCCGTCCTGAGCGCTGCCCGGCAGGCGTTCGCGGAGCGGGGCTTCGACGGCGCCACCATCCGCGGGATCGCCGGGGCGGCGGGGGTCGACCCCGCGCTGGTCCACCACTACTTCGGCAACAAGGACAAGCTGTTCCTCGCCGCGATCGAGGCGCCTGCCAACCCCGCCGACCTGCTGCCCGAGGTGCTCGCCGGCGGCCGCGACGACCTGGGGCGCAACGTCGTCCGGCTGCTGCTGCGCGTGTGGGACGGGCCCATGCAGCCGGCCGGTCTGGCGCTCGTCCGCTCCGCCGTGGGCAACGAGTGGACGGCGAAGCTGCTCCGCGAGTTCCTGGTGACGCAGGTGCTGCGCCGGGTGGTCGGCACGCTGGACATGCCGGTCCGCGAGCGGGAGGTCCGCGGCGCCCTGGCCGCCTCGCAGCTGATCGGCCTGGTGATGGGCCGCTACGTGCTCAAGCTGGAGCCGCTCGCGTCGGCGTCCCCGGCCTGGCTGGTCGAGAACGTGGGGCCCAACGTCCAGCGCTACCTGACCGGCGACGTCGAGCTGCCGCTGCGCTGACTCAGGACCCGTCGAGGACCTCTCGCAGTCGCGCGGCGAAGGCCTCCGGCTCGCCCTGCTGCCCGAACTCGCCGCCGAGGAAGCCGCCGTGGTCTCCGGGGAAGACCGTGACCTCCTGGCCCAGCAGGCGGGCCGTCGCCTCGGACGTGCGGCCGGTGAGCAGGCCCTGCGAGCGCTCGCCGACGGCGATGACGACCCGGGTCGGGGCGGCGGTGACGGCGGCGACGTCCGGCCGGTAGGCGGTGATCGCGTTGGACGCACCGGAGAGCAGCGGGTCCTCTCGCGCCCCGTCGTCGTCGACCGGCAGGCCGAAGGCGGCCGGGTCGGGAGCCGGCGCGGCCAGGTACTCGTCGGTGAACTCCCCCTGCCACGAGGAGAGCCCGATGAACGCCGCCATGCCGTAGCCCCAGCCCTTGGCGTGGTAGGTCTCCTGCACGGCGCGCTCGCCCGCGAAGGCGTGGTCGGCGTCCGGGAGCAGGGCGAGCAGCGGCGGCTCGTGGGCCACCAGCGTGGTGACATCGGCCGGGTGCGCGGCGACGAGGGCGAGCGCGGTCACCGCTCCCCCGCTGCTGGCGAACATCTCCACCGGACCGCCCACCGCCTCGATGACCGCGTGGACGTCGGCGGCGTTCTGCTCGGGCGTGTGCTCGGTCCGGCCGTCCGCGCGGGTGCTGCGCCCCATCCCGCGGGGGTCGTAGGTGATCACCGTGCGGTCGGCCAGGTGCCCGGCGAGGGAGCCGAACCCGCTGGCGTCCATCGGCGCGGCGATCAGGAACAGCGGGGGGCGGCCGTCCGCCGTCGGCAGGGGGCCGCGGACGTCGTAGGCGAGGGTCGCCTCAGGGGTGACGAGCGTGCGCGAGTCGGTCATGGTCGTGCAGACGGCGGGCGCGCCCGGAAGTCATCGGCCCCGGTTCAGGCCTCGCCGACGGCGAGCTGCGGGCCTCCGGGCTGCGGCCGCTCGGCGGCGTGCTCGGGCAGCACCCCGGTGCGGTGCCGCTGACGCAGCCGGTAGTACGCCAGACCGGTCAGCGCGATCGCCCCGATGAAGACGGCCGCGCCCCACTGCAGGTACCAGTGGTGCGGCTCCGTCGCGTTGTAGACCTCGCGCCGCGGCCAGCCCAGGTTGACCGCCATCCCAGCACCCCACAGGACGGCCAGCACGTTCACGGGCAGGCCCCAGCGCCCGAGGGAGAAGGTGCCCGGCTCGGCCGGCAGCGGCCAGCGGCCGCGCAGCCGGCTGATCAGCATCGGAACCGTGACCAGCAGGTACGCCAGGTAGATCATCACGACGGCGATGCTGGTGATCACGGTGAAGATCTGCGGCTGCCGGATGTTGATCAGCAGGATCGCGATCGAGAGCAGCCCGATGACGACGGCGGGGACGACGGGGGTCTTGAAGCGCGGGTGCACCCGGGCCAGCCGCGCGGCGGCGGGCAGGTTGTTGTCCCGCGCCATGCCGAACATCATGCGGATCGTCGCCGTGTGCACCGCCAGGCAGCAGACGGTGATCGCCACGACGATGGCCAGCAGGAAGACCCGGCCGACGCCGGTGCCGGCCGCCTGGAGCAGCACGTACTGCAGGCCCCCGGTGCTGGAGGACAGCTGGGGATCGCGGATGTCCTCCACGGCCATCAGGCCGAACAGCAGGATCAGCCCGCCGAGGACGAAGGAGGCGGTGACCGCCCGCAGGATCGCCCGCGGAGCGGTGCGCCGCGGGTCGACGGTCTCCTCGCCGAGCGAGCTGGCGGTGTCGAAGCCGTACATCACGTAGCCGGAGGCCAGCGCGGCGATCAGGAAGGCTCCCAGGTAGCCCAGGTCCTGCCCGGCACCGGTGCCCGCCGTGTCGAGGACGACGTCCGGACCGCGGGTCGCGTGCGCCGCGAGCAGCACGATGATGAGCACGGCGGCGACCAGCTCGATGAACACCCCGGCGCTGTTGATGCGCGACATCAGCTTCACGCCGAAGACGTTGACCAGCGTGGTGAAGACGATGAGCGCGCTGCCCAGGATCACGGCGTTGACCGCGTAGTCGTACGTGCCCGTGCCGTCGCCGACCAGCTGGAAGCCGGACCACAGCTGCGGCAGCGTGATCTGGTAGGCGAGCACGGTGGCCGACAGCGTCACGATCGAGGCCGTCAGCATCATCCAGCCGGCCATCCAGGCCGTGGTCCGGTTCCCGAGCCGCTTGGTCCAGTTGTAGAGCGAGCCGGCCACCGGGAAGCGGGCGGCGAGCTCGGCGAAGCAGAGGGCCACCATGAGCTGGCCGACGAACACCAGCGGCCACGACCACACGTAGGCGGGCCCGCCGGCGCCGAAGCCGAAGTAGAACAGCTGGAACGTGCCGGTGAGGATCGAGATGTAGCTGACGCCGGCCGCGAAGCTGGCGAACCGGCCGATGCTCCGGTCCAGCTGCTGCCGGTAGCCGAAGCCGGAGAGGTGGTCGTCGTGCTGATGGCCGCCGGTCACCGCGGGGCCCGGGCGAGCTGCCGGCTCTGCGCGACCAGCCGGCCGGTGGAGTCCCAGATGCGGTAGTCCTCGTCGACCCAGCCGCCGGCGATCTCGCTGGACCGCGCCTCGACCAGGCACCAGCCGGGCGCCGGCAGCGCGCGGACCAGCACCTGCAGCTGCACCGTCGGCGCCCAGCCCGTGTTGCCCATCGCGAAGCTGGTGGGCGGGAGCGCGTCGGCGAAGGTCAGCAGCGCCAGCGGGTCGGGCTCCCGGCCGTCGGCGAACCGCATCCAGGCACGCAGCACCGGCTCGCCCGACGGCTGCCCGAACGCCCACCCGGCGGTGGCGACGTCGAGCCGGGTGTCCACCCGCAGGGAGAGTCCGGGCACCTGCACCCCGGGCGGCGCGAGGTCGCGGTGCTCGGCGATCGAGAAGCACTCCTCGACCGGCGGCACGTCGGGCATCGGGTGGCTGTAGTCCGACGGCGCGGAGCCGAGCGTCGCCGTCGTGGCCTGGACCGTCAGCGCCGGGCCGCCGGCATCGGACAGCGTCACGAGGGAGTGCGCCAGGGTGCGACCGGAGGGGCCGGGCACGACCGCGAGCGTCGCGGGACCGGGGGCCGGCGCCCGCAGGTAGCTGGCCGACACGGCGACCGGGTGGGCGTGCGGGCTCTCCAGCACCGCGGCCCGGCCGACGACGGACAGCAGGTAGCCGCCGTTGAGGATGCCGTTGCCGACGTCCCATCCCGGGTCGAGATCGGCGGCGAGGCCACCTCCCTCGGTCCGCCGGACGGCGGTGGCGGCGTCGAACGCGGTGGTCGGATCGTCCTGCGGCACGGCGACCAGGGTGCCAGGGTGGTTCCCGTGGAGTACACGCACCTGGGCCGCAGCGGCCTGTCCGTCTCCCGCCTGTGCCTGGGCACGATGAACTTCGGCTGGAAGACCGAGGAGGCCGCCAGCCACCAGATCATGGACCGGGCGCTGGCCGAGGGCGTCAACTTCTTCGACACCGCGAACGTCTACGGCTTCGACGCCGGCAAGGGACGCACCGAGGAGGTCCTCGGCAGCTGGTTCGCCCGCGGCGGCGAGCGGCGCGAGAAGGTCGTGCTGGCCACCAAGGTCTACGGCGGGATGTCGGACTGGCCGAACGACACGTTCCTGTCGGCGCGGAACATCGTGCGGGCGTGCGAGGGGTCGCTGCGCCGGATGGGCACGGATTGGATCGACCTCTACCAGTTCCACCACGTCGATCTGCGCACGCCGTGGGAGGAGATCTGGCAGGCGTGCGAGACCCTCGTCGCCCAGGGCAAGGTGCTCTACGTCGGCTCCTCCAACCACGCCGCCTGGCAGATCGCCGCCGCCAACGAGGCCGCCGCCCGTCGCCACTTCCAGGGGCTGGTCAGCGAGCAGTCGCACTACAACCTGCTCACCCGGCACGTCGAGCTGGAGGTGCTCCCCGCGGCCCAGCACTACGGCGTCGGCATCATCCCGTG
Source organism: Blastococcus sp. SYSU D00922 (assembly GCF_054050495.1). NCBI lineage: Bacteria > Bacillati > Actinomycetota > Actinomycetes > Geodermatophilales > Geodermatophilaceae > Blastococcus > Blastococcus sp. SYSU D00922. The sequence goes on from NZ_JBJGZL010000003.1 coordinate 77,168, forward strand.
GAGCCCGCTGGCCGGGGGCCTGCTCGGCGGCGTCCTGGAGAAGACCGACGGCGGACGCCGGAACGAGGAGCGCCAGCAGAAGCGGATCGAGGAGCACCGGCCGGCGCTCGAGCGGTACGAGGCGCTCTGCCGGGAGCTCGGCCGACCGCCGGCCGACGTCGGGCTGGCCTGGCTGCTGAGCCGGCCGGCGGTGACCGCGCCGATCGTCGGCCCTCGCACGATGGAGCAGTTCGAGGGCTCGCTGTCCGCCCTCGACGTCGAGCTCGACGAGGCCACCCTCGCCCGGCTCGACGAGATCTTCCCGGGCTACCGGCCCGCTCCGATGGAGTACGCCTGGTGAGGGGCCGAAGTGGCCACTACGGCCCCTCACGGGGGACGGGCCAGGCGGCCAGCAGGTCGTAGGTCGGCTTCGGGCCCAGGTGGCTCTCCCACAGCCGCACCTCGCGCACCGGCCAGGCCGGACCGCGGTACTCCGCGAGCCGGTCGGTCAGCGTGCCGTCCGCCGGCCGGCCCGGCCGCCACCGGCCCAGCGTGAGATGCGGGCGGAACGGCCGGTCCTCGACCGGGAGGCGCAGGCGCCGGGCGGCGGTCGCCAGCCGGCCGGCAAGCTCCACCAGCGGGGCGACGTCGCCGTCGAGGCCGGCCCAGGCCACCTGGGGACGGCGGACCGACCCGAACCGCCCGCCCCCGGACAGCCGCAGCGTCATCCCGGGGGCGGCCGCCACGGCGGGAGCGGCCGCGGACAGCAGCCCGTCCACGCGGTCCTCCGGCACCGCGCCGAGGAAGAGCAGGGTGAGGTGCCAGCGGTCCGGCGTCCCCCACCGCGGCGCGCCCGGCAGCTCGCGCAGCGGGTCCAGCGCCGCGGCCAGGTGGGCGCGCACGTCGTCGGGCGGGTCGACGGCGAAGAACAGCCGCCGTCCCCCGGGGCTCAGCCCTGCACCGCCAGACCGGCCGCCTCGAGCGCCGCGACCAGCCGCAGCCGCTCGAGGTCGCGCGCCGGCCCCTCCGGCGTCGTCCGCAGCTCGTGCGGGACCTCCAGCTGGGCCGCCGCCTCCACGAGGACGTCGTCGTAGGCGGCGGTCAGCGCGCGGCGGCGCGCCATCGGAGCGCCGGCCGGGACCAGCGCCAGGGAGCGGGCCAGCCGGCGCACGTCGGCGGCGACCACCTGGAGCGGACGACGGCCGGGATCGGGGTTCCGAGCGGCCTTGCGGCGCTGCACGATGCGGCGGGCCCAGCGGAACACCGGGCCGGTCCAGGCGATGAGGGCGGCGACGACGGCGACCGTGCCACCGATCTGCAGCAGTGGGACGTGCATCTCCGCCTCCCGCCGTTGGGATGCCGGCGACGGTACTCCGGTCAGCGGCCCACGGTCTGGTGCCCCGACCCCTGCTCGGCGACCGCCTCCTGCGCGGCCCGCATCGGCGCCGAGGGCACCCGCGTCCCCGGGGCGCCGACGCGCAGGCGCAGCCGCGGCGGGGCCAGGCCGGCCTCGAGTCGGACCCGTCGTCCCCGCGCGAGCCACACGCCGGCACCGATGCCCGCCACGACGCAGACCGCGCCACCGAGGATGAGCCCCCACGGCGCACCGAGGTGCTCGGAGATCCAGCCGATCAGCGGCGCCCCGAGCGGGGTGCCGCCCATGAAGCACATGAAGTACAGCGCCATCACCCGGCCGCGCATCTGCGGATCGGCGCCGAGCTGGACGAAGCTGTTGTTCGCCACGCTGAAGATCAGGGCGGCGGCTCCGGTCGGCACGAGCAGGACGGCGAACGACACGTAGCCGGGCATCAGGCCCGACACCACGGTGAGCAGCCCGAAGACGACGGCGGAGACGACCAGGAACCGCTGCCGCGGCCGCACGCTGCGACGGGTGGACAGCAGGGCGCCGGTCAGCGACCCGACGGCGAACGTGGTGGACAGCAGCCCGAAGGCCTCCGCGCCCAGGTCGAACTGCTCGCGGGCCATCAGCGCGATGGTGACCTGGTAGTTGAAGCCGAAGGTGCCGATCACGAATGCCAGCCCCATGGCGAGGACCAGGTCGGGATGGGCCCAGGTGTAGCGCAGGCCCTCTCGGAGCTGCCCCTTCTTCCGGCCGACCGGTTCGCTCCGCCGCAGCTCGGACGCCCGCATCCAGGCCAGCGCCGCGATGGTGAACGCGAAGCTGGCGGCGTTGACGAAGAACGCCGGTGCGGTGTCGCCCGACGAGGCGCCGATGAGCAATCCGGCCAGGGACGGGCCGATCAGCCGCGCCCCGTTGAAGATCGTGGAGTTGAGGCTCACCGCGTTGGTGAGCAGCTGCGGCCCGACCATCTCCGAGACGAATGCCTGCCGGACCGGAGCGTCGATGGCCGCGACCGCGCCCAGCCCGCCGGCCAGCGCGAAGACGTGCCACAGCGCGACGACGTCGGTCGCGACGAGCAGCGCCAGCACGAGCGCCAGGACGCCCATCAGCGCCTGGGTCACCAGCAGCACGCGCCGCTTGTCGTAGCGGTCGGCGAGGACGCCGCCGTACATGCTCAGCAGCAGGCTGGGGCCGAACTGGAGCGCGGTGATCAGGCCGAGGGCGACACCGCTGTCCCCCGACAGCTGCAGCACGAGCCAGTCCTGGCCGATGCGCTGCATCCAGGTACCGGTCAGGCTGACCAGGTTGGCGGAGGCGAAGATCCGGAAGTTCCGGACCCGGAGCGCTCGGAACGAGCCCCTGCCCGGGTCCTGGGACGACGGCTGGTCAGCGTTCGTGCAGGTCACCCACCGGCGAGCTTCTCCATGATCTCGGCAGCCTCACGCAGCACGCCCCGTTCCTCCGCGGTCAGCTCCTGCAGCCGGCCGCTCAGCCACGCCTCCCGCGCGCGGGCCTCCTCGGTGAGCAGGTCCTCGGCGGCCGGCGTCAGGCCGATGATGACCTGACGCCCGTCCGTGGGGTGCGGGGTGCGGGTGACCAGGCCCATACCCTCCAGGGCCACGACGACGCGGGTCATCGACGGCGGCTGGACGCGCTCCTGCGCGGCCAGCTCCCCCGGGCTCATCGGGCCGTTGCGCTTCAACGTCGACAGCGCGGCCAGATGGGTGAGCGTCACCGAGGTGTCGACCCGCTGGTTCCGCAGCCGGCGGGAGAAGCGCATGACCGCCAGCCGCAGGTCGTGGGCCAACGCCGCGGTGTCCAGCGTCGTACGGCTCACGACCACCAGACTATCCGTTTCCTTAGCCGGACTCAGTAGCTGCTCAGAGCAGCTGCTGCAGCGGCTCGAGCAGGAAGTACACGAGGAACAGCAGCGCGATCACCCACATCAGGGGGTGCACGTCGCGCCGACGGCCGACCGCCGTCCGCAGCAGGACGTAGCTGACCACGCCGGCCCCGATGCCGTTGGTGATCGAGTACGTGAACGGCATCAGCGCGATGGTGAGGAAGGCCGGGATGACCAGGGACATGTCATCCCAGGCCAGGTACCTGATCTGGGTGATCATCAGCGCGCCGACGATGACCAGGGCGGGGGCGGCCGCCTCCGACGGCACGACCTCGACGAGCGGGGTGAAGAACATCGCGATCAGGAACAGCGCGCCGGTGACGACGCTGGCCAGTCCCGTCCGCGCGCCGTCGGCCACACCGGCGGTGCTCTCGATGTAGGTCGTGTTCGACGAGACGCTGCCGGCGCCACCGGCGGCGGCAGCGATGGAGTCGACGAGCAGCACCGGCTGCGACTTGGGCAGGTTGCGCTTCTCGTCGAGCAGGTCCGCCTCGGCGCCGACGGCCGTCACCGTGCCGACGGTGTCGAAGAAGTCGGCGATCATGATCGAGAAGACGATCAGCAGGGCGGCCAGGACGCCGATCCGCTCGAAGCCCCCGAAGAGGGAGAAGTTGCCGAGCAGGGAGAAGTCGGGGCTGCTCACGACGTCGTCGGGCAGCTCGGGCACCTGCAGGGCCCAGCCGCGGGCGTTCTCCGCGCCGTCGGCGCCGAAGCGCGGCCCGATGTCGGCGACCGCCTCCACGATGATCGCGAACACCGTCGTGACGACGATCCCGATGAGCAGGGCGCCCTTGACCTTGCGGACGACGAGCACGCTCATCAGCAGCAGCCCGACGACGAAGACCAGCATCGGCCAGCCGGCGAGCTGACCGCCGACGCCGAAGCTGATGAGCGGGTTGCCCGGCCGGATGATGCCGGCGTCGGCGAGCCCGATGATGGTGAGGAAGAAGCCGATGCCGACCGCGATCGCGGTCTTCAGCTGGGCCGGGATGGCCTCGAAGACCGCCTTCCGGAAGCCGGTCAGCACCAGGGCGGTGATGAGCAGCCCCTCGAGCACGACCAGACCCATGATCTCCGGCCAGGAGAGCTGGGTGGCGGCGAAGACGGCGACGATCGCGTTGATGCCGAGACCGGTGGCGAGGGCGAAGGGGTACCGGCCGACGACGCCCATGAGGATGGTCAGGGCGCCGGCGAGCAGCGCGGTCACGGCGGCGACGGACGCGAAGGGCAGGGAGTCCCCGTTCACGTCGGCGCCGGACAGGATGATCGGGTTGAGCACCACGATGTAGGCCATCGTGAAGAAGGTGGTCAGACCACCGCGGAGCTCGCGGCTCGTCGTGGAGTTCCGGGCGCTGACGCTGAAGTAGCGGTCGAGCCCGTTCTTCGGGCGCACCTGCGGCCCGGGGCTGCGGCGCGGCGTGCTCGTCGTGCCGTCGGCCACCACGTCCGCGGGCGTACCGCCGTCGGCGTTCGCGGTGGTCGATCCCGTGGTGGGACGGGACTTGTCGGGCATGTGGACTCCCCGTGTGGCGGTGGCTGGCGACGAGCGGCGACAGAGTGCCACACGTTCGCGGCATCCGACGCACGCGCCGTCGCTGCCGCCCGAAGCGGTTCCGCGATCGTGACCTTCCGGGCGCGCCCTACAGTCGCAGCGTGACCAAGCACGCCCCGCCGCCCCTCCGGGTGGACACCGCCCGAGTCGTGCACATCGGGATCGGGCTCTGGGCGGTGGCGCTCGTCGTCCTGCTGCTGCTGGGCGACCGCGTGGACCGCATGTGGACGTGGACCTGCGTGGCCGCCATCGGCCTCGGCCTGCTGGGCCTGTGGATCATGCGGCTGCAGGGCCAGACGCCCCGCCGCGACTAGTCCGTCAGGACGTCGAAGTTGCCGGTGTCGTAGCGCGCCGTGCGCACGACCTCGGTGGCCTCGTCGACGACCAGCGTCGCCTGGCTGTGCGCGCCGCAGCCGTAGTCGGCGGTGACCACGTGACCGTCGGCCGGTGAGTAGGCGTTCCCGCAGGCGCCCACGCGCTGGCGGAGCGAGCCGGCCAGCGGCAGGTAGAAACCGCAGGTCGCGCAGGGGCCGGGGGCCTGGCGGGCCATCGGGGCGCCGGGCCCGAAGTCGCCGGCGTTCCAGCGACCCAGGGCCTCGGCGCGGCCCTCGGCCGACATGACGCGCTCGCGTCCGAGCGCGAGCTCCTCGGCGACGACGCGGCCCTCCGGGTCCTCGGCCGAGTCGTCCTCGACCAGGTAGGACGGCGCCAGGCGCGGGTCGTCCTCGGTGGAGGGCAGCACGTCGCCGACGGACAGGTCACCGGGCCGCAGCCGCTCGTGCCACGGCACCCACGCGGGCGCCAGCAGCGCCGAGTCACCCGGCAGCAGCACGACCTCGTCGACGGTGACCTCGTCCTCACCGGGGATGCGGGCGACGGTCACGGCCCAGTGCCAGCCCACGTAGCCGGGCAACCGGCTGGCGAAGGTGTGGGTCAGCACGTCGCCGACGACCTCGGGCGCGACGGCGCCGGTCTCGGGGACGACCGGCTCGGAGGCGACGCCCAGGTGCTCGCCGACCAGGGCCTCGTCGCCGGCGGTCTCGACGGCGGCGGCGCGGGCCTGCTCTACCGCGGCGGCCAGGACATCGGCGGAGGACTCGGTCATCCCGCCATTGTCCCTGACGCGTCCACCTCGTCGGGCGACCACCCGCCGCGCCGGGTGCGGCACGATGGTCACGTGTCCGCCTCCCGCCGTCCCCCGGGTGCGGGCCGGCGCCTGCGCACCACCGGGCGGACGACGCCTCCCCCGCTCGAGCGCGCGGACACGACGCCGCTCGACGTCCCGCCGCCGTCGACCCGGCCGATGTCCTCGGCGGGCGAGCCCCCGACGGCGGAGCTGCCCGGTCCCCCGGCGGGGAAGGTGACCGTCACCCGCGTCGCGGCCGCCCGCTCGCGGGAGCTGACCGCCGCGGCGGCCCGCCGGGTCCGGGCCGCGAGCCGGGCCGACGGAGCCGGGGAGAGCGGGCTGACCCAGCTGCTGTGGGTCAACGCCCTGCACATGGCCGGGGACGCGATGATCGCCGTCTCCCTGGCCGGGACGCTGTTCTTCGCCGCCGCCTCCGACGCGCAGCGCGGCAACGTCGCGCTCTACCTGCTCGTGACGATGGCCCCGTTCGCCGTCCTCGCGCCCGTCATCGGGCCGGCCCTCGACCGGCTGCAGCGCGGCCGGCGCTGGGCGATCGCCGCCAGCCACCTCGGCCGTGCCCTGCTGGCGCTGGTGATGATGCGGCACTTCGACGACTTCTGGCTCTACCCGGCGGCGCTGGGCGTCCTGGTGCTCTCGAAGGCGCACAACGTCCTGCGGGCGGCCGTCGTCCCGCGGGTGCTGCCCTCGGCCATGTCGCTGACGTCGGCCAACGCGCGCCTGTCGGTCTTCGGGCTGGCCACCGCCGGTGTCGCGGGCGCGATCGCGGCGGGGATCGCCGCCGTGCTGGGGTTCGACTGGGAGCTCGGCGCCACCGCCGTCGTCTTCGCCGTCGCCGGGGTGCTCGCCGTCCGCCTGCCCCCGCACGTCGACGTCCCGGCCGGCGAGCTGCCGGCCGACGTGCTGACCACCGCGGAGATCCCGGTCGGCAGCGGCCGGCGGCGGGTGAGCCCGCACGTCGTCCTGGCCCTGCGGGCCAACGCGGCGCTGCGCGGGCTCGGCGGCTTCCTCACCATCTTCAGCGCGTTCCTGGTCGAGGCGAACTACGAGGGCTGGGCGGGCACGCTCGCCCTCGGTGTCATCGCCGCTGCGGCCGGGCTGGGCAGCTTCGCCGGGACGGCGATCGGCTCGCGGATGCACACCGCGACCCCCGACCGCCTGGTCCTGGTCTCGGCGGCCTCCGCCGCGGCGATCACCCTGCTGGCGGCGATCTTCTACAGCTTCGCCATGGCGGCCGTGGTCGCCGGCGTCTCGGCGGTGACCAACGCTCTGGGCAAGGTGGCCCTCGACGCGATCATCCAGCGGGAGGTGCCCGACAGCCTGCGCGCCTCGGCCTTCGCCCGGTCGGAGACGTGGCTGCAGATCTCGTGGGTGGTCGGTGGCGCGCTCGGGATCGCGCTGCCGCCCATCGGCTGGCTGGGCTTCACCGTCGCGGCGGCCCTGCTCGTGCTCGCGGTCGGTCTCGTGGTGCTGAGCCTCTACCGCGGTCGGCGTCCGGCCCCGCCGACGGGGGTCTCCCCGGATGCCCCGACCGCGCCCGTGGGACCCTCGTGGTCGTGAGCAGGCGAGCCCCGACCCTGCTGCCCCTCCTGCTCGTGCTCCTGGTCGCCGGCTGCGGCTCGGGCGAGCCGGCCGGTCCTCCCGACGTCGACGTCGAGGTCGGTCCGCAGCAGCTCGGCGTGCGGCCCACCCAGTTCTGCCTCGACGGCGAGGGCCAGCGCTACGACAGCACGCCGCCGATCCTCGAGGTATCCCCCGGCGCCACGATCACGCTCTCGGTGCCGGAGTCGGTCGCCGAGAGCGGCTGGGCCGTGCAGGTCTTCGACGAGAAGCTCGAGGAGATGATCGGCGAGGTCGACGTCCCCGACGGCGAGCGCACCTTCGACGAGATCACCACCGACGACGTCGTCCCGCCGGCCTTCTACCTCGTGGTCGTCGAGGACAAGGGCGGCGAGTGCGGCGAGTTCTCCGGCGCGTGGCCGATCGGCTTCCTGCGCGCCGGCGGCGACCTCGGCGGGACGCCGACCTCGAGCGCTCCGGCGGGTTAGGCCTCCAGGTCGGAGGCGACCGCGCGCAGCACCGAGGCGACCTTGCGGGACTCCGACCGGTCCGGGTGCCGGCCGTGCCGCAGCCCCTCGCCGACGTCGTCGAGCAGCTTGATCAGGTCCTCGATGATCGGGACCAGCTCGTCGGGCTTCTTCCGGCTCTTGGCCGCGACCGTGGCCGCCACCGAGGGCAGCGGGTCGAGGATCCGCACCTGCAGCGCCTGGTCGCCGCGGCGGCCGGCCACGATGCCGAACTCCACCCGCTGGCCCGGCTTGAGCTCCGACGTCCCGGCCGGGAGGGCGTCCTTGTGCACGAAGACGTCCGGGCCGTCCTCGCGCGCGAGGAAGCCGAAACCCTTCTCCGGGTTGAACCACTTGACCTTGCCGGTGGGCACGTCGGACACCTCGTCGATAGCTTTCTGGTCCGGCACGCGGGCCGGGAGGACGACGGCGGCACGCGGCCGCTCTCCCGACAGGTTAGCCGCCCGCCGCTCCTGCCCGGACCTGCCTTTCCGCGCGCGGCGGGTCCCCGCCCTAGCCTGACCGCGTGGCCCCCTCCCCCGGCGCCGACGCGCACCCGGACTACCGGTTCACCCTGGCCAACGAGCGGACCCTGCTCGCCTGGCTGCGCACCGGGCTGGCGCTGGTCGCCGGCGGGGTCGCGGTGGCGACCTACGCACCTGACCTCGGCGTCCGCTGGGGCAGCTCGGCGGTCGCCCTGGCGCTCGTGCTGATCGGGCTCGGGACCGCGGCCGCGGGGTACCGCCGCTGGCGGGCGAACGAGCGGGCCATCGGAGCGGGCCGCCCGCTGCCCGCGAGCTGGCTGCTGCCTGCGGTCGCCGCAGCGGTGGCCGCCGTCATCGTGGTCGTCGCCGTCCTGGTCGGTGTCGAGGTGCTGTCCGCGTGAGCGCACCCGTCGAGACCCAGCCGGAGCGGACCGCGCTGGCCTGGCAGCGCACCGGCCTCGGGGTCCTCGCCGTCGCCGGGCTGCTCGGCCACCGCGCCGTCGAGCACGAACGGCCCGTCCTCCTGGTCCTGGCGGGAACCGCGGCACTGCTCGGCCTCGTCGTGCTGGGTGCGCTGGCCCCGGTGCGCTACCGGGGGGTCCGCCGGTGCCTGGGCTCCGGCGCCGGTGCCCGCGCACCACGGTCGGTCGCCGCCGTGACGGCCGTCGTCCTGGTCGTCGGGGCGGTCGCCGCGGCCGCCGTCGTCGTCCCCGGCTGACCTCTCAGGGGCAGGGGCGCCAGGCCTCGCCGTCCTGGACGAGGGGCAGGCTCTGCCGGTCGGTCAGCCCGTCGGCCGTGGTGAACGTGATGTCGGCCCGGCCGGACTTCTCCCCGTTGTAGGTGTTCACGTGGATGCCGTCGACGCGGTACCCGGTCAGGTCCGGTTCGGCGTAGTGCGCGGCGAGATCGCCGGGCGTGACGGCGTCGCGGTCCTGCGTGCAGAGGAGGTCGTGGGCGTCGTCCCAGCGCTCGTCGACGAGGGCCTGCGCGTAGGCACCGGCAGCCTGTTGGGCCGGTCGGAGGTCGTCGGCCATGCCGGCGAGGAGCAGCCCCACGGCGGTGGTGCAACCACCCACGAGCAGGACGCCGGCCAGCGGCAGGCCGACGGTCAGCCAGCGGGAGCGGCGCCGCCGGACCGGTGGCGGGGCCCAGTACTGCGGGTACGGCGGCGGGGCGGCGGGGTACTGCTGCTGCGGCGCGCCGGGGTACGACATGCGGCGGACGCTAGCGGCGACCCCGGCGACCGGAACGGCGCAGCGCCGATACGCACGCCTCCGGGTGATCGGCGGGTCAGGCGGCGTCCGCCCTGGGGACGACGTCCAGCCGGTCGAGCAGCTCGAGGAAGACCACCGCGAAGTCGTTGCCCGCGACCGCCCGGGAGACCTCCGCCCAGTCGACCTGCTCGCGGAGCGCGCGGGCGACCGGGAGCATCCGCGAGAAGTCGCAGTAGTGCTCGTCGAGCGCCATGAGCTTGGTGGTGACGATGTCGGTCGCCGTCAGCACCGGCATGTGCACCGACAGGACGGGGAGGGTCTCCGCCCGGTCGATCAGGTCGGTCTCCACCGGGTGCCCGCAGGTCCGCCAGAGGACGTCGACGAACGAGTCGCCGCTGACGACCTTGGTCAGCCAGTCCTCGGGCGGGTCCTGGATCTCCAGCCCGGCGTCGGCGAGGACCTTCGCCGCCCGCTCCGACTCCGCCTCGGGCACCAGGAAGTCGGCGTCGTGGTCGGGCTCCGGTGCGCCCCGCACCCAGGCGGCGTAGCCGCCGCAGAGCGCGAACGGGACGTCGCCCTGCTTCAGGGCGACGGCGGTCCGCTTGAGGAGGTCGCGGATCTCGTCCCGCTCCGATGGCTGCACGACGTCCTGCTACCCCCGGGCAGCGGCCGGGCGAACATCGGCGGTAGAACGTGCACGCTCGGGGCACAGGGCACCCGTGCGCATCGCCACCTTCAACATCCTGCACGGGCGCTCGCTCGAGGACGGCCGCGTCGACGTCGACCGCCTCGCCGCCGCGGTCAAGACGCTGGACGCCGACGTCCTCGGGTTGCAGGAGGTCGACCGCGACCAGCCGCGGTCCCTCGGCGCCGACCTCACCGCCGTGGCCGCCGAGGCCATGGGCGCCGTCGACTCGCAGTTCGTGGCCGCGCTGTCCGGGACGCCGGGCGGCACGTGGATGGCGGCCACCGGGGACGAGCAGCCGGGATCGGCCAGCTACGGCGTCTCGCTACTGTCCCGCTACCCGGTCGTCTCCTGGCGGGTGGTGCGGCTCCCGCCGCTGCGAGTCAGCGTGCCGCTGTGGTCGCCGATGACCCGCCGTCCGTTCCTGGCCCGGGACGAGCCGCGGGTGGCGGTGGCCGCCGTCCTGGACGGCCCGTTCGGCCAGTTCACCGTGTGCAACACCCACCTGTCGTTCATCCCCGGCTGGAACGGTGCCCAGCTGCGCCGTCTCGTGGGGTCGCTGACCGGCACGCGTGAGCCGCTCGCCCTCATGGGGGACCTCAACATGCAGCAGGCCCAGGCCGCGAAGGTCAGCGGCCTGCGGCCGATCGCGACGGCGACGACGTTCCCGGCGGCGCACCCGCGCCGCCAGCTCGACCACGTCCTCGTCCGCGGCGGGCTGGAGGCCACCGGGCCGGCCGAGGCGGTCCAGCTGCCGCTGTCGGACCACCGCGCGCTCGTCGTCCCGGTCGGAGCCGTCTGACCGTTACCCGACGACTCGCGAACCGGGCGCGGCTGCGCCACGATGCGGTGCATGGCCAGCAACGGTGCAGCCCGGGTCTTCTCGCTCGTCGCCACGATCGTGCGGGTCGTGTGCTCGGTGATCGCCGCGGTCATCGTGATCCACGCGGTGTTCGTCCTGTTCGAGGCGAACCCGGCGAACGGTCTGGTGTCGTTCACCGCCGGCTGGCGGGACACGTTCGGCTGGTTCACCAAGGACCTGTTCACCCCGTCCAACCCGAAGCTCGCCGAGGCGATCAACGACGGGCTGGCCGCGCTGATCTGGGTCGTGGTGGGCAGCCTGCTGTCGAAGCTGATCGTGCGGCTGACGCCGTCCTCCAAGGCGAACGCCTGAGGGACTTCCTGTACAGCAAGTCCCTAGGCGTTGCGGATCGACGCCGCCGACTGCAGGCCGAGCTCCTCGACCGAGACCTCGCGCATCTCGACCTTGCGGACCTTGCCGGTGACCGTCATGGGGAACTGCTCGACGACCTTCACGTAGCGCGGGACCTTGTAGTGGGCCAGCTTGCCGGCGCAGAACGCGCGCAGCGCCTCCGCGGTGAGCGGCTCGGCACCCTCGCGCAAACGCACCCAGGCCACGAGCTCCTCGCCGTACCGCTCGTCCGGGACGCCGATGACCTGGGCGTCGACGACGTCGGGGTGGGTGTAGAGGAACTCCTCGATCTCCCGCGGGTACACGTTCTCCCCGCCGCGGATGACCATGTCCTTGATCCGGCCGACGATGTTGAGGTAGCCCTCGTCGTCCATGACCGCGAGGTCGCCGGTGTGCATCCACCGGGCGCGGTCGATCACCTCGGCGGTCTTCTCCGGCTCGTCCCAGTAGCCGAGCATCACCGAGTAGCCGCGGGTGCAGAACTCCCCCGGCGTCCCGCGCGGCACGGTCAGGCCGGTCTCGGGGTCGACGACCTTCACCTCGAGATGCGGGTGCACCTGCCCGACGGTGGAGGTGCGCCGGTCGAGGTCGTCGTCGGCACCGGTCTGCGTGGAGACCGGTGAGGTCTCGGTCATGCCGTAGCAGATGGTCACCTCGGTCATGCCCATCTCGCTGACCACCCGCTTCATCACCTCGACCGGGCACGGCGAGCCGGCCATGATCCCGGTGCGCAGCGAGGACAGGTCGTAGTCCGCGAAGTCCGGCAGGGCCAGCTCGGCGATGAACATGGTGGGGACGCCGTACAGCGAGGTACACCGTTCGTCCTGCACGGCCGTCAACGTCAGGGCGGGGTCGAAACCGGGCGCCGGGATGACCATGGTCGCGCCGTGCGAGGTGGCACCGAGGTTGCCCATCCCCATGCCGAAGCAGTGGTAGTAGGGCACCGGGATGCAGACGCGGTCGGCCTCGGTGTACCCGCAGCCCTCGCCCACGAAGAACCCGTTGTTGAGCAGGTTGTGGTGGGTCAGCGTGGCGCCCTTGGGGAAGCCCGTCGTCCCGGACGTGTACTGGATGTTGATCGGGTCGTCGGCCGAGAGCTCGGCCTCCCGGCGCACCAGGAGGTCGTGGTCGGCGGCGCGGCCGGTCTCCAGCAGCCGGTTCCAGTCCTCGTCCCCGAGGAAGAGGACCTCGCGCAGCTCGGGGCACTCGTCGCGGACCTCGGCGACCATGGCCCGGTAGTCGCTGGTCTTGAACTCCGGCGCGCTGACCAGCACGGAGATGCCGGCCTGCTTCAGCACGTAGGACAGCTCGTGGGTGCGGTAGGCCGGGTTGATGTTGACCAGGATCGCGCCGAGCTTCGCCGTCCCGTACTGGACGAAGACCCATTCGGCGCAGTTGGGCGCCCAGATGCCGACCCGGTCGCCCTTCCCGACACCCATCGCGTCCAGGCCGAGCGCGCAGGCGTCGACCTCGGCGACCAGCTCGGGATAGGTGAAGCGGCGACCCGTCGCGCACTCGACCAGCGCCTCGTGGTCGCCCACCCGCGCTGCCGTCCGATCGAGGTTCGCCCCGATCGTGTCGCCCAGCAGGGGGACCGTGGAGGTCCCGCTGCTGTAGGACGGCAGCGCGGGGGCGGTCATGGCTTGCGGTTCTCCGCCAGCTGCACCCCGGCCCGGTTGGGCTTGTCCGTGGGGTGGGCGTAGCGCAGGGCCTCGACCGGCAGCGGGAAGCTGTGGTCCTCGCCGAAGGGCGACAGCGGACCGGCGGACACGCTCGTCAGCTCGGTGAGCGGCGGACCGCCGTCGTCGGACTGCCCCCAGGTGGGCTCCACCAGGTGCGCGTGCTTCTCGTTGCGCTTGGCCATGTCGCCTCCGTGTTCAGGTGCGCCGCGCGGCGCACGTCGGGGTCATCTTCTCGCGAGCACTACCCGGGCGCACGCACGCTCCCCCTCACGGGCCGGTCGGGTCACCGGCGCACCACCTTCGCGCCGTACAGGGTGGGCAGGCCCTCGGCGCTGAGCACCCACTGGTCCGCGCCGACGGGGGCCGCGCGGACCTCCCCGCCGTCGAGCCCCTGGACGGCGCGGGTGCGCCAGACGGCGGTGCTCAGCAGCTGCAGGCGGACCGGCTCCTGCAGGGGGTCGAGCTCGTCGAAGCCGTCCGGCTCGAACGCGATGATCGCCGGCCCGGCGATGCGCAGCCGCCCGGTCTGCCAGGGCGTGGCCGCGAGCTCCCGCTGCCACCGCCGCGTCCGCAGCAGGGCGCCGGTGCCGGCCGCGACGCCGGCCAGCCCGAGCAGGACCAGGGCGACGACCGCCAGCCCGAGCCCGGGCACCCGCCGTCCGCTGCCGGCCAGCGTCACCGCGGCCGCCCCGAGAAGCACCCCGAGGACGACGGCGATGACGCCCCCGCCCAGCCAGCGCAGGGCACCCGCCTGGTGCGCCGACAGCGCGGTGCGCGTCTGCGGGTCGTCGGCGGCCGGGTGCACCAGGTCATGCTGTCAGCTGCTTGCACGGACGTCGTAGCGTGGACCGGATGCCCACGGACCCTCCCGCGACGCTCGCCGGCTGGCTGCGCACCCGCAGCGACGAGCAGCTGAGCGCGCTGCTGGCGGCCCGCCCCGACGTGGCGCGCCCGGCGCCGTCCGACCTCGTGGCCCTCGCCAGCCGGCTCGCGGTGCCCGTCTCGGTCGACCGCGCGCTCGACGAGCTGGACGCCGCGACCCTCCAGGTGCTCGACGTCGTGCTGCTCGCCCCGACCGACGGCGTCGCACCCGACGAGCTGATCGCGGCGCTGCCCGACGTGCCCGACGACGTCCTGGAGGCCGGTCTCGAGCGGCTCACCACGCGCGCGCTCCTGTGGGGGGACGACGCCCTGCACGCCCCCGACCCGGTCCGCCGTGCCGTGCGGCACCCGGCCGGACTGGGCCGCCGGGCCACCGAGCTGCGCGTGCAGCTGCCGTCCGACCTGGCCGCGACGATCGCCGAGCTGGCTCCGGAGGAGCGCGAGGTGCTCGAGCGCCTGGCCGGCGAGCGCCCGGTCGGGCACCTGCCCGACTCCCCCAACGGCGGCTCGACCCCGGCCCGCCGGCTGCTCCAACGCGGCCTGCTGGCGCGCATCGACGCCCTGAACGTCGAGCTGCCCCGCGAGATCGGCCTGCACCTGCGGGACGGCCACCCCTACGGACCGCCGAAGCTGCGGCCCGAGCCGCCGGTGGCCACCCGCGACGTCGAGTCGGTCGACCGGCGCGCGGCCGGCGCGGCGCTGGAGAGCGTCGGCCGGATCGGCGAGCTGCTCACGCTGCTCGAGGAGGAACCGGCCGGCCTGCTGCGCAGCGGCGGGGTGGGCGTCCGGGACCAGAAGCGGCTGGCCAAGGCGCTGCACGTCGGCGAGCCCGAGGCCGCCTGGCTGCTGGAGCTCGCCTACGCCGCGGGGCTGCTGGACGTCGGCGGGCCGCACCGCGACGAGTGGCTGCCCACCCGCGCCTACGACATCTGGCGCGAGCAGGACCTGCCCGACCGCTGGGCGGTGCTGGCGGGCGGCTGGCTCACCGGGGTGCGGCTGCCCTCGCTGGTGGGGCAGCGCGACGTCGCCGGCAAGGCGGTGAACCCGCTGTCGCCGGACCTGACCCGGCACACCGCACCTGCGATCCGGCGCGCGACGCTGACGGTGCTCGCCGAGTACCCGGCCGGCTCCGGGCTCGAGCCCCACGACCTGGTGGCGCTGCTGCGGTGGCGCACCCCGCGGCGGGCCGACCGGCTGGCGCCCGTCCCGGGGATGCTCGAGGAGGCCGCGCGGCTCGGCGTCCTGGTCGGCGGGGTGCTGTCGACGGCGGGCCGCGGGCTGCTGACCGCCGGGGAGGACGGCGCCGCCGACGGCATGCGCGGCCTGCTGCCCGAGCCGGTCGACCACGTGCTCGCGCAGCCCGACCTCTCGCTGATCGCGCCCGGCCCGCTGGTCGCCGAGCTCGCCGACACCCTCGCCGTCGTCGCGGACGTCGAGTCCTCGGGCGGTGCGACCGTCTTCCGGGTGTCCGAGTCCAGCGTGCGCCGGGCCCTCGACGCCGGCTGGTCGGCGTCCGACCTGCACGACTTCTTCGGCCGGGCGTCGCGCACGCCGGTCCCCCAGGCGCTGGACTACCTGATCGACGACGTCGCCCGGCAGCACGGGCGGCTGCGGGTGGGGTCCATCGAGTCCTACGTGCGGTCCGACGACCACGGGCTGCTGTCGCAGGTCCTCAACGACCGGCGGACGGCGTCGGCGGAGCTGCGCCGGCTCGCGCCCGGCGTGCTGGTCAGCGGGCTGGGCGCCGACGAGGTGCTGACCGTGCTGCGCGAGGCGGGCTACGCACCGGCGGGCGAGCGCGCCGGCGGCGCCGTCCTGACCCGTCCGCCGGCCCGGCCGCGGGCCATGGGCCGCAAGCCGGGCGGCGACTCCTCCCCCGCTCCCCGCCCGCTCACCGCCGACGAGGTGGGCGCGACGGTCCGCCAGATGCGCGCCGGGGACGCCGCCCTGTCCGCCCGCCGTGGCGAGGCCGTGCGTCAGGTGCCGGGCGTGACGACGGCGACCACGCTGGAGCTGCTGTCGCGCGCGGTCCGCGAGGGCGCGCCCGTCTGGCTCGGCTACGTCGACGCGCAGGGCAGCGGCAGCCAGCGCGTGGTGCGGCCGGTGTCCCTGGTCGGCGGCTTCCTGCAGGGCTACGACGAGCGGCGCGGGGAGAACAGCACGTTCGCGGTGCACCGCATCACCTCCGTCGCGATGGTCGAGGAGGACCGGCCGGCCGAGTAGCCCGCGAGGGCCGAGGCTGTGGTGCCGCTCCCGCCGGGGGTGCAAGATCCACCGCGTCCGGCGTCCAGCAGGAGGCGCTCATGGCGGAGACGACGCCCGTCGCGGAGCAACTGGCCACGGCCCTGACCCTGGTCCTCGGGATCGACGTGCTGCCCGTGCGGCTGCGCGCCTGGGACGGCAGCGAGGCCGGCCCGGATGGAGCGCCGCTGGTCGTCGTCCGGTCACCCCGGGCGGTCCGCCGGCTCGTGTGGGCCCCGGACGAGGTCGGGCTGGCCCGGGCCTACGTCGCGGGTGAGCTCGACGTCGAGGGCGACCTGTACGCGCCCTTCGCGGCGCTGAGCGGGGCCGGCCGGCTGGCGCCGGGCGGTCACGTCCGCCTGTCCCTCGCCGACCGGCTGGCGCTGGTGCGGCGGGGGCTCGCGCTCGGGGTCGTCGGTCGGGAGCCGGCGCCGCCCCGGGAGGAGGTCCGGCTCGGCCGGTACGGCCGCCTGCACAGCCGCCGGCGGGACGCCGCCGCGATCTCGCACCACTACGACATCGGCAACGACTTCTACCGCCTGGTCCTCGGGCCGTCGATGGTCTACTCCTGCGCCGTCTGGGCGGACGAGGCCGTGGGACTGGAGGCCGCCCAGGAGGCCAAGCTGGACCTGGCCTGCCGGAAGCTGGGGCTGCGTCCCGGCGTCCGGCTGCTCGACGTCGGCTGCGGCTGGGGCGGCCTGGCGATGCACGCCGCGCGGACGTACGGCGCGGACGTCGTCGGCATCACGCTGTCCCACGAGCAGGCGATGCTGGCCCGCAAGCGGGTGGACGAGGCCGGGCTCACCGGCTCGGTGGAGATCCGGGTGCAGGACTACCGCGCGGTCGACGACGGCCCGTTCGACGCGATCAGCTCCGTCGGCATGGCCGAGCACGTCGGACGTTCCGAGCTGCCCTCCTACGCCGCCACTCTCTCCGCCCTCCTGCGGCCGAGCGGCCGGCTGCTCAACCACGCCATCGCGTGGGCGGCGCAGGCGACCACCTGGCGGAACGACACCTTCATCGCCCGGTACGTCTTCCCCGACGGCGAGCTGGTGTCCCTCGGCGACATGGTGGACGCGCTGACCACCGGCGACCTCGAGGTGATCGACGTGGAGCCCCTGCGGCGGCACTACGCGCTCACCCTGCGGGCGTGGGTGCACAACCTCGAGCGGCGGTGGGACGAGGCGGTCGCGCTGGCCGGCGAGGGGCGGGCCCGCGTCTGGCGGCTGTACATGAGCGCCAGCGCCCTGGCCTTCGAGAACGGCAAGCTGGGCGTGAACCAGGTGCTGCTGCAGAAGCCGGGCGGGACACCGCCGCCCCTGCGCCCGGACTGGGTCCCAGCAGGGAAGTAACGACGCCGCGAGGCGGTTACGGTGGAGAGTCCCCTGGCGCCCGTGCGCGCCGCCGTGGGACACGCATCCCCCTCCGGAAGAGGAACGAATCCCTGGTGAGTGACGGCCCGCTGATCGTCCAGTCGGACAAGACCCTGCTGCTCGAGGTCGACCACCCGCTGGCCAAGGAGTGCCGCGCGGCGATCGCGCCGTTCGCGGAGCTGGAGCGCTCCCCCGAGCACGTGCACACCTACCGGGTCACGCCGCTCGCGCTGTGGAACGCCCGCGCCGCCGGGCACGACGCCGAGCAGGTCGTCGACGCCCTGGTGCGCTACTCCCGCTACCCGGTGCCGCACGCGCTGCTGGTCGACGTCGCCGACACGATGGACCGGTTCGGCCGGCTCACGCTGGCGAACAACCCGGTGCACGGGCTGGTGCTGACGTCGTCGGACAAGGCGGTGCTGGAGGAGGTCGTCCGCTCGAAGCGGGTGGCGCCGATGCTGGGCGCGCGCATCGACGAGGACACGATCGTCGTCCACCCGTCGGAGCGCGGCCGGCTCAAGCAGGCCCTGCTCAAGGTCGGCTGGCCGGCCGAGGACCTCGCCGGGTACGTCGACGGCCAGGCGCACCCGATCGACCTCGACCAGTCCGGCTGGCACCTGCGCGACTACCAGCAGGAGGCGGTCGAGGGCTTCTGGGCCGGCGGCTCGGGCGTCGTCGTCCTCCCCTGCGGCGCCGGCAAGACGCTGGTCGGCGCGGCCGCCATGGCCGAGGCGAAGGCGACCACGCTGATCCTGGTGACCAACACCGTCGCCGGGCGGCAGTGGAAGCGCGAGCTGATCGCGCGCACCTCGCTGACCGAGGACGAGATCGGCGAGTACTCGGGCGAGCGCAAGGAGATCCGCCCGGTCACCATCGCGACCTACCAGGTGATCACCACCCGCCGGAAGGGCGAGTACCGGCACCTGGACCTGTTCGACGCGCAGGACTGGGGCCTGATCGTCTACGACGAGGTGCACCTGCTCCCCGCCCCGATCTTCCGGCTGACCGCCGACCTGCAGTCCCGCCGCCGGCTGGGCCTGACCGCGACGCTGGTGCGGGAGGACGGCCGCGAGGACGACGTCTTCTCCCTCATCGGGCCGAAGCGGTACGACGCCCCGTGGCGCGACATCGAGGCACAGGGCTACATCGCGCCGGCCGAGTGCATCGAGGTGCGGGTCTCGCTCGACGACGAGGAGCGGATGACCTACGCCGTCGCCGAGCCGGAGGAGCGGTACCGGATCGCGGCGACCGCTCAGTCGAAGCTGCCGGTGATCCGGCGCGTGCTGGAGCGGCACCCCGACGAGCAGAAGCTGGTCATCGGCGCCTACCTCGACCAGCTCGAGGAGCTCGGCACCGCGCTCGACGCCCCGGTGATCCAGGGCTCGACCACCAATCGGGAGCGGGAGAAGCTCTTCGACGCCTTCCGCGCCGGGGAGATCAAGACGCTGGTCGTCTCGAAGGTCGCCAACTTCTCGATCGACCTGCCGGAGGCCGCCGTCGCCGTCCAGGTGTCGGGGACGTTCGGCTCGCGCCAGGAGGAGGCGCAGCGGCTCGGCCGGGTGCTCCGCCCCAAGGCCGACGGCCGGCAGGCGCACTTCTACACGGTGGTCAGCCGCGACACCCTGGACGCCGAGTACGCCGCCCACCGGCAGCGCTTCCTCGCCGAGCAGGGCTACGCGTACACGATCGTCGACGCCGCCGACCTGGCCGGACCGGGTGAGGTCAACGGCCCCGACTGGGTGGACGAGCCCGCCGACTGAGTTGGCCGACAGGGTGCGCGAATGCACCGTTCGACCGCCCAGAACGACGTAACCGCGCACCGTGTCGCCGCCGCCGACCAGCACCAGGCTCGGCGCGGCGTCACTCGTTCGTGGTCTCGGCTCCACGTCGAGGATCCGTCCGCCGATCATGACTCCGTGCCGGCCCGATCCACCCGTCGTCCGTGGTGGGCGATCGGCTTCCTCGCGGTCGGCGGGCTGTGGATGCTCTTCGCCGCCTGCGTGTTCCTCAGCGGGTACTGGGCGACGGTCACGGTCACCGATGGCTCCGGCGACGGCTTCTGCGACGTCGTATGGCGGGACCCGGAGGGACAGCGGCACCGCGGCGAGGCGGACTGCTACGACGAACCGGTCGGCAGCAACTTCGAGGTGCGGGTGACCGGCTGGCCCGACGCCGGCGACCCCACCCTCCCCGAGACATACGTCGGCATCGGGCTGCTGTTCGGGCTGCCCCCGTTCGCGCTCGGGGCCGGTCGCCTCGTCCAGCTCGCCTGGCGGCATCGCCTGCCGTCGGCGCCTCATCTCGAGACGCCCGAGGGTCCCGGCGGGGCACTCGGGAATCCACGCACCGTCGCTGCCCTGAACCGGGTCCGGCGCCGAGCGTGGACCCTCACCGCGCTGGGCGTCGTCGGCCTCTGCGGCGTCGTCGTCGCGGCAGCGGTGGAGATCGAGGCCGACGAGGACCTGCGCGCTGTCGGAGTGACCACCGTGGGGACGGTCGTGCAGGTCGAGCCTGACTCCACCTGGAGCACCGGCGCCGCGTCGATTCGCTTCTCCGCTGCGGGCGACACACGGTCCCGCCAGGTGACCCTGGGGGGATACGCGGACGACTACGTGGCCGGCGACGTCGTGGACGTCGTCTACGACCCGGCCGACCCCGAGCGCTTCGTCATCGACGACGCGCTCTACGGCCCCGGCTGGACCGACTGGGTCCTCCTGCCCTCGCTCGTCCTCGCCGTGATCGCGCCCCTCGGGGTGCTGCGGCTCGCCAGGTACCGCGACATGCGGAAACTGCTGGTCGGCCGTTCCTGGGCGCGGGTGCAGGCCCAGGTCGGCGACCTCGTCTACCGATGGGAGTTCACGACCGCCGACGGCTCGGTCTGGCGATCGGGCCGTTACCTCGCCTGGCTCCCGGACTGGGCACCCGAAGAGCCCCTAGCCCTGCAAGTGCCCAGGCGAGCGGACTCGGTGTGGTGGGTCTCCGATGGCCGGGTCGCAGTCTTTGCACCCGACCCCAGCGGCACGCTCGTGCTGGCCCGCCGTCGCTGAGCGGCTCGCCCGGCCCGGAGACGACCCCTCCGTCACCACCCGAGCCAGTGGCGGGGACTCGTGGGGAATCGGTGACCGGCGGTGCGTGACGTTCCGGTCCCTCACGCATGAGGATCACCACACGGCCTACCTCTTGACGCGGCGTTCGCGCAGGTCAGCGGCTCGCCGTCCGGTCCTATACGTCGTCGGGAGCGTGGCACGCGGCAAGTGACCGGTTGGGCGTGTTGGGCCCTCGCCGGTGAAGATGGACCCCGTCATGGGGAGTGCATTGCGAGCGGAGGCCTTGAGCCCGCAGACGAACAGCCGACCGCTCCGAGCGTGGCAGCAGGCCGCTCTCGCGCAGTACGAGGAGCAGTCCCCCAAGGACTTCCTGGTCACCGCTACGCCCGGCGCGGGGAAGACCACCTTCGCGCTGACGCTGGCCTCCCGGCTGCTCGCGCGCCGTGAGGTCGCGCGGGTCATCGTCGTCGCCCCGACCGACCACCTGCGGCTGCAGTGGGCCGAGGCCGCCGACGCCATGGGCATCGTCCTCGACCCGAACCTCACCAACGCCGTCGGACCGGTGCGCGCCGGCACCCAGGGCTACGTGACCACCTACGCGCAGGTTGCCGGCAAGCCGATGCTGCACGCCGCCCGCGCCACCGCCGTCAAGACCCTGGTCATCCTCGACGAGGTGCACCACGCCGGTGACGGCCTCTCCTGGGGCGAGGCGGTCGAGGAGGCCTACGGCTTCGCTGCCCGTCGCCTCTGCCTGACCGGGACGCCGTTCCGCACCAAGCCCGACGAGCGCATCCCCTTCGTCCGCTACGAGGAGGACACGTTCGAGGGCGACGACGGCGAGGGCGGCGTCGGCCTGGTCAGCCGCGCCGACTACACCTACGGCTACAAGGAGGCGCTGGCCGACAACGTCGTCCGGCCCGTCGTGTTCGCCGCCTACACCGGCACCTCCCGCTGGCGGAACTCCGCGGGCGAGGTCGTCGCCGCGTCGCTGTCGGAGGCCGGCACCCGGTCGGTGGAGATGCAGGCCTGGCGGACCGCGCTGGACCCCAAGGGCCAGTGGGTGCCGCACGTCATCGCCGCGATGGACGACCGGATCACCCACCTGCGCGAGAGCGGCATGCCCGACGCCGCCGGGCTGATCCTGGCCAGCGACCAGGACGACGCCCGCGCCTACGCCAAGATCGTCCGCCGGGTGACCGGCAAGGCAGCCGAGCTGATCCTCTCCGACGACCCGAAGGCATCGAAGAAGATCGAGCGCTTCGCCACCGGCTCGGCCCGGATCGCCGTCTGCGTGCGGATGATCTCCGAGGGCGTCGACGTCCCGCGGGCCGCCGTCCTGGCGTGGATGACCTCGTACCGGACGCCGCTGTTCTTCGCCCAGGCCGTCGGCCGCGTCGTCCGCTCGCGGGCGCCGCACGAGTCGGCGACCGTGTTCCTCCCCGCGGTGCGGCCGCTGCTGTCGCTGGCCGCGTCGATGGAGGAGCAGCGCAACCACGTCATGCCTCCGCCGCGAAGCCAGCCCGACGAGGAGCTGGAGGCGCTCGACCTGCCGCCGCGGGAGCCGCGCGAGGGCGAGATGAAGCAGTGGGAGGCCCTCGAGGCCGACGCCCGCTTCGCCCACGTCCTGCACAGCGGGACGGCGCACACCGGTGAAGGCTCCGGCCCGGCCGTGGTGGTCGGCGAGGAGGAAGAGGAATTCCTCGGGATCCCGGGGCTGCTCACGCCGGCTCAGACGGCGGAGTTGCTGGCCAAGCGGGACGAGGAGCTGCGCATCCGGATCGCGCAGAGCCACCGGTCCGACGACGGCGACTTCATGATCGTCGAGGACCACCCGGACGAGGACGACGCCGGCCGCTCGTGGCGGGACGCCGCGGAGCTGCGCCGGGAGATCAACCGCCTGGTCAACCGCGTGGCAGCGCGGACCTCGCAGCCGCAGGCCGTCGTGCACACCCAACTGCGCACCCAGGTGCCCGGCCCCCCGTCGGCGTCCGCCTCGGTGGACGTCCTCCGCGCCCGCCGGGAACGCCTCCGCACGATGCTGTGACATTGCGACCCTCCGGGTCGCACCGCGGCCACGAGCCGTGCCCCAGCCTCGCGGAGCCGCTCCATCGCGACTGCGCGGAGCCCTCCGGGCCGCACTCGGCGCGATACTGCCGCAGCTAGGGCAGCAGGCCGCGCTGGGCGGCGATGGCGACGGCTTCCGTGCGGCCGTTCGCGCCGAGCTTGGCGAGGATGTTGCTGACGTGCACGCTGGCAGTCTTCTCGCTGATGTACAGCTCGGCGCCGATCTGCCGGTTCGTCCGGCCCGCCGCGAGCAGCCGCAGCACCTCGGCCTCCCGCGGCGTCATCACGGCGGAGACCTCGACGGCTCGCACCCCGGCCACATCGAGGCGGCCACGCCGCGCCAGCGCCTCCACCGCGGTCCGCAGCGGCGTCGCCCCGAGCCGGACGGCGACCTCGTGCGCGAGCTCGGCCTCCTTCGCCGCCTCCGCCCGCTCACCAGAGGCGAGCAGCGCCTCGGCCAGCCGCCACCGCGACCGGGCCTCCTCGTAGACGTGCCCGAAGCCGAACGCGTCGACCGCCTCGCGCCACAGCTCGACCGCCGCCTCGCCGCGCACCCGCGACGCCTCGGCCACCACCCGCGCCTGCCAAGCGAGCGCCTCGACCCCCATCGTCGCACCGTAGTTGCGCTCGTAGACCTCGACCGCCGACATCGCGACCTCGAGCAGCTGCTGCCCCGCCCGCACCCAGCGCTCGATGGCGGCCTCGTTCCCGTCCCGACGAGCGGCCGCCGCGGCATCGCCCACCGCCGCGAGCGCCGTGCCGGCCAAGCGCAGCACGCCCAGGTGGTCGTCGTCCCACTCCTGCCGGAGCCGGTCGTTCGTGGCCAGGGCGACGTCGACGGCCTTCTGCGCGTCGCCCTCCCAGGCCGCCAGGTCGATCTCGGACGCGGCGGTGACCAGGTCGAGCAGGATGTGCGCGTTCAGCCGCGGGATCAACGAGCGCGCCCAGTCGATGCGCTCGTGCGCCGAGGGGTCACCGCGGCCGACCAGCACCAGCAGCCCGTCGGCGCGCACGTGCGCCGACATCTCCGGCACCCGGGCCAGCACGTCCGCCTCGGCCAGGCTCTCGTCCCAGTCGCCGGCCATGTACAGCGCCGTCACCTGCAGGTGGCGCAGCTCCGCCGGGTAGTACGACCACTCGGCGCCGAGGTCGCGCGCCCGGCGGGTGCCCAGTCGCGTCCACTCGAGCGACTCGGCGATCCGGCCGTCCTCGAAGGTGACGGTCGCGAGGTTGAACAGCACGCGCATCTCGACCTCGACGTTGCCCGACCGGCGCGCCCGCGCCAGCGCCTCGTCGAGGCGGGCCTGCACCACCGCCGGGTCGCCGCCGGGCCGCGCCCGCACCTGCGTGACGGCGATGTCGGACCAGGCGCCGTCGAATCCGAGCGCGTCGGCCGCGGCCAGCGCCTCCTCGGCGACGCGGTCGGCCTCCTCCATCGCGCCGACCGAGTAACCCATCCGCGCGTGCGTCGCGGCCGCCCAGGTCCGCTCCTTGGACGGCGGCTGTGCCGGCACCAGCGCCATCGCCGCGGCGCTCTCGCGGTAGGCGCCGGTGACGTCCTCGACCCGCACCATGGCCTGGGCGAGCGTGTAGTGCACCCGCGCCCGCGCCGTCGGCTCGCCGTCGGGACCGAGCACCGCCAGCGCCGAGCGCAGGAGCGCCACAGCCCGGTGCAGCTCCCCCACCATGCGCGCCGCAGCGGCGGTCTCCATCAGCAGCGCGACCTGGTCGCGGCCGGCGCGCTCCGCCGCGTCGGGCACCGCGGTCCAGAGCGCCAGCGCCGCCTCCAGGTGCTGCAGCTGCTCCGCCGGGGCGCCGACCCGGCTGGCGGCGCTCGCGGCATCGAGCGACGCGCTGAAGGCCCCGGGCAGGTCATTGCTCTCCCGCGCGTGGTGTGCCCGCTCGGCCGCCGTGCCGGCGCCCGGAGCGCTCGCCAGGTACGCCGCGATGGCCGCGTGCAGGCGGACCCGCTCGCCCGGCAGCAGGTCGGCGATCACCGCCTCGCGGAGCAGCGCGTGCCGGAAGCGGTAGCGGCCGTCGTCGGAGACGACCAGAAGGTGGTGGTGGACGACCTCGGCCAGCGCCTGGTCGAGCTCGCCGTGGCCCAGCTCGCCGACGGCGGCCAGCAGCTCGTGCCGCACGCGGCGGCCGGCGACCGCGGCGATGCGGAGCACCTGCTGGGCGGCCTGGCTCCGCTGCTCCACGCGGGCGAGCAGCACGTCGGTCAGGGCCATCGGCAGGGCCTCGCCGTGCAGGCCGGCGGCCACCAGCTCCTCGGCGTAGAACGCGTTCCCCTCGGCACGCGCCACGACGTCGTCCACGACTGACTGCGGCAGCGACCCGGCCGACGCCGACAGGCGACGGACGAGCGTGCCCACCTCGTCGTCGGGGAGCGGCGCCAGCTCCAGCCGCTCGACGCCGGGCAGCCGCACGAGCTCGGCCAGCAGGGGGCGCAGCGGGTGGCGGCGGTGCAGGTCGTCGGCCCGGTAGGAGGCGACCACGGCGACCGGCTCGTCGGACAGGCGCGCCAGCAGGTAGCGGAGCAGGTCGCGGCTGGACCGGTCGGCCCAGTGGACGTCCTCGAGCACGATCAGCAGCGGGCCGGAGGAGGCCACCTCGCAGATCAGCCCGGCCACCGACTCGAACAGCTGCAGCCGGCCGTCGTCGGCGGGCTGGGGGGCGGCCCGGTGCGGCAGGGGCCGGCTGAGGTCGCGGGACTCCGTCGTGACCGGCACGTCGACCGGTGGGGGCGCGACCGGCCGCCCGGCCAGCAGCGCCGCCAGCACCGGGTTCTTCGTGGAGTTCGGGGCGAGCTCGGGTTCGTCGCCCACCGGCCGCAGCAGGTCGACGAACGGCAGGTAGGGCAGGCCGACGTCACCGAGGTCGACGCAGTGCCCGGTGAGCACCCGCACGCCGCGCTCGCCGGCGCGGGCAGTGAGCTCGTCGAGCAGCCGGGTCTTGCCGACGCCGGCGTCGCCCGACAGGAGGACGGTGCTCGCGCGGCCAGCCGCCGCCCGGTCGACGTGCGCCAGCAGGCGGGCGAGCTCGGAGGCCCGTCCCACCATCGGCGCGTCGTCCCAGCGTGGCACGGCGTCGATCGTGGCACGGGCCTCCGACAGGACCGAACCGATTGTCACCCCAGCGAGCCGGTCAGCTCGCGCGGCGGCGGTTGCGGAACCACGCGCCCCGCTTGGTGCGGGTGCCGCGACCGGCCGCCATGAGCAGCTCGCGGCGGTAGGCGAGCTCGGAGTCCAGAGCCGGGTTGCTGTAGTGGAGAGTCATCGTCGTGCCTTCCGTCGTCCCTGTGTGGATGACGGCAACGTTCGCCCTGAGGCGTGGGCCCCGGCATCGGTAGACCACGCACTCCCTCGGCCCCATGGGCGCTCTGAGGGGCCCTGAGGTACCTCAGACGCACCCTTTCGGGGGACTACGGCAGGCGAAACCGCAGGTGAGGCGGTTGGGTGCCGGATCTGGCGGGAACTGCTGCCCCGCGGCGCCTGCCGCCGGCTCCGGCCTGCCCGCAGCCGTGACGAAGGGAGTGCGGAATGAGGCTCGGAACCGGCATCGTCCTGCTCGCGCTGGGTGCCATCCTGACCTTCGCCCTGAACGTCGACGTCAGCGGCGTCGACCTGAGGGTGGTCGGCTGGATCCTGATGATCGTCGGTGCCCTCGGCATCGTGCTGGAGCTCGCCGTCTGGGGCCCGCGTCAGCGCCGGGTCACCCGGACCGACGCCTACGGCGACCCGGCCACCGGAACACCGGTCCGGCGCAGCACGACCGAAGAGCGCTACTGAGCGAACCCGCTCCGCGCGAAGGGCCCCGTCGACGACGACGGGGCCCTTCTGCGTCTCAGCGCAGCTCGGTGCCCTTGGTCTCCCGCAGCGTGAGGATCACGGCGAAGGCGACCGCCGCGGCGATGGCGACGTACCAGAAGAACCACAGCGGGTGCCCGGCGTCGGACAGCGCCGTGATGACCAGGGGCGCCGTCCCGCCGAACAGCGCGACCGTGAGGTTGTACCAAGCGCCGATGCCGGTCGCCCGCAGCTCCGTGGGGAACAGCTCGCTCATGATCGCGGGGGCGATCGAGGCCATCAGCGCGTAGAGCCCCAGCCCCGTGCAGAACACGATGATCAGCGAGAAGAGGTTGTCCCGCACGAGGAACGACAGCGGCACGATCAGCACCGCCATCGCCCCGGACCAGATGAGCAGCTGCGGCTTGCGCCCGATGTGGTCCGACAGCTTGCCGAACGGGTAGCAGAGCGCCACGAACAGCGCGGTGCCGATCGAGAGCGCGATGAACACGTCGGTCTTGTCGGCATCGCGGAAGCTGATCGCGAACGGGGTCAGCGCGCTGAAGAACGTGTAGTACGACAGCGTCGACAGCAGCGTGAACGCGCACAGCTGCACCACGGCCTTGGGGTGGTGCTTGATGGTCTGCAGCAGCGGGTTCTTCGTCGCGCGGGCCTTCTCCGCGTTCTCCTCGAACTGCTCGGTCTCCACCAGCGACCGGCGCAGCCACATGCCGATGAGCCCGAGGGCGCCGCCGATGAAGAACGCGATCCGCCAGCCGTAGCTCTCCAGCTGGTCGTCGCTGAGGGTGCTGGTGAGCAGGACGCCGAGGAGCGAGGCCGCCAGCAGCGCCGACCCGGTGGAGACGTAGAAGAAGGACGAGTAGCGGCCCCGGTGCGCCGGCGGGGCGATCTCACCGAGGTAGGCCGACGCGTTCGAGACCTCGCCGCCCAGCGACATGCCCTGCGCCACCCGGGCGAGCAGCAGCAGGATCGGCGCCAGCCACCCGACCTGGTCGTAGGTCGGCAGGATCGCGATCACCATCGACCCGCCGGCCATCAGCAGGATGGTCAGCAGCATCCCCGCCTTGCGGCCCTTGAGGTCGGCGAACCGGCCGAGCAGGAGCCCGCCCAGCGGGCGGAAGAAGAAGGCGAGCGCGTAGGTCGACGTCGCCCCGATCAGGGCCAGCGCCTCGTTCTCGGACGGGAAGAACTGGCCGGCGAAGAAGACGACGAAGGTGGCGTAGACCGTCCAGTCGAACCACTCGACGGCGTTGCCGATGCTGGCCGAGACGAGCGTCTTGACCGGCAGCCTGTGCCGTTCTCCCGTGGTCGTCGCCGTGCCGTGCTCGACCGTTCCGGCCATGGTTCTCCCCCGTCGTCCCGGGCGGCTGTGACCCGGACCACGCTAAGCGGGGCCGCGGGGGGCGGCATGTCGGGAGAGTGGGGTCCGGACCGGATGACGGCCGCCTCGCGGCGAGATGCACAACGCGGCTCCAGGCCCCCGACCGAGGTCGGGGCGGTAGTCCGTGAAGGCGTAACCAAATGGCACCCGGGGGCACGATGCACCCGGCCCGGACACCTCCGACGCTACCCCTGAAACCGAGTCCCTGTCGTGCCGAGTGGGAGGCGCCCTCCCCTCAGTTGAAGCCCCGGTCGTCCTGCTTGAGCGCCGTGTCGACGGTCAGCGCGGAGGCGATCACCATGCTGGCCAGCGGTTCCGGCAACCGGTAGTGCACCAGGACCACGTAGCGGTCGGCCGTGGTGAACAGCGTGCGGGCCAGCCCCTCCCACGTCTTCGTGATGCGAGCCACCTCGACCCCGGCCGCGTCGGTGATGGCGAAGTCCCACGCCCGCCAGTTCTCCGCCTGGATCGCGCCCACGAGCTGACCATTCGCCACCAGGTCGAAGCGGATCTTGCCGAACACGTTGGCCTGGACGATCTCGCCGACCGGGGCGCCGTCCGGCCTTTGCACGACCACCCGCGACTTCACGAACTTGGCCGGCCGGGTCAGCACGAGCACCGGCCCGCGGCTGTCGCGGACCTCGAGCGTGTGGGTGAGGAACTGGTCGAGGTTGGACACGAAGCGGACGGCCTTCTTCAGCCCGCTCTGCCCGACCTGGACGACGGCGCCGATCTGCCGCCCCTCGCCGTCGAGGACGGCGTACTCGTTGGTGAGCTCGATGAGCTTGGTCTTCTGGCTCACCAGCAGGACCGGCTGCTCGTACAGCGAGGGACCGACAGCCGGCGCCGCGACCGGCGCAGGTGCCGGCGCGGGCGGCGGGGGTGCCGCCTGCTGGAGGCGCTCGGTCCAGCCCTGGCCGTCCCACCAGCGCCGGCCCCCTCCTCCGGCCGGGTCGGGGTACCAGCCGGGCGGCGGAGGAGGCTGCGTCACGGCGGTCAAGCTAGCGCCCGTGCCCGCCCGGACGCGGGAAGGGCGCGTGCCAGACTCCGGCCATGACGCGGGCGACGGCCGACCTGACCGACGCGGAGGCACGCGTCCTCGACGCGGTGGACGAGCGGTGGACCGTCGAGCGCCTCGCGGCGCTGGTCGCCGTCCCCTCGGTGGGCGGCACGCCCGCCGAGAGCGAGGCGCAGCACCTGCTCGCCGGCTGGCTCGGCGAGCTGGGCTGCGACGTCGACACCTGGCAGATCGACCTCGCCGAGGCGGCCACGGCCGCCGACGCCCCCGGGCAGGAGGTCGAGCGCACCGAGGCGTGGGGCGTGGTCGGCACGGTGCCGGCCGCCGAAGACGGCCGCCCGGCACTGGTCCTCGCCGGGCACACGGACGTCGTCCCGCCCGGCGACCGGGCGCTCTGGGACGGCGACCCGTTCGTGCCCCGCATCGCCGGAGGTGACCTGCACGGCCGCGGCGCCTGCGACATGAAGGCCGGCGTCGTTTCCTCCCTCGCCGCAGTGGCCGCGGTCCGCTCGGCCGGCGTCCGGCTGGTGCGCCCGGTCGCGCTGCACGCCGTCGTCGGCGAGGAGGACGGCGGCCTCGGCGCCTGGGCGACGATCCGGCGGGGGCACCTCGGCGACGTCTGCGTCATCCCGGAGCCGACCGCCGGGGCGGTCGTGACGGCCAGCGCCGGGGCCCTGACGTTTCGGCTGGAGGTCGAGGGCCACGCCGCGCACGCCGCCATGCGCGACCGGGGCGTCAGCGCGGTGGAGAAGTTCGCGCTGGTCCACGCCGCGCTGCAGCAGTTCGAGGCGGAGCGGCAGAAGGACGCCGATCCCCGCTTCGGGGACGCGGCGTTCCCCTACGGCCTGTCGATCGGCCGCGTACGGGCCGGCGACTGGGCGAGCTCGGTGCCCGACCGGCTGGTGGCCGAGGGCCGCTACGGCGTCCGGGTCGGCGAGCCGGTGCCGGTGGCCAAGGCCGCCTTCGAGGAGCGGCTGGCCGCCATCTGCGCCGCGGACCCGTGGCTGGCCGAGCACCCGGTGCGGCTGGCCTGGACCGGCGGCGCGTTCGCGAGCGGCCAACTGCCGGCCGGTCACGACCTGCTGCCGGCCGTGCAGGCGGTCGTCGCCGACGCCGGTGGCGGGACGCCGGAGGAGCGCGCGGTGGCCGCGGGGACCGACATGCGGCTGTACGCGGCGGCCGGCGTCCCGACGCTGCACTACGGGCCCGGCGACCTGCACCTGGCGCACGGCCCGCTCGAGAAGGTGCCGGTGGCCGACGTGGTCACCGCCGCGCGCGCGTTCGCGCTGCTGATCCTGCGCACCTGCGGCGTCCGATGACCGGGCTGGTGGAGTTCGAGGCGTGGGCGCGGCTCGCCGGCGACTCCCCCACCTCCCGCACCGAGTGGGCCGCGCTGGTCGCGGCCTGGAGCGAGCCCCACCGGCGGTACCACGACCTCGCGCACCTGGCGGCGGTCCTCGGGCTGCTCGGCGAGCTGGGCACGGGCGACCTGGTCCCCGTCCGCCTGGCCGCCTGGTACCACGACGCCGTCTACGACCCGCAGCGTCCGGACAACGAGGAGGTCAGCGCGCAGCGCGCCCGCGCCGGGCTCCGCGGCCTGGTCGACGACGACGTGGCGGCCGAGGTGGAGCGGCTCGTGCTGCTCACCGCCGGCCACGACGCCGCCCCGGACGACGCGAACGCCGCGGTGCTCTGCGACGCCGACCTCGCCGTCCTGGCCGGGCCGCCGGACGCCTACGCCACGTACGCCTCGGCCATCCGCGCGGAGTACGGGCACCTGTCGGACGAGGAGTTCACCGCGGGGCGGATCGCCGTCCTCGAGCACCTGCTGTCGCTGCCGACGCTGTACCGCACCCCGGCGGCCCAGCCGTGGACGGCGACCGCGCGGGCGAACATGACCGCCGAGCTCGTGCTGCTCAGGCGCCGCGCCGGGTCTTCCTGACCCGGAGCCCCGCGGCCAGCAGCCGGGTGAGCAGCTCGCGGGCCCCCACCGGCTCGGCGCCGGCGGCCACCGCGATGTCGTAGAGGTCCTCGGGGACGTCGTAGTGGTCGCCCTGGAACGCCCGTCGCGGGATCCCCAGCTCGCGCTCGACGAAGGCGTGCAACTCGTCGTAGGAGACGTCGCTGACCAGGTGCGACCACAGCCGCCCGCGCCACGGCCACACGGGGGTGTCGATCAGCACGGCCACGGAACGCAGTCTGCCTGCCCCGGCTAGCGTCTGGCGGGTGACTGCAGAGATCCGCTGGGGCATCGTCGGGCCGGGGCGCATCGCCGAGAGCGTCGTCAAGGACTTTCCGGTGGTCGACGGCGCCCGGCCGGTGGCGGTCGCCTCTCGGTCGCTGGAGCGGGCCGAGGCCTTCGCCGCCCGTCACGGCATCGAGCGGGCGCACGGCTCGTATGCCGACATCGTCGCCGACCCCGATGTCGACGTCCTCTACGTCGCGACGCCGCACCCGCAGCACCACGCGCTCGCGATCGCCGCCCTCCGCGCCGGCAAGGCCCTCCTCGTCGAGAAGTCCTTCACGGCGACCACCGCCGGGGCGCAGGAGGTCGTCGACCTGGCGCGGGAGACCGGCGTCTTCGTCATGGAGGCGATGTGGACCCGGTTCCAGCCGGCGATCGTCGCGATGCGGGAGCTGATCGCCGACGGCGCGATCGGCGAGGTGCGCTCCGTCCAGGCCGACCTCGGCGTCGCCCGCGAGTACGACCCGGTCGATCGCCTCTTCGACCTGGCCCTCGGGGGCGGCGCGCTGCTCGACCTCGGCGTCTACGTCGTCTCCTTCGCGCAGATGCTGCTGGGGACGCCGGAGCGCGTGGTCGCGGCCGGGTCGCTCTTCCCCTCCGGTGCCGACGCGGAAGCCTCGCTGCTGCTCGACCACGGGGACGGGCGGACGGCGACCCTCATGACGTCGCTGCGCAACGCCCTCCCGGGCCAGGCGCGCGTCTTCGGGACGACGGGCTGGATCGACGTGCCGCCCCGCTTCCACCACCCGTCCGCCATCGTGCTGCACCGCGCGGGTGCCGAGCCCGAGACGATCACCCGCCCGCCGCGGGGCGCCGGCTACTCCCACGAGCTGCTCGAGGTCACCGAGGGCGTGCGGGCCGGCCGGTCGGAGAGCGCGGTCATGCCGCTGGCCGACACCCTCGCCGTCCAGGCGGTCCTCGGGGAGGCCGCGGAGCAGCTCGGCGTCCGGCACGCGGAGGCACCCGCCCTCTAGACGGGCACCCCCGGCGTCTTCTGCCCCTCCGCCCACGCGCGGCCGAGCGCCTGGTCGGCCGTCGGCACGCGGGTCCGCGTCCCCCCGGCCCGGACGACGGCGTCGGCGAAGTGGACGGCGTCGATGATCGCCGCACAGCCCGGGTCGTTGTTGAAGTAGACGAGGACGTCGTCGTCGCCGTAGGTGGACGCCAGCCGGTCGGCCCACAGCTGCAGCGTCTCGGGGCGGTAGCGCCAGGCCTCGTAGCCGTGGTGGAAGCGCAGGTAGCCCCAGTCGGCGGTCCGCCACAGCGGGGCGACCGGCTGCTCGTCGCGGTCGGCCCAGCACAGCGCCGCGCCGTACCGCTCGAGCAGGGCCCGGACGTCGTCGGTCCACCAGCTCTCGTGCCGGGGTTCGACGGCGACCCGCGTGCCGCCGGGGAACTGCGCCAGGCACTCGCGGAGCAGGTCGGCGTCGGCCTTCAGCGTGGGCGGCAGCTGCAGCAGGATCGTGTCGAGCCGGTGCTCCAGCCCCTCGGCCCGGCCCATCAGGCGGGCGACCGGCTCCTCCGGCTCGCGCAGCCGCTTGATGTGGGTGAGGAAGCGGCTGGCCTTCACCGCCCAGCGGAAGTCCGGCGGCGTGCGCTCGCGCCACTTCACGAACGTCTCGCGCTCCGGCAGGCGGTAGAAGGCGTTGTTGCTCTCGACCGTCGCGAAGAACTCGGCGTAGTGCTCCAGCCACAGCCGCTGCGGCAGCTTGGCCGGGTAGAACAGCCCGCGCCAGTCGCGGTACTGCCAGCCCGAGGTCCCGATGATCACGGTCACGGGTGGCCGCCTACCCTCCGCGGTCATGACTGACGCACCCGCGGGCCCGACGTCACCCGCTCGGTTCAAGGACCTCTGCCTCGACGCCCGCGACCACCAGGCGCTCGCCGACTGGTGGTGCTCGGCGATGGGATACGTCCGCCGCGACTCCGTGCAGCCACCCGAGGAGGGCTGGGTGCGTCCCGCCGACTGGCCGGTGCCGATCGTCGACCCGTCGGGCGCCGGGCCGCTGATGTGGATCGTGCCGGTCCCGGAGTTCAAGATGGTGAAGAACCGGATGCACCACGACGTCCTCGGCGACACGCAGGCTTTGCTCGCGTTGGGCGCCACCATGGTGCGCCCCCGGGACGAGGACACCGAGCCCGACGGCGCCATCGAGTGGGACGTGCTGGCCGACCCCGAGGGCAACGAGTTCTGCGTCTTCTCCCCGGAATGACCGGTCACCGAGGGCGGGGAAGTCGGGGTGTGCCGACGCCGTCGGAGCCCCGATTCCCCGCCCTCGTGCGGAACGGGCCACCCCTACTCCGGGGAAGTAGGGGTCTGGACGGCGGGCCAGGGGCCTACTTCCCCGAAGAAGGCCCCTGGACCGCAAGGCCCCACGAACGCTGACAGGGGCGGCCCGCCGAAGCGGACCGCCCCTGCCGGGCAGTGCTGGTGGTGCTACGTGGCTGGACTCAGAAGTCCATGCCGCCCATGCCGCCGTCGGCGCCCGGCATGGCCGGAGCGTTCTTCTCCGGCTTGTCGGCGATGACGGCCTCGGTGGTGAGGAAGAGCGCCGCGATGGAGGCGGCGTTCTGCAGCGCCGAGCGGGTCACCTTGGCGGGGTCGATGATCCCGTTGGCGACCAGGTCCACGTACTCGCCGGAGGCGGCGTTGAGGCCCCAGCCGGTGTCGGAGTTGCGGACCTTCTCCGCGACGACGCCACCCTCGAGGCCGGCGTTGACGGCGATCTGCTTCAGCGGCGCCTCGAGCGCGACGCGCACGATGTTGGCACCGGTCGCCTCGTCACCCTCGAGCTCGAGCTTGTCGAACGCGACGGCCGTGGCCTGCGCGAGGGCGACGCCACCACCGGCGACGATGCCCTCCTCGACGGCGGCCTTGGCGTTGCGCACCGCGTCCTCGATGCGGTGCTTGCGCTCCTTGAGCTCGACCTCCGTCGCGGCACCGGCCTTGATGACGGCGACGCCACCGGCGAGCTTGGCCAGGCGCTCCTGGAGCTTCTCGCGGTCGTAGTCGGAGTCCGACTTCTCGATCTCGGCGCGGATCTGGTTGACGCGACCCTGGATCTGGTCGGCGTCACCAGCGCCCTCGATGATGGTCGTCTCGTCCTTGGTGGTGACGAACTTGCGCGCGCGGCCCAGCAGGGAGATGTCGGCGTTGTCGAGCTTGAGGCCGACCTCCTCGCTGATGACCTGGCCACCCGTGAGGATGGCGATGTCGGCCAGCATGGCCTTGCGGCGGTCACCGAAGCCCGGGGCCTTGACGGCGACGGACTTGAAGGTGCCGCGGATCTTGTTCACGACCAGGGTCGCGAGGGCCTCGCCCTCGACGTCCTCGGCGATGATGGCCAGCGGCTTGCCCGACTGCATGACCTTCTCGAGCAGCGGCAGCAGGTCCTTGACGGAGCTGATCTTGCCGTTGACGACCAGGATGTACGGGTCGTCGAGCACGGTCTCCATGCGCTCGGAGTCGGTGACGAAGTACGCCGACAGGTGACCCTTGTCGAAGCGCATGCCCTCGGTGAGCTCGAGCTCGAGGCCGAAGGTGTTGCTCTCCTCGACGGTGATGACGCCTTCCTTGCCGACCTTGTCCATCGCCTCGGCGATGAGCTCGCCGATGGCGGGGTCAGCGGCGGAGATCGAGGCGGTGGCGGCGATCTGCTCCTTGGTCTCGACGTCCTTGGCGGTCGAGAGGAGGTACTCGCTGACGGCCTCGACGGCCTTCTCGATGCCCTTCTTCAGGGCCATCGGGTTCGCGCCGGCGGCGACGTTGCGCAGACCCTCGCGGACGAGAGCCTGGGCGAGCACGGTGGCGGTGGTGGTGCCGTCACCCGCGACGTCGTCGGTCTTCTTCGCGACCTCCTTGACCAGCTCGGCCCCGATCTTCTCCCACGGGTCCTCGAGCTCGATCTCCTTGGCGATGCTCACACCATCGTTGGTGATGGTGGGCGCGCCCCACTTCTTCTCGAGTACGACGTTGCGGCCCTTGGGGCCGAGGGTCACCTTGACGGCGTCGGCGAGGGTGTTCATGCCCCGCTCGAGGCCGCGGCGCGCCTCTTCGTCGAACGCGATCATCTTGGCCATGTGGTGATGTCCTCCATGCATTGATCGCTGCACGGCCGGGTTCGGCGCCCGCGACGGACGACACCCGCGACGTGGACGCTCCTGCGGCCCACGAGCCGGTGCCTCACCGTTCCGACCTGATTGGCACTCAGGAGCCCCGAGTGCCAGAAATCAGTCTGGCACTCGACCCCTGCGAGTGCAAGAACGGGGTCCCCCGCCCGGCTGTTCCCGAGCCTGGGAAGCCGGGGGGAAGCACCGAGGCCCGGCCCCCTGGACGGGGACCGGGCCTCGATGAGGTGGTGCTGGATTCAGG
The DNA here is from genome assembly GCF_054050495.1 of Blastococcus sp. SYSU D00922. NCBI lineage: Bacteria > Bacillati > Actinomycetota > Actinomycetes > Geodermatophilales > Geodermatophilaceae > Blastococcus > Blastococcus sp. SYSU D00922. The sequence goes on from NZ_JBJGZL010000003.1 coordinate 112,889, forward strand.
CCGCGACGACCTGGTCCGCCTGCGGGCCCTTGGCGCCCTGGACGACCTCGAAGCTGACCCGCTGGCCCTCTTCGAGGCTCTTGTACCCGTCCATCTGGATGGCCGAGTAGTGGACGAAGACGTCCTGGCCGCCGTCGACGGCGATGAAGCCGAAGCCCTTCTCGGCGTTGAACCACTTCACGGTGCCCTGTGCCACGTGTGCTCCCACGTTCGTGCGTGCGGACGGCGCCCTCTTGATCGGGGGTGCCGGGTCTAGCTCTTCCGCCCGTGGACACGAACGTGGAACTCGAACCGCGCGAGAACGTACATCAGGAAATGCCTGGTGGCGCTACATCCACGCAGGACCGATACCCGGATGTGACGACGTGGCGTCGCCCGATCCGGTAGGAGAACCCGACCCTAGCCCTCAGGCGATGAGGCCGGCCGCCCGGACCGACTTCAGCGACGGGTCGACGCGGTGGGTGAAGCCGACGACGGGCTCGAGCGGGTCGAGCGTCTTCAGGCCCTCGCCGGTGTTGAGGACGACGGTCTCCTTCGCCGGGTCCAGGCGGCCGTCCTCGACCAGCTGGCGCAGCACCGCGACGGTGACGCCGCCGGCGGTCTCGGCGAAGACGCCGGTGGTCCGGGCGAGGTCGCGGATGCCCTGCACGATCTCGTCGTCGCCCACCCGGCCGACCGAGCCGCCGGTGCGGCGGATCGCGTCGAGCGCGTAGGGCCCGTCGGCGGGGTTGCCGATGTTCAGCGACTTGGCGATGCCGGTCGGCTTCACCGGCTTCACGACGTCCCAGCCGTTGTCGAAGGCGGTGGCGATCGGGTCGCAGCCGGCCGACTGCGCACCGAAGATCGTCCACTCGGTGGCCTCGACGATGCCGGCGGCGGTGAGCTCGCGGAAGGCCTTGTCCACCTTGGTGAGCAGCGAGCCCGACGCCATCGGGATGACGACCTGGGCCGGGATGCGCCAGCCCAGCTGCTCGGCGATCTCGTAGCCCATCGTCTTCGAGCCCTCGGCGTAGTAGGGCCGGACGTTCTGGTTGACGAAGGCCGTGTCCTCGAACTCGTCGGTCTCGGCGAGCTCGCTGGTCAGACGGTTGACGTCGTCGTAGGACCCGTCGACGGCGACCAGCGTCTGGCCGTAGACCGCCGACTGCACGACCTTGCCGGGCTCCAGGTCGCTCGGGATGAAGACGAACGACGGCAACCCGACGCGGGCGGCGTGCGCGGCCACCGAGTTGGCCAGGTTGCCGGTGGAGGCGGCGGCGATCTTCTTGTAGCCCAGCCGCTTGGCGGCGGTGGCGGCCAGCGACACCACGCGGTCCTTGAAGGAGTGCGTCGGGTTGGCCGAGTCGTCCTTCACCCACAGCCCGCCGGTGATGCCGAGCTCGGCGGCGAGCCGGTCGGCGCGCACGAGCGGCGTCAGGCCGGGGTCGAGCGACACACGGTCGGCCGGGTCCTGGCCCACGGGCAGGAGGCCCGCGTACCGCCAGATGTTCTGCGGCCCGGCCTCGATCTGCTCGCGGGTGACCGCCTTCATGAGCTCGGGGTCGTAGTCGACCTCCAGCGGGCCGAAGCACTCGGCGCAGGCGTGCTCGGCGATCAGGCCGAAGGTCGCCCCGCAGTTGCGGCACACGAGGCCGCGGGCGGGACACGGGGGGATCGGGCCACCGGCAGCGGAATCGGCCTGGAGGGATCCGGGTGCGGTCAGGGTCATGCGACGACTACCTCCTCATCTTCCCCGCAGCGGGCCGTCGAGCCGTGCGGGACGGAATTGGCACCTTCCGCTGCGCATGCGCGCAGGCGGCGGTTGCCGGGGCTTCGTCGGGCCGTGTCCCTCTGCCCCTCTGGATGAGTGGAACGCCGCCGATCGTACCCACCGGGTCCCGTGGCTCCCCGCCCGGCCGGGTGCGTTCCACGTCACCACTCCCCTTGCCGCCCTCCCCGAGCCCCAGCACGATCGGCCGGCAGCAGACGACCGGAGCGGGGAGAACGCCGTGGACGGGCACCGACGCACGCTGCGTGCCGTCCTGGCGGTCGTCCTCGCCGTCGTCGTCGCCGGCTGCACGGCACCGGACCGGACGACGGAGCGCCCGGCCGCCCCGGGGTCGACGACCGCGGCCGTCACCGCACTCAGCGGGGTCCTCCTGCAGTTCCGGCGCGATGTCGCCCGGGGGCGCGTCGAGGTGCGGCTCACGGCGTCGGCCCCCGACCTCGCGGTCGACGAGCTGGAGCTGGTGGCCCCGGGCCTGACCGCCGAGCCCGGCGACCCCCGCGGTGCCGTGCTCCGGCCGGGAGCGGGTGTGGACTTCCCGGTGGTGGTGGGCGGCGACTGCGCCGTCGCCGCCGGTCCTCCGACGGCCATCGTCCGGCTCCGTGACGGGACGGGGGTCGCGCGGGAGGTGACAGTGCCGCTCGAGGACGACGGCCTCGTCGGGCGGCTCCACGAGGGGCTCTGCTTCGAGGAGACGCTGCTGCGGCAGGTCGAGTTCGAGGTGGCCGACCTGCGGGAGGCGGACGGCCCGGCGCTCCGTGCAGCCGTGCGCGTCCGCCGGGTCGGCGGCGACGAGCCCGTGCGGATCACACGGGTCGACCCGAACACCGTCTACGACATCACGCCGGTCGGCCGGCTGCCCGCGCTCGACGGCGACGGCGCGGTGACCGCCGTCCTGCGGCTGGTCCCGGCCCGCTGCGACGTCCACGCGCTCGGCGAGAGCTACCGGACCGGGCTGATCGGGCTGGTCGTCGAGCTCGGCGACGAGGAGCCGCGCTCGTTCGTGCTCACACCGGACCCCGCCGTGCGGCAGCGGATCGAGGCGTTCGCCGTGGAGACCTGCCGCGAGGGCGCCGGCTGACCCCGGGCACGATGGCCCCGTGGCCGCCCGCATCGTGTACACCGATCTCGACGGCACGATGGTCGGCCCGCGGGGGTCGTTCTGGCACACCGCCGACCGCGAGCTGACGGCCTCACCGGCCACCGCGCTCCTGGAGCTGCACCGCGCCGGGGTCCCGTTGGTGCTGGTCAGCGGCCGCACGTTCGAGCAGGTGATCGAGGCTGCGCGGATCTTCGCGTGCGACGGCGCCATCGCCGAGCTGGGTGCCACGGTCGCGTGGGACGCCGGCCGGGGCGTCCACCGGATCCGCGGCCGGCTGCCCGAGGCGTACGGCGACCGGACGCCGATGGACGTGATGGCCGAACTGGGCGTCGTCGAGGACCTGATCGCCGAGCACCCGGGCCGGTTGGAGTGGCACGCCCCGTGGCATGCCACCCACGACACCGACGCCCTGCTGCGCGGCCGGGTGGACCCGGTCGCCGTCGACGCCTGGCTCGCCGAGCGGGGCGCCGGCTGGCTCACGCTCAAGGACAACGGCGCCATCCCGGCGACGTCGCGGTTCGGCCTGGACGACGACCCGCTGCCGCCGCGGGTCTACCACCTGATGCCGCGCGGCATCTCCAAGGGCGCGGCCATCGCCTGGGACCTCGAGCGCCGCGGCCTCTCCCCCGCCGACGCCATCGCGATCGGCGACAGCGTCAGCGACCTCGACATGGCACCCGCCGTCGGCCGGCTGTTCATCACCGCCAACGGGGCGTCGGTCGACGGCATGACCGGGCTGATCGAGGCCGTCCCGAACGTGACGGTCACCGACGCGGCCATGGGCGAGGGCTGGGCCCAGGCCGTCCGCGCCGGCCTCTGAGGGAACGTCAGACGACGTCGTAGGTGAGGTGGGTGGCCGTCGACGTCACCGTCGCGTCCCGCTGCACCAGCGTGCGCGCGGCGCCGCCGGTGAACAGCGGTGTCCCGGCGCCGAGCACGACCGGGGCGAGGTGCAGGGACAGCACGTCGACCAACCCGGCGGCGACGGCCGAGCCGACGGTGGCGCCGCCGCCCATGACGACGACGTCGAGGTCCTCGCCCTTGTCCGACGACGCGGCCGCGGCGCGCTCCCGTGCGGCGTCCACGGCGTCGGACAGGCCGGTGGTGACGAACGTCCAGTCGAGGTCGGTCAGCCGCACCGTTTCCGGCACGGTGCTCGTCACGACCACGAAGGCGGGCTTGCCGACCTCACCGGCGCCGTAGCCCACCTCGTCGTTCCAGCCGTCGGGCCCGTCGACCACGTCGAAGAGCCGCCGGCCGAGGACCACGGCACCCGACCGGGCGGTCGCCTCGCGCACGATCCGGCGGTCGTCGGGGTCGTCGGAGAACGCCCACGTGTGCAGCGCCTCACCTCCGGTGCCCAGGCCGTTCCGGGGACCGGGGTCGGGCCCGGTCACGAAGCCGTCCACCGAGACGGCGATGTCCGCGATGATCCGAGTCATGACGGGCAGACCCGTCGCCCCCCCCTAAGTCATCGCCCCCCCCGGGTCAGAGGGACATCCAGCAGTAGAGCGCGCCCCCACCGCTACGGGCTCGCTTCGCGAGATCGGCGATCTCCTCGAGTGCCTCCGCGAGGTCGCCGGGATCCCACCAGCCGGCCAGCTCCTCCGTGCGGACCCAGGGCTCCGCCACCTGCCGGAGACGGTCCGGCGAGGCGCCGGCCAGTGCATCCGTCAGCGCGTCGCTCAGCCGGTGCACCCACACCTCGTCCTGCGCCTCCCCTACCGAAGCGCCGGCGTTCGCGGCGACGAGCGCATCGACGTCGCCACCGACGAGCAGCGATTCGAGGGTCGCCATCGGGACGACCGGATCGAGACCCTTGAGGTCGACCACGGGGAGCCCCGACGGCGCAGCGGACGGACCTCCCACCGACGTGATCGTCCGCGCCGCTTCCTCATCGCTGCCGGCGACGAAGTAGTCGCACAGGAGTCCCATGGTGCGGACCGTATCCAGGCCGCGGCTCCTCCCCCAGGACCGTCACACGGTCGGGCGAGCGGCCTGCGTCCGGAGCTAGGACGTGACGTCGCGGCGGGCGAAGTGCCGGAACCCCAGCGCGGTGAAGATCGCCGCGTAGACCAGCGACTGGATCACGCCGCGGAAGAGGTCACCGGAGTCGACCGGCGTCTGGAGCAGGTCGGTCCAGGCGTACTCCTCCGCCGTCGGGAACCAGTCGCGGATCGCGCCCAGCTGCTCGACCTGGTCGAGGATCGCGAACACGAACATCGTGAAGACGGCGCCGCCCACCGCGGCCAGCGGCGCGTCGGTGATGGTGGAGAACCAGAAGGCCAGGGTGCCGACGACGAGCAGGTGGACGGCGAGGTAGGCCAGCATCCCGGCCAGCCGGAGCATCCCCTCCCCCTGGCCGAGCGTCACGCCCACCGGCGTCTGGATGTCACCGAACCCGAACGCGATGCCGCCGGCCACCACCGCCACAGCGGTGAGCGCGACCAGCGCGGCCACCGACTGGATCAATGCGGCGTACCACTTCTGCCGGAGCAGCCGCATGCGCGGCACCGGCGTGGCCAGGGCGTAGCGGAGCGACCCCCACTGCGCCTCCACGGCCACCGTGTCGCCGAAGAACAGCGCGTAGACCACCACCAGGAAGAACCCGGTGGTGGCGAAGAGGACGAACAGCGTGAAGTTCAGCCCGCTCGACGTCGCGACGTCGACGAGGTTGACGAACTCGTTCTCGGCCGCCTCCTCGCTGCCGCCGAGCTGCAGCGCCGCGATGAGGATGAGCGGGAGCGCCGCCATGAGTGCGAAGACGCCGATGGTGCGGCGTCGCTTGAACTGCCGGCGCAGCTCCACCGACACCCGCAACGTCCGCTCCGGCCGGTAGCCGGCGACCGCGCCGGTCGGCTGCACGTGCTCGGTCGTGCTCATGACTCCCCCACCAGCGCCAGGAAGGCGTCCTCGAGCCGGCGACGCGGCGTGAACTGGTCGACGTCGATGCCGGCAGCCACCAGCGCCTGCAGCGCGGCCGCCCGGCCGTAGCCGTCAAGGTCGGCCACCAGCCCCTCGTCGGTGCGCCCGGCGGTCACGCCGGGCAGCCCCTCGAGGACGGCGATCGCCCGGTCGGTGTCGGCGTCGTCGGTGAGGCCGACGAGCACAGCCCCACCCGTGCCGACGATCTCCTCCACCGTGCCCTGCGCGATCTTCTGCCCCTTGGCCATGACGACGACGTGGCTGCAGGTCTGCTCGATCTCGCTCAGCAGGTGGCTGGAGACGATGACGGTGCGCCCGGTGGCGGCGTAGTTCTGCAGCACCTCGCGCATGGCGTGGATCTGCGGCGGGTCCAGCCCGTTGGTCGGCTCGTCGAGCACCAGCAGGTCGGGCAGGCCGAGCATCGCCTGCGCGATCGCGACGCGCTGCCGCATGCCCTGGCTGTAGCGGCGGACCGGGCGGTCGAGCGCGGTGCCCAGGCCGGCCACCTCGATCGCCTCCTCCATGTGCGCGTCCTCCGCGGGCCGGCCGGTCGCCGCCCAGTAGAGGCGCAGGTTGTCGCGACCGGAGAGGTGCGGCTGCAGCCCCGTCCCCTCGACGAAGGAGCCGAGCCGGGACAGCACGGGCGCCCCGGGCCCGGCCGCGTGCCCGAAGATGCTGATCCGCCCCTCGGTCGGCCGGATCAACCCCATGAGCATGCGCAGCGACGTCGTCTTCCCCGCTCCATTGGGGCCCAGCAGACCGAGGACCTGCCCGCGACGGACCTCGAACGAGAGGTCGCGGACGGCGACGAAGCCGTCCTTGTAGGCCTTGGTGACGCCCTCGAACCGCAGCGGCACGTCCTCGCCGTCCGGTTCGACGGCCGAGACCTGGCGTCGCCGCCGTCGGCCCCACAGCAGCGCCGCCGCCCAGCCGAGCAGACCCAGGCCGGCCAGCACGGCCAGCAGGACCCACCACCGCACGGAGCTGCTGTCCGCCTGCGCGATGCCCTCCACCTGGGGCACGGCGAGCGCCGTGTCGGCCAGCGCGACGGAGTACACCGACGACTCCGCGGGCAGGGCGAACGCCTGGTCGGTCGAGGAGACGACCAGCCGCATCGTGTGGCCGGCCTCGAAGCGGTGCACGATGCCCGGCAGCGTGATGCGCACCGGCGTGGGCTGCGCCGGATCGGCCGAGAGCCCGGTCAGCGCCAGCGGGGCCACCAGCCCGGCGGGGAGCGTGGTGCCGCCGCCCGGGGCGACGTCGTAGAGCTTCGCGAACAAGGTCGCCGTCCCGGCGGGTGCGGCGACGGCGATCTCGGCCGTGGGGGCCCCGACCACCTCGACGGCCGCGTCGAGCGGCTCGCTCTCGAAGGCGGCGAACTGACCGGGGATCTCCAGCGTCGAGCCGCCCAGGGCGGAGGTCAGCGCGCCGAGGCCGGGAACCGTGGTGAGAGCCCCCGGGGTCCCGCCCGCCGGGGTGACGACCGGCTGGGTGGAGCCCTCGAGCTCGACGTCCCGGCGACCGGTCGGCTCGGCGCCCTCCAGACCCGGGTAGACGTCGGCGCGGACCGTCTGGGTGCCGCCCTGGACCCGCCCGACGCCGCTGCCGAGGCCGGTGGGCGCCGGGTACTCGAAGCCGGTGCCGGGGTCCTCGCCCTGGCCGCGCAGGTGGAAGTCGAACCAGCCGACGACCTGCTCGCGCAGGTACTCGGTCACCCTGTCCGAGGCCGCGGCGTCGTGCCCGCCCGCGTACCAGACCACCTTGACCGGGGTGCCGGTCGCCGCGATGCCGCGGGCGTTGGCGTCGGCCTGCCCCAGGCCGAACAGGGAGTCCTGGGTGCCCTGGATCAGCAGGGTGGGGGCGTCGATCCGGTCGAGCACACCGGCGGGGCTGCTCCGGTCGAGCACGGCGGCGATCTCCGGGGTCAGGGTGCCGGTGGCAGCGGCCGTCTGGTAGGCGGCGCAGATGTCCGCGCGGAACCGGCCGCAGGTCAGCGCCTGCTCGATCGCGGCGGGGTCCAGGGAGGAGAGGTCGGGCAGGCTCAGCCCGTCGGCCGCGGCGGGCTCGGTGTCGCCGTCGTCGCCGTCCTCGCCGTTGGCCCCGCCGAACCCGTCGAGCAGCCCGCCGCTGGGGACCGAGCCGACGCCGAAGAACAGCCCGGCCCACAGCCGCTTGAAGACGCCGGCGGCGTCGTCCTGCGGGGTGGCGGCGGGCGTGGCGTCGTCGACGGTGCCGGTCTGCGACGGGAACAGCGCCGCGGTGAGGGAGTTCCACGTGATCTGGGGCGCGATCGCGTCGACGCGGTCGTCGTACGCAGCGCCGAGCAGCGACACCGCGCCGCCGTAGGACCCGCCGGCCACGCCCACCCGGGGGTCGCCGTCGCCGTCGAGCTGCACGTCGTCCCGCTCGGCGAGCAGGTCGATCAGCACGGAGAGGTCGGCGATCTCGTAGCGCGGGTCGTTCAGGCCGATCTGCCCGGTGCTCTCCCCGAACCCGCGGGCCGAGTAGGTGAGCACGACGTAGCCGCGCTCGGCGAGGTCCTGGGCGTCGTCGGCCACCGACTGCTTGCTGCCGCCGAAGCCGTGGGCGAGGACCACCGCGGGAGCCGGCTCGTCGCCGGCGGGGAGGAAGAGGGTGGTGTCGAGCTCCACCGCGTCCGCACCGCTGCCCGAGGGCACCCGGCTCTCCTCGGTGCGCACCTCGTCGGCCGCGGAGGCGGCGGGCGCGAGGGCGAGCAGACCGCCGGACAGCAGCAGGGAGGCGAGGACTGCGGACGTCACGCGGGCGCCGGAGCGCGGGCGGGGACGCACCAGCCCGCGGAGGGGGCGCACGAAGCGGCCAACGGACGACGGGCGGCCGGTGTTCCGGGCGCCCGACGTCCGGTTCCGGGATCGACCGCGGGCCGCCCCCGGGCCCTGGATCAGGGCTGCCAGTCGCCCGTCGTGACGACGACGAGGCCCGGCGCGTCGACACCGGCGGGCAGCTCGAAGAAGCGCGGCGTCGGGCCCTGGAGCTGCGGGAACATCTCCTGCAGCTGCAGGGCGGCCTGCCGCTGGTTCTCGTCGCCGTCGGTGAAGAACACCGTGCTGGCGGCCACGTCACCGGCGGTGTAGGCGCCGACGGCGGGGGTCTCCCAGCCGCCGGCCGCGACCGTCGCCGCGACCTTGGCCGCCAGGCCGTTGATGTCGGTGGAGTTGAGCACGGTGACCGGCACCCGGACCGGGGAGGCCGCGACCGGCTCGGTCTCGATCGGGTTGTCGGGCAGCTCGGGCAGCGACGAGACGTCCGGGACGACGGGGGCCGTCGTGGCGGGGGCGGTGTCCGTCTGCGCGGCGGCGTCCTGGGTCTCCGGCGAGACGTAGGAGTAGACGCCGAGGACGCCGAGCGCCACGACGGTCATGGCCACCAGGCCCTTGAGGACGGTGTGCGTCTTGCGCGGCTCGTCCTCTTCGAGGACGGCGACGGCCGAGCCCTTGTGCCCCTGCGCCTTGCGGCGGGCGGCGTCGGCGGCCTGGCGCTCGGCACGCATGGCGGCGCGGCCACCGACGGGGCCCGTCCCCGGACCGCGGACCGGCGCGGGAGCGTCGTCGTCGGCCTGGGCCGGGCGCCGGCCACGGCGGACGGACCGTTCCGGGATCGCGGTCGTGCCGGGCGCGTGCGCGAACTCGGGGTCGCTGAACGGGTCGTCGGCCTCGGAGCGCGTCGTCCAGTCGCCGAAGGTGGGGGCGCCGGCGGCCGTCTTCTGGTTCGGCACCCGGGGAGCGGGCGCGGACCGGCGGAGACCGGAGCGGCCGGTGGAGACGAGGACGGACTCGTCGTCCGGCAGGGAACGCGCGGTGCGCACCGGGCGCTCGAGCAGGTCGCCCCGGGCTCCGGCGCCGTGGTTCGGGGAGCGCAAGGCGTCGTCGGCCACGACGTCGGCGCCGCCCTGGTAGGAGGCGACCGAGGTCAGCGGCGCGGGAGCCGCAGCCGGACGCGGCGGAGCCGCGACGCGGGCAGCCGGGACGGGAGGCAGGGGCAGCCGGGAGCGCGACATCTGCCGCGGCCCCTCCGGCGTGCGCACGGCGGCGCCGGGCACGGGACGGGAGGCAGCCGGCCGGCCACTGCCGGCCCGGTCACGACCCGGTGCGGTGGGGTGATCGCTCAGCTCGGCGGACGCACCCCGCCAGAGACCGTCGGGAACGTCCGTACGCCGACGACCCGGGGCCATGGGGGCGCTGCCCCGGTCCCGTCCGTCACTGCCTGAATCGGCGTGCCTGCCCACGGTGAGTAAATCTAACCGGTGTAAGTCTCATCCGAAAGGACCTTGGGACGAACGCGTTCGTGCCCGCGCGAGTCGCAGCCGCCGCAACCGCCTGACCAGCAGCGGGTCGGCGGCCAGGGCGTCGGGCCGGTCGACGAGGGCGTTGAGCACCTGGTAGTAGCGCGTCGGGGTCACGCCGAAGAGGTCGCGGATCGCGGTCTCCTTGGCCCCCGGACGGCGCCACCACTGCCGCTCGAAGGTGAGCATCTCGTGCTCCCTGCGCGAGAGCCCCACGCCCGGGACCTGCGCGGAAGCCTCCGCGAGGCCCTCCGGCCGGGGCGGGGAGACCACCGGGTTCGGGTCGTCGGTCATCGCTCGTCCATCTCCTGCTCGTCCGGCCGCCCGGGTACCCGGGGCCGCCAACGCCTGCGACGGTAGCCGCGGGGTCCGACAGTTCCGCGCAACCCGTGAGGCGTCGTCCCGCAGCCCGTCAGAGGCGGGCCGGGACCACCTCAGCGGCCGCCCGGCGGCTCGACGCCCGGGCGTGTCGCAGGGTGTCGACGGTGAACACCGCCAGGGCCACCCAGACGATCGCGAAACCGGCCAGCCGCGCGGGCGGCATCGGCTCGCCGTAGACGAAGACACCGATCGCCAGCTGCATGGACGGTGTCAGGTACTGCAGCAGCCCCACCGTCGACAGCGGGATCCGCCGGGCGGCCGCGGCGAAGAGCAGGAGCGGCACCGCCGTGGCGACCCCGGAGCTGACGAGCAGCAGCGCGTGACCCGCGCCGGCGTTGCCGAACGTGCCATCACCGTTCGAGTGCGCCACCGCCAGCACCGCTGCCGCCGGGAGCGCCACGAGCGCCGTCTCGACGAACAGGCCTGGCGCCGCCTCGGTCCGCACGATCTTCTTCATCAGCCCGTACAGGCCGAAGGTGACCGCGAGGGCCAGCGCGATCCACGGCGGGCGCCCGTAGTCGATGGTCAGCACGAGCACCGCGACCGCGGCGATCCCGACGGCCGTCCACTGCAGCGGTCGGAGGCGCTCGGCGAACACCACGACCCCCAGCAGCACGCTCACCAGGGGGTTGATGAAGTAACCGAGCGAGGTCTCGACGACGTGCCCGGAGTTGACGCCGTAGACGAAGACCAGCCAGTTGCCGGCGATGAGGACGGCCGCGCCGAGCAGCACCAGCAGCCGGCGCCGGTCGGTGACCAGCGCGCGGACCTGGCCCCACCGCCGCACGGCGGTGAGGAGGACCGCGACGAAGAGCAGGGACCAGAGCACCCGGTGGGCGACGATCTCCAGCCCGCCGGCCGGCTCGAGCAGCGGGAAGTAGAGAGGGAACAGTCCCCACAGGGCGTAGGCGCCCAGCCCGGAGACCACCCCCAGGCGACGCTCGTCCACGGCCGCACCGTACGCGGCGCCGCGGTCAGGGGGTCTGGATGTAGTCCACCAGCTGCCGGCGCTCCTCCTCGAGCTCGTCGAGCCGCGCCTTGACGACGTCGCCGATCGAGACGATGCCCACCAGCTCGCCGTCCACCACCACGGGGACGTGGCGCACCCGCTTGTCGGTCATCGTGCGGGCGAGGTCGTGCACGCTCGCGTCGGGCGGGCAGGTGTGCACCTCCGCCGTCATCACGCTCGAGACCGGTTCGGCGAGCAGACCGGCGCCGCGGGTGTGCAGTCCCCGGGCGACGTCCCGCTCGGAGACGATGCCGTCGATGCGGCGGCCGTCGGAGGAGACCACCAGCGCGCCGATGCCCTTCTCCGCCAGCAGGGCGAGCGCGGTGCGGACGGTCTCCGATGCGTCGATCGTGGCGATCTCGCGGCCCTTGTGCCGCAGCAACTGGCTGATCTGCACGGGAACCTCCTCGGAGGACGGTGCGGGGAGTGTGCACCCGCGCCCGCCCGGGGGCAACGGCGCGCGGATCCGGCCTACCGTCGAGGCGTGAGCTCGCAGCGCCCGAACCCCGCGCAGTGGGTCTGGTACGCCCTCGGCGGCGGGCTGCCGCGGGAGCTGTCGCCGTGGGTGCTGGCGGACACGACGGGGCCCACCTGGATCTGGCGGCACCTGGCCCGCGCCGCCGTCCAGCTGCTGCCGCTCCTGGTCCTGTGCCTCGTCGTCGTGCCGGTGCCGTTCGCCTACCGGGCCTCGGCCGCCGTGGGCGGCCTGCTGCTCGGCCTCCTGTTCTCGATCGCCTTCATGACCGAGACGATCGAGCACCGGGCGACGAAGGCCGGCTACCCACCCGGGACGGCGGGGCGGCTGCGGGCCGAGCGCAGCGAACGTGCCCGCGTCGAGCGCTCCTCCCCCTACCGCCGCGACGGCGCCGGCAGCTTCGACTGAAGAAGCTCTTTCGGCCTCCCTGCAGGGTCCCGCCGCGAGCTTGCGAGCGGTGGGGGGCAGGGAGGTCCTTCATCAGTCCACCCGGAAGCCGATCTTCACGGCGACCTGGAAGTAGGCGACGCCGCCGTCCACCACCTGGCCGCGGATCTCCTGGGCCTCGAACCACTCGATGTTGCGGACCGTCTGCGACGCCTTGGCGATGGCGTTGCGGATCGCCTCGTCGACGCTGACCGGGCTGCTGCCGACGATCTCGCTGAGCCTGTACACGTGGTCGCTCACGGTGCCTCCTACGTAGGGCGGGACGGTCGTCGAACCCTGGCACGCACCCGGGGCCGGTGCCTACGTACGTAGTTCTGAAGGGGCCGAATACGTCGTCCGACGGATTTGGCGAGAGCCCGCCCGCAGAAGTCTTCGAGTCGTTCCCGGACGACCTCGAAGGAGCCCCCGATGACCGCTCTCGCCCTCGCCCCCGCCCCCGCGATCCCCGCGCCCCGGCGGGCCGACCGGACCGACCTCCCGGTCGTGGACCGCCGGCACCTGCAGGCCCTCGCGGCCGGTGACGACGCCACGTGGCAGACGACGGTCCGGCGCTACGAGGGCCTGCTCCGCTCCGCGGCACGCGTCGTCCTGCGCAGCGACTCGGACGTCGACGAGGCCGTGCAGCGCACGTGGGTGCTGCTGCTGCGCAACGCCGCCCGCATCAACGACCCGGCGTGCCTGCCGGGGTGGCTGTCCACCACCGCGCGGCGCGAGGCGCTGGCGATCCTGCGGGCGCAGCAGCGCGCGGTCCCGACCGAGGACGTCGCCGAGCAGGTCGCACCCCACGACCCGGACATGGCGGCGGCGCTCATGGAGCAGGAGCTCCGCGAGGCCCTCGACCGGGCCGTGGAGAAGCTGCCGGACACCCAGCGCCGGATCGTGCAGGCGCTGCTGCGGGAGCCGGAGTCCTACGACGCGCTCAGCCAGGAGCTGGGCATCCCTCGGGGCAGCCTCGGCCCGCTGCGGGGCCGTGCTGTCAAGGCGCTGCGGGCCCAGCTGGAGCCGAGCCTGCGCTGAGCGCTACTGCTGGCCGCCGCCCGGACGCCGCTTCGCGACCACGTGCTGGATGCCCTCGCGCAGCGCACCCTCGAACGTCAGATCCGGGGTGGTGTCGACCACCTCGCGGAGCTCGCCGACGAGGTCGTCGTCGTCGAACTCGACGGAGTCCTCCCGGTCGTCACCGGGCTTGGTCAGCGAGAACTTCACGGGCGACATCGGCGTCCTTCCGCAGGTGGGAACCGGGTTACCGGGCCACTCTGGCGGCCAGTGCCGCTGCTTGTCCACGGTTGCTGACCTGGAGCTTGTGCAGGACGCGGGACACGTGGACGCCGACGGTGCGCTCGCTGATGAACAGGCTCCTGGCGATCTGCCGGTTGGTCGCCCCGGTGCCGAGCATCTCCCAGACCTCGTGCTCCCGTTCGGTCAGCCCGTAGGGCCGGTCCTCGGCCGGGGTGCGCGGCGCCGGCGCCGCGGACAGGCGGGTGCGGGCGAGCAACGCGTCGATCTCGCCCAGCAGCGGCGCGGCTCCCAGCCGATCCGCGATCTCCCTCGCCGCCGACGCCGCGGCGGACGCACGGTCGCGCCGCTTCTCCGCGACGTGGCACTCGGCCTGCCGGAACAGGCAGTACGCCTCCTCCAGCGGCCGGTCGACCGCCCGCCACAGGTCCACCGACGCCGCCCAGCCCTCCGCCCTCGCCTGGCCACGAGCCCGGTCCCGCTCGTTCCGGGCCATCCGGTGGTCGGCCGCCTGCCCCTGGTCGTCGTCGTCGGTCGGGGCCAGCCCGTCGAGCTCCTCCTCCAGGGCCGCCAGGCGTGCCTCCGCTGCGGGGTCCGCGCGGCCGGGCACGGGCCCGCGGCGATCGGCCTCGTTGCGCAGCCCGATGACCAGCAGCTCGGTGCGGAACGCCGTGTCCTGCGTGTGCGCCAGGCGGTCGAGGGCCTCGGCGACGACGCGGTGGCACCCGGCGTGGTCCCCCTCCCGCGCCAGCAGCGCGGCGGTCACCGTGGCGATCGCCGCGACGACGGTCGGCTCGTCGACGTCGCGCAGCGGGTCGGCGGCGGCCAGGCTGGCGCGCGCGCCCGCGGTGTCGCCCGTCGCCAGCCGCAGCTCGGCCCGCTCGAGGTGCAGGTGCAGCCCCTGGCCCTGCGTGACCCGCCCGTCGAGCAGCTCCGCGAGCACCTCCTCGCAGCGCCGGTACTGGCCGCGCCGGCGCAGCATGTTGGTCGCGTTGCAGGCCAGCGCCGAGCCGACCGCCAGCTCCAGGCCGTACTCCGGCAGGATGCGCAGCCCCTCGAGCGCGGCGGCGCACGCCTCCGCCGGCATGCCGGAGTACTCGTAGGCGATCATCAGGTTCGCGTAGCTGCGGCACAGCACCGCGTGGTCCTCGACATCCCGCGCCAGCCGCACTCCTTCGCGGATCACGTCGAGGCCGGACGGGTCTCCCCGGAACGCCGCGGCCGCCCCCCGGGTGGTCAGGGCGTCGGCGAGCACCGCCGTCGTGCCGTGCTGGCGGGCGGCGGCCACCGACCGCTCCGCGTACCGGACGGCGTCGTCGAACTCGGCCATGATGAACGCCGCGCGCGCCTGAGCACCCCAGACCTGGGCGTGGCAGGCGGTCACCTCGGCGTCGAGCGCCTCGGCCGCCTGGGCGTACGCGGCCCGGCTGCGGCCGGTCTGCCCGGCCTCCCAGAGGAAGCAGCCCAGCCGTTCGAGCGCGCTCGCCCGATCCGGCGCGGGGATGTGCGGGTCCTGCAGCGCCTGG
Organism: Blastococcus sp. SYSU D00922; assembly: GCF_054050495.1. NCBI lineage: Bacteria > Bacillati > Actinomycetota > Actinomycetes > Geodermatophilales > Geodermatophilaceae > Blastococcus > Blastococcus sp. SYSU D00922. The sequence continues at coordinate 128,076 of NZ_JBJGZL010000003.1, forward strand.
TCCAGCAGGGTGACCGCGGCGGCGGGATCGCCGGCGAGCCGGGCGACGCCGGCCGCCTCCAGGGCCAGGTCCAGGTCGCCCTCGCCGTCCGGCCGCCCGAACTGCAGGGCGCGCCGGTAGTGCGCCCACGACTCCGCATACGCGTTGAGCCGGCGGGTGCTCCGCGCCGCCCGGAGGCTCCACTCGGCTGCCTGCGGCTGCGCGCCGGCCGCCTCCCAGTGCACGCTCACCGCGGCCGCCGTCACGACGTCGTCCGAGCGGTCCTCGGCCAGCGCGCGGGCCGCCCGGCCGTGCAGGTCGCGTCGCTCGAAGGGGAGCAGCTGCCCGAGCACCGCGTCGCACATGAGGCTGTGCCGGAACGCGTAGTCGGCGCCCTGGACGACGAGCACGCCGGCGCCGACGGCCTCGCGGACCGCCGCCCCGTAGCGCTCCGGCGGCAGCCCCGAGGCCCGGAAGAGGTGCTCGTCGGACACCCACAGGCCGAAGACGGCGGCGGCACGGACGAGGGCGGCGGCGTCGGGACCGAGGCGGCGCACCCGCGCCAGCAGCATGTCGGTGACCCGTCGCGAGCCGGGGTCCTTCACCAGCTCTCCCAGCAGGTAGGGGTGACCCTGGGTCTGCTCGTACCAGCTGTCGGCGTCGACGGTGTCGTCCCCGGTGAGCGCGGCGACCAGCTGCCGGGTCTCCTCGCGGTCCAGCCGCTGCAGCTCCATGCAGGTCGCCCCCGGGAGCCGGGTGAGCTCGGCGACCGCCTCCTGGACCCGAGCCAGGTGCGGGTCCTCGTCGTCCCGCAGCGTCAGCACGAGGCTCAGCCCGCGCCGCCGCGCCTGGACGGCCAGGTAGACGAGGAAGTCGCAGGTCGTCTCGTCGGCCCACTGGAGGTCGTCGATGACGATGGTGGTGGCGGTCGGCGAACCGGCCGGCGCCAGGGCGTCGGCCCAGCGCCGGATCGCACGCAGCCGCTCCTCGGCCGACTGCTCCGCCGCGTCCGAGGCGTCCGGCCAGCCTCCCCGCGCGTCGAAGATCATCTCGAGCGCAGCCAGGGGCAGTGGCTGGCCGGCCAGCTGCAGGCACGCGCCCTCGACGACCTCGGTGACGGCGCCGACGCGCTCGGCGGCCACGAGGGAGGACTTGCCGACGCCGGCCTCGCCGCAGATCAGGACGATGTGGCCGGGTTCGGCGAACGCAGCAGCGACGGTCGCCCGATGGTGCGCCCGCCCGACGTAGGGGACCCCCACCCCGATCACCCCGACATCCTGCCTGCGCGGATGCGGGTCGTCCAGGTTCTTCCGGCCCTTCCCGGACCGGATGGCGTGTGCGGGGCACGGCGATGCGGAGCCGACGAGGGGACTTGAACCCCTAACCGCCCGATTACAAGTCGGGTGCGCTACCAATTGCGCCACGTCGGCGGACGGGAACGAGTCCCGGCACAAGGATAGGGACCACCCCGGTCGGCAACCGGGTGGCCTCGGCCGGTGACGGCCTCAGGCGGCGTCGGTGCCGGCGGCCGGGTCTCCCTGCACGGGTCGTCCCTGGACGTAGTCGGCGGGATCGGTGCCCAGGGCCGGCCCCTCGGCGAGCCAGCGCGCGAAGCCCGCCGGGTCACGGCGCTCGAGCTCGTCGAGCGTCTCCTCCCGCCGGCGGACCAGCGCCTGGCGCTCGACCGGGCTGAGCCGTGCCCCCATGGCGGCGGTCGTGCGGATCCACTCCCGGCCCAGGGCCGGTGTGGAGAGCGCGGAGAGGCTCGCCGATCCCGTCGCCGTCGCAGGGGGCGGGGGCTCCACCGGGAGCCGCAGCACCTCGGCCCCGGACGTCGACCAGGACGGGCGCGCGGGCGGGCGACCCTGGCGCCGGGAGGAACGAGCGGCCCGGAGGAGCAGCCATGCGGCCAGCGCCAGCACACCGATCAGGACGGCGACGACGCCACCGGTCAGGACCGTCAGGCCGGCCAGCGCCAGCAGGCCACCCACGGTCCACGCGGCGGCCTGGACGGCGGACTCCAGGATCGGCCGGCGGTCCCGCCGCGGGATGTCCCGCGTGATGCCGACGGCGATGCACGCGGCCAGCAGCCCGGCGACCCCCACCGCGACCCGTCCGGCCGGTTGCAGGCCGAGCCCGCCCAGCACGACGAGGGCGCCGGTGCAGAGCACGCCCAGCCACCGCAGCAGCCGGGCCAGGAGTCCGCGGACGGGCACTGTCGGCCTCCAGGGCGACGGTGGGACAGAGCCCCTCCCCTACCCGCCCCGTCGCGCGGTTGCACACAGGCGCGGGAGGTCTTCCCTCCCGCGCCGAGGACGAGGACGCTCGGGGGCAGGCGGACCCAGCCGACACCCGGAGGTGCCCCATGACGACCTCGACCCCCACCGCTTCCCTCGGCGGACCGGCCCCGGCGACGCCGGAGGACGGCTCCCCCCGCGAGATCCTGGTCGGGATCGACGGTTCGGAGGTGGGACTCGGGGCCGTGCGGTGGGCCGCACGGGAAGCGGTGCGGCGCAACGCCCCGCTGCGGCTGCTGCACGCCGCCCCGTACCTCGGGTCCCCCAGCGGTGGCGCTCCACCGCCCGAACTGCCGCGGGCACGGCGCATCACCGCGCAGGCCTACACCGTCGCTCGGCACACCGACCCCGCCGTCCGCGCCTCGACCGAGGTCGTGCCCGGCGACCCGACCGACGCGCTGCTGCGCGCGGCGGCGGCCGGCCAGCTCGTCGTCCTCGGCAGCCTGGCCACGGGCGCGCCCGACGAGCTGGTGCTCGCCAACGTGGCGGTCCGGGTGGCCGCCCGCTCACCGCAGCCCGTGGTCCTCATCCCCCGCTCGCGGTCCGGGGAGCCGACCGGGCGCCCGACGGTGGCGGTGCTGGGCGTCGGCGACCGGCAGGACGACGAAGCAGTGGCCACCTTCGCCGCCGAGTCCGCCCGGGCGAACGGCACGAACCTGACGCTGGTCCAGACCCGGGCCCCGAGCCGACGGCACGCCGCCAGCTGGGTCGACGACGACGACCAGTGGCGGGAGCGCTATCCCGAGCTGACCGTGACCCGCACCGAGATGCCGAACATCGGCGCCGACCACCTCCTGCAGGCCACGTGCCCGACGCCGCTGCTGGTGATCAGCACCGGGTCCGGCAGCCTGCTGCACCGGAAGCTCGACGGCTCGCACCTCCGGCTCATGCGGCACTGCACGTCGCCGCTGGCGCTCATCCCGCCGGTGCACCGGAGGGGCACCGACCCGCGCGAGGAGATCGTCGCGCTCGGCTGACCGCCGTCCCCACCCCCCCGGGGACCCACCACCCGCCCGGCAGGATGGCGCCCCGTGGGTGCCTCCGTGGTCGACCTCGGGCCGCGGCTGGCCGTCGTCCTCGTCGTGCTGACCGCGGTCGCCGCCATCGGCGGACGGCTCTCCGGGTTGGGCCAGGACCGTCCGGTCCTGGTCGCCGCGGTGCGGGCGACCGTGCAGCTGGCCGCGGTGTCCGCGGTCCTGCTGGCGGTCGTGCGGTCGCTGTGGCTGTCTGCCCTGTTCGTCCTGCTGATGCTCACCGTGGCGACCGTGACCTCCGCCGGCCGGATCACCGGGGCGGGGCTGCGGGACAGCCGCCGGGCGCTGCCCGCCGGGTTGCCGATCGTCGTGGGCGCCCTCCCCGTCGTCGCCCTCGTCCTGGCCAGCGGCGCGGTGCCGCTGCGCGGTGAGGCGGTGATCCCGATCGCCGGGATCCTGATCGGCGGCGCGATGACCGCGACGTCCCTGGCCGGACGACGGCTGCGCGACGAGCTGACCGCCCGGCGCGGCGAGGTCGAGGCCGCCCTCGCCCTGGGGCTGCCGCGCCGCGACGCCGTCCTGCTGGTCGGGCGACCGGCAGGGGCGACCGCCCTCGTGCCCCCGCTGGACCAGACGCGGACGGTGGGGCTGGTGACGCTCCCCGGGGCATTCGTCGGCGTCCTGCTCGGGGGCGGCAGCCCGCTCGAGGCGGGGGCGGCCCAGCTGCTCGTGCTGATCGGGCTCCTGGCCGCCCAGGTGCTCGCCGTCTGGGCGGTCACGGAGCTGATCGCGCGCGGCCGACTGCTCGACGGAGTGCCGGCGTGAGCCGTCCAGGAATCTCACAGGGCGTGCACAGCGCTGCACCAGAGCGCCATCCGACAGTGGAGGCATCCGCGGCCGAACGGCTGCGCGCGAGGAGGACACCGACGTGACTGAGCACGGACACCCCACCACCCCGGGTTCCGGCACCGGCCCGGGGACCGAGCCCCGCTCCGGCGAGGCGGTGAACCCCGCTGCCCCGACGCCGTCCTACGGGTACGGCGCCTCCGGCACGTCCCCCTGGGCCGCGCCGCACACCCACCCGACGACGCCGCAGCCGCCGTCCTACCCCGGCTACGGGGGCTACCCCGCGCCGACCGTCGAGTCGCCCGCCGCGACCGAGACCACCACGGCGCCGCGCCGCGCGGGCCGGCTCCGGATCGGCCTGGCGGGCCTGGTGGCCGGCGCCCTGATCGGCGGCGGCGCCGGAGCCGGTGTGGCGACGCTGTTCGACGACCCGGCGAGCGCGTCGGGCGGCAACGCCGCCGCGCAGAACGTCGTCATCCAGGACCCGGAGACGGCGACCACCGCCACGGCCGCCGCGGCGAAAGCCGCGCCCAGCGTCGTCACCGTCTACGTGACCAGCAGCTCCGCGTCGGGCAGCGGCTCCGGCGTCGTCCTGACCGAGGACGGCTACGTCGTGACCAACAACCACGTCGTCGCCGAAGGCGGGGACGCGGAGAACGTCCAGGTGCGCACCTCCGACGGCACGCTGTACGACGCCACCGTCGTCGGCACCGACCCGGCCTCCGACATCGCCGTCCTGCGCCTCGAGGGCGCCGACGGGCTCACCCCGGCCACCTTCGCCGACTCCGACGACGTCCAGGTCGGCGACGTCGCGGTGGCGATTGGCGCCCCGCTCGGCCTGTCGAACACCGTCACCGACGGCATCATCAGCGCCACCGACCGCGCGGTCGCCACGGGTTCCACGCAGGACGACGCCACGGTCATCGACGCGCTGCAGACCGACGCCGCGATCAACCCGGGCAACTCCGGCGGCGCGCTCGTGAACGGCGCCGGCGAGGTGATCGGCATCAACACCGCCATCGCCACCGTGGCCTCCGGGGCGCCGGGCTCGCAGTCGCAGAGCGGCAACATCGGCGTCGGCTTCGCGATCCCGAGCAACACGGCCAAGCGCATCGCGCAGGAGATCGTCGAGACCGGCTCGGCCACCCGCGCCGTCCTCGGCGTCCGGGCGCAGACCGCCGCGGACGACCAGAACTCCGGCGTCGGCACCGGGGCCGAGATCGTCAGCGTCGAGCCGGGCAGCGCCGCGGCGGACGCCGGGCTCCAGCAGGGCGACGTGATCACCGCCGTCGGCGACCGCCCGGTGACGACGTCGACCGAGCTGACCGCCGCGGTCCGCAGCCAGGCCCCCGGCGCGACGGTCGAGCTGACGGTCCGGCGCGGTGAGCAGACGCAGACCGCCGAGGTCACGCTCGGGTCCACCAGCTGAGCCCCGCGGACGGTGGCGGTCGGGCCCGGTCCCTAGGCTCCTAGAGGTGCCGGACCTGACCGCCCCCCTCGCCGGCTCGCTGGACGATCCGGAGCGGGCCCGCGACCTCGCCCGCATGAAGCGGCTGGCGACCGGGCTGTTCCTGGCCGCCGCCGCCGTCTTCCTCGCCTGCGTCCTCGTGGGCGAGGACGCCGGCGCGTGGGTCGGCTACGTCCGGGCCACCGCCGAGGCCTCGATGGTCGGCGCGCTGGCCGACTGGTTCGCCGTCACCGCGCTCTTCCGGCACCCGCTGCGGCTGCCGATCCCGCACACGGCGATCATCCCGCGCAAGAAGGACCAGATCGGCGCCAGCCTCGGCACCTTCGTGCAGGAGAACTTCCTGACCCGGGCCGTCGTCGAGGAGAAGCTGACCACCGTCGACGTGCCCGGCCGGCTGGGCGGGTTCCTCGCGGCACCGGGCCGGGCCGAGCGGCTGGCCGGTGACGCCTCGGCCGTGCTGACCGCGCTCACCTCCCTGCTGCGCGACGAAGACCTCCAGCCCGCCGTCGCCTCGCTGGTCGACCGCAAGGCCCACGAGACGCCCGCCGCCCCGGTGCTGGCCCGGATCCTCGAGCTCGTCGTCGAGGGCGACCGGCACCAGGAGGTGCTGTCGGCGGCGCTGCGGCTGCTGGCCCGCTTCCTCAACGAGAACCGCCTGGTCTTCCGCGCGCAGCTGGGGGACGCCTCCCCCGCCTGGGTGCCCGACTGGGTGGACGACCGGGTGTTCGACAGGGTGTTCGCCGGGCTGCAGGGCTTCCTGGAGGAGGTCGGCGCCGACCCGCGGCACGAGCTGCGCCGTTCCTACGACGCCCGCCTGCGCGCCTACGTGCACGCCCTGCGCACCGACCCGGACACCGCGGCCCGCGTCGAGGACCTGAAGAAGGAGCTGCTCGAGCACCCGGCGGTCCGTGCCTGGTCGGGGTCGCTGTGGGCCAACGCGAAGAACGCCGTCCTGGCTGCTGCCGCCGACCCGGACTCCGAGCTGCGCGCGCGGATCGCCGCCCTCATCGGCGACGCCGCCCGGCTGCTGCAGACCGACCCCACGGTGCGCGAGCTCGTGCAGCGGCACACCCACCGCGTCGCCGGCTACCTGGTGGAGCGCTTCTCCGGCGACCTCGCCGACCTGGTCAGCAGCACCGTCGCCCGCTGGGACACCGACGAGACCAGCCGGCGCATCGAGCTCCAGGTCGGTCGAGACCTGCAGTGGATCCGGGTCAACGGCACCGTCGTCGGCGGCCTCGCCGGGCTGGTGATCTACACGATCGCCCAGCTGCTGGGGTAGCCCTGTCGCGCCGAGTGGGGCCCGGAGGGCTCCGCGCAGGCGCGACGCCGGGGCTCAGCTCAGCGGGGGGACGGCTCTTGGCCGCGGTGCGGCCCGGAGGGTCGCAGTGTCATCGCCGGGCTGCTCCGGCTGCGTAGAGGGCGATACCGGCGGCGACGCTGACGTTGAGCGACTCGGTGTCGCGGTCGATCGGGATGCGGACGACGACGTCGCAGCGCTCCCGCACCAGCCGGGACAGGCCGGCGCCCTCCGCCCCGACGACGAGGCAGACCGGGTCGGCGAAGCCGTCGTACTCGTGCAGGTCCACGTCGCCGTCGGCCGCCAGGCCCACCGTCTGCAGGCCCGACTCCTGGTACGAGCCCAGGGCGCGGGCGAGGTTGACCGCACGGGCGACCGGGATCCGCGCCGCCGCGCCCGCGCTGGTGCGCCAGGCGGAGGCGGTCATGCCGACCGAGCGGCGCTGGGGGACGACGACGCCGTGTGCGTCGAAGGCCGCCGCGGACCGGACGACGGCGCCGAGGTTGCGCGGGTCCGTGACGCCGTCCAGGGCGACCAGCAGCGGAGCGCGCCCGGAGTCGCGGGCGACGTCGAGCAGGTCCTCGGGGTGGGCGTACTCGTAGGGCGGGACCTGGAGGCCGATGCCCTGGTGGAGGGCGCCCTGCGACATCCGGTCGAACTCGGCCTTGCCCACCTCGAGCAGCGGCAGACCCCGGTCGGCGGCCAGGGCCAGCGCCTCGGTGATCCGCTCGTCGGTGGTGCGGCCGGTGTCACCGGTGACCACGTACAGCGCGGTCGCCGGGATCTGCGCGCGGAGCGCCTCGACCACGGGGTTGCGGCCGAGCAGCAGCTCGGGTGCCTCCTCGGCGCGCTGCCGGGCGCGGGTCCGCTCGGCGCGGGCCTTCGCCTCGGCGGCGGCACGTCGCTGGGCGGGGTGCCCGGGACGGGCGGCGGCCGGCGGCGTGGCACCGCGGCCCGCGAGCGAGCGGCGGTTCTTCCCGCCCGTGCCGGCGGTCGCCCGCTTCTTCCCTGCGCCGTCGCTCCGGCCTCGGCGCTGGCTGTTGCCGGCCATCAGCGGGTCAGCTCCCATCGGGTTCCCTGGGGGGTGTCCTCGACGGAGACGCCGAGGGCGGTGAGCTGGTCGCGGATCGCGTCGGCCGCGGCGAAGTCCTTGCGGGCGCGCGCCGCCTGCCGCTGCTCCAGCGCCAGTGCGACGAGACCGTCGGTGGCCTGCGCGAGGCGGTCGTCCGAGCCGCCGGCCCACGTCGCGTCGAGCGGGTCGAGCCCCAGGACGCCGAGCATCGCCCGGACGGACCCGAGGGCGCCGGCGACCGCGCCGTCGTCGCCGTCGGCGAGCGCGGTGTTGCCCTGGCGCACCGTCTCGTGGATCGCCGCGATCGCGGCGGGGGTGCCGAGGTCGTCGTCGAGGGCGGCGCTGAACTCGGCGCAGAGCACCGGAGCACCGGCGTCGACCCCGACCCGCTCGGCGGCCCGCTTCACGAACGACTCGATGCGGCGGAAGGCGACGCCGGCCTCGGCCAGCGCCTCGTCGGTGAACTCGATCGTGGACCGGTAGTGCGGCGCGATGAGGTAGTAGCGCAGCTCGATCGGGCGGACCCGGCGCACGACCTCGTCGACCAGCGCCGTGTTGCCCAGCGACTTGCTCATCTTCTCGCCGCCGAGGGTCACCCAGCCGTTGTGCAGCCAGTACCGCGCGAAGCCGTGACCGGCCGCCCGCGACTGCGCCTGCTCGTTCTCGTGGTGCGGGAACCGGAGGTCCAGCCCGCCGCCGTGGATGTCGAAGTCCGGCCCGAGGAACCGCTCCGCCATCGCCGAGCACTCCAGGTGCCAGCCGGGCCGGCCGCGGCCCCAGGGCGTCGGCCAGGAAGCGGTCTCCGGCTCTGACTCCTTCGCGGCCTTCCAGAGGGCGAAGTCGCGGGGGTCGCGCTTGCGCTCGTCGGTCTCGGTGTCGGCGGCCGCCTGCATGTCGCCGAGCTTCTGCCCGGTCAGCGCCCCGTACTCGGGGAAGGAGCGGACGTCGAAGTAGACGTCGCCGCCCGAGGCGTACGCGTGCCCGCGCTCGATGAGGCGGTCCATGAGTGAGACCATGTCCGGGATGTGACCGGTCGCCCGCGGCTCGTAGGTGGGCGGCAGGACACCGAGGACGTCGTAGGCGCGGGTGCAGGCCAGCTCGTTCGCGTACGCCCAGGCCCACCACGGCACGTCGTGCTCGACGGCCTTGACGAGGATCTTGTCGTCGATGTCGGTGACGTTCCGGACGTAGGTCACCTCGAAGCCCGACGTCATGAGCCAGCGGCGGAGCACGTCGAACGCCAGCGCGGCGCGGACGTGGCCGATGTGCGGCGGGCCCTGGACGGTGAGCCCGCAGACGTAGACGGAGACCTGACCGGCACGCAGGGGCGTGAAGTCGCGGACCGCGCGGGCGGCCGTGTCGTACAGGCGGAGGCTCACTGGGGGGAGTCTACGGAGCGCTCGCTCAGGGCCGTGCCTCGCTGGGCCCGGCCTCCCCCGTGCGGACCACGAGCGCCGTCGCGATCGCGGCCCGGCCCTCGCCGCGGCCGGTCAGCCCGAGCCCGTCCGTGGTGGTCGCGGCCACGCTGACCGGCGCACCCAGCGCCTCGGACAGGACCGCCTCGGCCTCCGCGCGGCGCGGGCCGAGCTTCGGGGTGTTCGCGACGAGCTGGACCGACGCGTTGCCGATCGTCCAGCCCGCCTCGGCCAGCACGTCGCGCACGTGCTCGAGGACCGCGACCCCCGCGGCCCCGGCCCAGCGCGGGTCGTCGGTGCCGAGCAGTCCGCCGATGTCGCCCAGGCCGGCGGCCGACAGGAGCGCGTCGGTCAGCGCGTGCGCCACCACGTCGCCGTCGGAGTGCCCGGCGCAGCCGTCGGCGCCGGGCCAGTCGAGGCCGGCGAGCCGGCACGCACGTCCCCGCTCGATCGGGTGGACGTCGGTGCCGATCCCCACGCGGGGCAGCGGGGTCACCGGTTCACCTGCCCCTCGGCGACGGCGAGGTCGTGCGCCACCGTCACCTTCGCGGCCCGCTCGTCGCCGGCCACCGTGCGCACCGGGACGCCGGCGGCGCGGACGACGGCGGCGTCGTCGGTCAGGTCGGCATCGCTGGCGAGGGCCGCGTACGCCGAGGCCAGGACGGCGCGGTCGAAACCCTGCGGTGTCTGCACCCGGCGGAGCGCCGACCGCGGCGGGGCGTCGGTGATCACGCCGTCGTCGTCCACGACGACCGTGGTGTCGACGACCGGCAGCACCGGGACGACCGCCGGGTGGCCGTCGGCCACGGCGGCCAGGACGCGGCGGACCAGGTCGGGTGGGGTGAGCGGACGGGCGGCGTCGTGCACGAGGACGACGTCGGCGCCCGGCGCCGCGGCGTCGAGCCCGGCCCGGACGGACGCCGTCCGGCTCGCGCCGCCCTCGACGAGGCGGACGTCGGCGGGCAGCGCGGCGGCGAAGGCGGCCCGGCAGCCGGACGGGATGGTCACGACGATCTCGCCGACCCCTCCGGCACGGAGGGCGTCGACCGACCAGGCGACGAGGGGCCGGCCCGCGAGGAGCACGAGGGCCTTGGGCAGATCAGCCCCCAGACGCAGACCACTCCCGGCCGCTGCGACGATGCCGACAGCGTGCACGGGAGTGGTCTGGGTGTCTCTGGGTGGAGCAGGAACCGAGCCGGAGCTCAGCTGGCGAGGACCTCGTCGAGGAGGACCTCGGCCTTGTCCTCGTTCGTGCCCTCGGCGAGCGCGAGCTCGCTGACCAGGATCTGGCGGGCCTTGGAGAGCATGCGCTTCTCGCCGGCCGAGAGGCCGCGGTCCTTGTCACGACGCCAGAGGTCGCGCACGACCTCGGCGACCTTGTTCACGTCACCCGAGGCCAGCTTCTCGAGGTTGGCCTTGTAGCGCCGCGACCAGTTGGTCGGCTCCTCGGTGTGCGGGGCGCGCAGCACCTCGAAGACCCGGTTCAGGCCTTCCTGGCCCACGACGTCGCGGACGCCGACGATCTCTGCGTTGTCAGCCGGAACGCGCACGGTCAGGTCGCCCTGGGCGACCTTCAGCACGAGGTAGGCCTTCTCGACGCCCTTGATGGTCCGCTGCTCGATCGCCTCGATCAGCGCGGCACCGTGGTGCGGATAGACGACGGTCTCGCCGACAGTGAAGCCCATGTGGATGTGACCCCTTTCGCTGACTCCAGACTACCACGGCAGACTGACCAACGGATCGGCTCCGGGCAGTAAATATGCAGGTCAGCGGCCTGACGAGGTACGGGAGAGGGGTTGACAGAGCGTGCCCGATGTGCCTCTGCGCGGTCGCGTCACGGCCTCCACCGTGCGGGCCATGGTCCTCGCGACCCACGCCGGGCCGGCCCTCGCGGTGACCACCGTGGCCACCCTGCTGGGGGTCGCGGCCGGAGTGCCCGTGGGGCGCGTGGTGCTGCTGTGCGCGGCCGTCCTCGCAGGTCAGGCGTCCATCGGCTGGAGCAACGACTGGCTCGACGCCGACCGCGACCGCACCGTCGCGCGCGCCGACAAGCCGGTCGTCCAGGGCGCCGTGACCCCCTCGCTGCTGCGCTCGGCGGCCCTCGTCTCGGTGGTCCTGGCGGTCGTCCTGTCGCTGCTGCTCGGCGTGGTGCCCGGGGTGCTGCTGCTCGTCCTGGTGGCCAGCGGGTGGGCCTACAACGCCGGGCTGAAGCGCACGGCGGTGTCGGTGGTGCCGTACGTGACCGGTTTCGGCGCCCTGCCCGCGGGCGTGGTCGCCGCCGCGCCCGGGACACCGCTGGCGCCCTGGTGGCTGGTCACCGCCGGTGGCGCGCTGGGCGCTGCCGCCCACCTGGCCAACGTCGCACCCGACCTGGAGGACGACCTGGCGACCGGCGTCCGCGGCCTCCCCCACCGCCTGGGCGCCGTGCCGTCCGCCGTCCTCGGGGCGGCACTGCTCTTCGGCGCCTCCCTGGTGCTGGCGCTGGGCCCCGAGGGCGCACCGACCGGGCTCGGGATCGCCGTCCTCGTGGTGGCCGTGCCGGCCGTCGTCGTCGCCGCGCTGGCCGGCAGCGCCCGGTTCCGGCGGCTGGCCTTCCCCGCGGTCATGCTGCTGACCGTGCTCGACGTCGTGCTGCTGCTTGCCGGGGGCGCGGCGCTGACCTGACTCAGGGGGCGTCGGTGCCCCGGAGCCGCTCCTGCTCGACGACGGCGGGGAGGTCGCGGAGGCGGTCGAGCCCCTGCAACGGCCGGCGCATGCGGTGGTTGCCGGCCAGCCGTTCCCTGGTGCGGTCGAGGAAGGCCCAGTAACCGGCGGTGTAGGGGCAGGCGTCCTCGCCGAGCCGCTTCCGCGGGTCGTAGCGGCAGCCGCCGCAGTAGTCGCTCATCCGGTCGATGTAGGCGCCTCCGGCGGCGTAGGGCTTGGTGGCCAGCGCCCCGCCGTCGGCGTGCTGGCTCATGCCGACGACGTTGGCGACCATCACCCACTCGTAGCCGTCCACGAAGCTCTCGTGGAACCAGTCGGTCATCGCCGAGGGGTCGATCCCCCGCTGCAGCGCGTAGTTACCGAGCACCATCAGGCGCGGGATGTGGTGCACCCAGCCGTCCCGGCGCAGGTCGCCGAGCACGTCGGACAGGCACGCGGCGTCCACCGCCGCGTCGTCGAGACCGGCCAGCCAGTCCGGCACCCGTGCGCCAGCCTGCAGGAAGTTCGCCTGCCGGAAGTCGCGGCCCAGGTGCCAGTACATGTGCCAGATGTAGTCGCGCCAGCCCATGACCTGCCGGACGAAGCCCTCGACGCTGTTGAGCGGCAGCAGGTCGCCCGCGGCGGCGCGGTCCCGGGCGCTCTGCTCCGTCGCGACCACCACCTCCAGCGGATCGAGCAGGCCCAGGTTCAGGGCGGGCGACAGCAGGGAGTGGGCGAGCCAGCGGTCGCCCGCCAGCATCGCGTCCTCGTGCGGCCCGAAGGCACCGAGCCGGTGCTGCAGGAAGTCCTCCAGCCGGTGCAGCGCCTCCGCGCGCGTGACCGGGAACAGGCGCGGGCCGTCGTCCCCGACGAAGGAGACGTCGCCGTCGGCCTCCCACCGGTCGAGGTCCGCGCGCACCTCCTCGTCGATCTCGTCCTCCTCCGGCCACCACGGGTCCGGGACGCCGATCCGGCCGTCTGCCGGTGGCGGCTCGCGGTTCTCGGCGTCGAGGTTCCAGCGGCCGCCCACCGGCTCGGCGCCGGTCATCAGGACGTCGTGGCGGCGGCGGGACTCCCGGTAGAAGTCCTCCATGAGCAGGCGCCGCCTCCCCCGGCCGTCGGCCCAGGCGGCGAACTCCGCCTGGGTGGTGACGAAGCCGCGAGCGGCCAGGACCCGCACGTCCCGTCGTGCCAGCACGAAGTCCCGGCTCCGCCACGAGGTCGGCGCGCAGACGCTCAGCGGTCCGGCCACCCGGTCCAGCACCTCGGCGTAGGTGCCGACCTGGTGGAACTCCGCCCGGTCCCCCAGCTCCGCGGCGCGGTGCCGCAGGGCCGACAGGACGAGGTGCGCCTTCTGGCGGTGGAACCGCCGGCGGGCCAGCACGGCGCGGGACTCGATCAGCAGGACCGGCTGGTCCGGCTCGTCGAGGAAGTGCGGGCCGAGCTGGTCGGCGAAGCACCAGCGCCGCGTCCCTGGTGCCCGGTTCGGGAAATCGGCGAGGGCCGGGTCCGCGTCGTGCGGTCCCGGCCCTCCACCCTGCTCGTCCGCGCTCGCCGCCACCGGCCCCATCGTGGGGTGGGCGGTGCGGCGGCGCGACTCAGTTGCGGCCGTTCCCCTTGCCGGAGCCGCCGCTGCCGCCCCCGTTGCCACCGCCGTGGCCACCGGCGTTCCCGGTGCCCTTGCCGCTCCCGCGGTTGCCGGACTCGGTCGTCGCGGTCGGCTGGGCGGGAGCCGTGGTCGGCTCCGCGACCGCGGGAGCGGTGGTCGGCTCGGTCTCGATCAGCTCCTCGAGCTCCACGCCGTCGACCTCCACCTCCGCGAGGTCGACGTGCTTCTGCTGCGCCCAGGTCCGGACCAGCTGCCCGAACCGGAAGCCCTCGTCGCCCCGGAGGGCGGCCGCGGCCTCGAGGGCCGCCTTGTTCTGGGCGCCCTCGCTGACCCAGGACCCGAAGGACTGCCCCTCGGCCGGGCCCTTGTCCGCCCACGCCTCGGCGTCGAACGCGTCGGCGGACGGTTCCGCGGGCGTCGTGGTGGCGACCGCCGTCGGGATGCTGGCGGCGTCCGGGGTGCCCTCGTCGTCCTGGACGGTGACGTCGGCGGTCTCGTCGCCACCCTCGATGTCGAGCGGCGTGATCGTCTCGACGACGGACGCCACGCTGTCCTGCACGGGGTCGGGCAGCACGCCGACGATGCCGGCGCCGGTCACGGCGACGACGACGGCGCCCGCACCGGCGGTGGCCTGGGCGACGGCACCGGCGGAGGCGACCTTGGCGAGGAGTGCGGGGAAGAGCATGGCGAAACGTCTCCGGTTCCGGATGCGGGCGGCCCGCCGCGAGGGCGCGCTCCCGTCCGATCTGGCCGTCCGGGCGGACGGGCTCGACTGGTCGGCGAGAAGACCGGTGGCGAGCAGTTCGGCGAGGGCCGCGTTCGGGCGACCCGGCCGGGTCGCCGTCGCGCGCACCGCCCCGGCGAAGGACGCCAGGGCGGCTCCCTCGTCGGGCACGGGCCGGCCGGCGAGGTAGGCCTCGAAGGCGTCCTCGACGGCGGGATCGTCTGCTGCTGTGGTCATCTCGCCTCCGTCATCGCCGGGAAGCCGGAAAAGGGTGCGCGGCGACGCCCACCCGCTCGGAGGAGTTCTCCAGTTCCGCCCTGAGCGCGCGCAGGCCGCGCCGTTGGAGGGCCTTCACCGAGGCCACCGAACGGCCCATGACCTGGGCGACCTGGTCGACGGTCAGGTCGGCCAGGATGCGCAGCAGCAGAACCGCCCGCTGGTCGCCGGGCAGCCCCGCGCACAGCCGCTCGACGGCGTCCGCCCCGATCCGGTCCAGCGCGTCGTCCTCGACGTCACCGCCGAGGTGAGCCGACAGGTCGCCCGGGTCGTCGACCGTCTGCGGACGCCGTCCGCGCCGCCGCCAGTCGTCCACCAGCCTGCGGTGGGCGATGGTGAACACCCAGGCGCGCAGCGCGGCCTCGTCCCCCCGGAAGCCGGCCAGGCCGGTGAACACCCCGATGAAGGTCTCGCTGGCCAGGTCGTCCGGCTCGGTGGCGCCGTGCAGCCGGAGGTAGCCGGTGACCGACGGCGCGAGATCGCGGTAGAGGGTCTCGAAGGCCCACGCGGCTCCGGCCTGGGCGGCGGCCAGCACGTCGTCGAACGGCAGCCCGGTGCTCATCGCTCCCCTTCGCGTCGTCCCGTCGTCCCCCTCCTGATCGGCAGCCGGGCCCGCCCACCGCACCCACCGTGGCGCGGGGACGGCGACGCGAGGGCGTCCGGCCTTCCCTCCGGGCGGAGCACCCGGGGTGCCCGTTAGGCTCCGGTCGACCCGCGTCACCGATCCCGGTGGCGGAGGAAGCTGTGTGGAGGTCGACGGCTGTGAACCGCGCGCTGGGCGCCGCCACTGCGGGCGTGCTGCTCCTGTCCCCCTTGGCGCTGTCCGCGTGCAGCGCGGGACAGGTCACGCAGACCAACACGCAGGAGCGCGACAAGGTCGGCGCCATGGCCCAGGTCGGTGACATCACCGTCCGCGCCGTCGAGCTCGAGAGCCCCCGGGGCGGCGCCGGCTACGAGGCGGGCGACGACGCGGAGATGACGCTCGCCATCGTCAACGGCGGCCAGGAGGCCGACACGCTCGTCGGGGTCGACGGCGAGGGCTTCGGCGACGCCGAGATCGAGAGCACGGGCTCGCCCGAGACCGGCGCCAACAGCGGCAGCAGCACGGGCACGGGCGGCTCGACCGCCACCGGCACGGGGTCCAGCGCCACCTCGGACGAGATCGAGATCCCGTCGGACACGACCGTCTTCGTCGACGGCGACGCGGCGTCCATCACCCTCACCGACCTCGACGAGGACCTGAACGTCGGGCAGTACCTCGAGGTCACCCTGTCCTTCGAGAACGCCGGCGACGTGACCGTCCTGGTCACCGTCGCCAACCCCGAGGACGTCGAGGAGCGCGGCGAGGCCTTCGACTTCCACCACGAGGAAGGTGGCTCGGAGGAGGGCACCGAGGACACCGCGCGCGAGCGGGAGTCCGCCGAGGAGGAGACCGGCGGGGAGTAACCCGCTCCTCCGTCCCGGGTCCCGGGAACTGTCGTCCCCCCGGGTTAGCGTCGCGGCGTGCCGCCCGCTGGAGTGAAATCCGCCCGTCCCGCCCACCGCTGCACCGAGTGCGGCTACGCCTCCGCCAAGTGGGTCGGTCGCTGCCCCGAGTGCCAGGCCTGGGGCACCGTCGAGGAGTTCGGCGCCCCGGCAGCCGCCCTCCGCGCCGTCGCCGCGGGCCCCGTCACCGCGCCGGCCCGCCCGATCGCGCAGGTGGAGCTGGCCGGCGCGCGCGCCGTGCCCACCGGCATCACCGAGTTCGACCGCGTGCTGGGCGGCGGTCTCGTGCCGGGCGGCGTCCTGCTCGTGGCGGGCGAACCCGGCGTCGGCAAGTCCACGCTGCTGCTCGAGGTGGCGCACCGGGTCGCCGCGGGCAACGGCCCCGCACTCGTGGTCTCCGGCGAGGA
The DNA here is from genome assembly GCF_054050495.1 of Blastococcus sp. SYSU D00922. Taxonomy (NCBI): domain Bacteria; kingdom Bacillati; phylum Actinomycetota; class Actinomycetes; order Geodermatophilales; family Geodermatophilaceae; genus Blastococcus; species Blastococcus sp. SYSU D00922. The sequence continues at coordinate 144,610 of NZ_JBJGZL010000003.1, forward strand.
GTCCGCCGGCCAGGTGCGGCTGCGCGCCGAGCGCATCGGTGCGCTGCACGAACGGCTCTACCTGGCCGCCGAGACCGAGCTGTCGGCGGTCCTGGCGCACATCGAGCAGGTGAACCCCACGCTGCTGATCCTCGACAGCGTCCAGACCGTCCGCTCCCCCGGTGAGGGCACGGACGGCGGGGCGACCCAGGTCCGCGCCGTGGCCGGCGCGCTCACCGCCGTCTCGAAGGCGCGCGGGATGACGACGATCCTGGTCGGCCACGTCACCAAGGACGGCGCCATCGCCGGCCCGCGCACCCTCGAGCACCTCGTCGACGTCGTCATCTCCTTCGACGGCGAGCGGCACTCCACGCTGCGCCTCATCCGCGCGGTGAAGAACCGCTTCGGCCCGGCCGACGAGATCGGCTGCTTCGAGATCGGCGACGCAGGGGTGGTGGGCGTGCCCGACCCCTCCGCGCTGTTCGTGTCCCGCCGCACCGCGCCGGTGCCCGGCAGCTGCGTCACCGTGACGATGGAGGGCAGCCGCCCGCTCCTGGCCGAGGTGCAGGCGCTGGTGGCCGGCTCGAGCGGGGGCGGCTCCCCTCGCCGGGCGGTGAGCGGCCTGGACTCGCAGCGGGTCGCGATGGTGAACGCCGTCGTGGAGCGCCGGGGCGGGGTGAAGCTCGCCGACGCCGACGTCTTCGCCGCGTCCGTGGGTGGTGTCCGCATCGGCGAGCCGGCAGCCGACCTGGCGCTGGCCCTGGCGATCGCCTCGGCCGCCAAGGACCGCGCGCTGCCCGAGGGGATGGTGGCGCTCGGCGAGGTGGGCCTGTCCGGCGAGATCCGCCGCGTCGGCGGAGCCGGCCGGCGCCTCGCGGAGGCGGCCCGACAGGGCTACCGGACGGCGCTGGTGCCACCGGACGCCGGCGCCGCCCCTCCCGGGATGCGCCTGATCGAGGTCCCGGACCTGGGCGCCGCCTTCCACCGCCTGTTCTAGCTCTCTAGAGTCTCGTTTCAGCGTGCCGATTCCGGCGCTGGGCGGGACCCGAGCAGGGACCCCGCACGGTGCGGGCACGTAGACTCAGCCGCCAGCAGCATTTCGACCGTCAGGAGCGCTCGTGCCCACCGAGGTGGACCCCGAGGTCGCGTTGCGCGAGCTCCTCGGCCGAATCGCCCCGGGGACGGCGCTGCGCGACGGTCTGGAGCGCATCCTGGCCGGTCGCACCGGCGCCCTCATCGTCCTCGGCTACGACCGCGTGGTCGAGTCGCTGTGCACCGGCGGCTTCGCCCTCGACGTGGCGCTGTCTGCCACCCGGCTCCGCGAGCTGGCCAAGATGGACGGCGCGGTGATCGTCTCCTACGACGGCACCCGGATCGTGCGGGCCGGCGTGCACCTGATGCCCGACCCGACGATCCCCACCGAGGAGTCGGGCACCCGGCACCGGACGGCCGAGCGCGTGGCCCTGCAGACCGGCTTCCCGGTGATCTCGGTGAGCCAGTCGATGCACATCATCAGCGTCTACGTCGCCGGCCGGCGGTACACGCTCGAGCACCCGACGACGATCCTGGCGCGCGCCAACCAGGCCCTGGCCGCCCTGGAGCGCTACAAGCTGCGCCTCGACGAGGTGGCCAGCACGCTGTCCGCGCTCGAGATCGAGGACCTCGTGACGGTGCGCGACGCGATGAGCGTCAGCCAGCGCCTGGAGATGGTGCGGCGCATCGCCGACGAGATCGAGGGCTTCGTCGTCGAGCTGGGTACCGACGGCCGCCTGCTCGCGCTGCAGCTGGACGAGATGCTGGCCGGCGTCGAGGAGGACCGCGGGCTGCTGGTCCGCGACTACCTGCCCGGCGGCGGGCGTCGTCCCCGGACGATCGACCAGGTGCTCACCGACCTGCGGGCCCTCACCGCCACCGAGCTGCTCGACCTGTCGGCCGTCGCCCGCTGCTACGGGCTGCCCACGTCGCCGGATGCCCTCGACTCCCCCGTCAGCCCGCGTGGTTACCGGCTGCTCAACCGGGTGCCGCGGCTGCCGTCGGGGATCATCGACCGGTTGGTCGACCACTTCGGCGGCCTGCAGAAGCTGCTCGCAGCCACCATCGAGGACCTGCTCGCCGTCGAGGGCGTCGGGGAGGCCCGCGCCCGGGGCATCCGCGAGGGCCTGTCGCGGCTCGCCGAGACCTCGATCCTCGACCGCTACAGCTGACCGCCCGCGGCGACGGCTGAGCCCCGGTCCGCTCAGCCGAGGGTGAGCGTCGCGTCCGCCGACACCTTGGTGTCCAGCCGGCCGCGCAGCACGTACGTGCCGGGCGCGGGGGTGTCCCGCGGCGCCGTGCAGCTGGGCTCGCTGGTGAGCCCACCCCAGACCAGCGCCATCGAGACCACCTCGCCGGGCGCGAGGGTGCGCAGGTCGCTGCTGGCCTCCGGGAAGCAGTCGTTGCTGCCCCACACCCGGTTGCCGGCCGTGTCGAGCAGGAGGATCTCCTGCAGCCCCTTGTCGAGCGCCCGAACGCAGGGCACCGCCGAGAGGTTCGCGACGGCCAGCTCGAAGGTCGGCTTGCTGCCCACGGCGGCGCTCGCGGGGGCACGCACCTCCAGGCCCAGCATGTCGTCGGTGCAGGGCCCACCCGCGGCCGGTGCCGGAGCAGGGGCGGCCGTCTCGGCCGCGGTCGCCGCCACGGGCGGCGGATCGGGTGTCGCGACGGCGCTCAGCGACGGGACCACGCGCTCCAGGGCCGGCTCCGGGACGGTCGCGTCCGACGCCGCGGCGTTCCCCCCGTCCCGGTTCACGAGCAGGGTGAAGCCCAGCCATCCCGCGCCACCCAGGACCGCCAGCAGCACGACCAGCACGACGGCCCGGCGACGCCAGTAGACGTGCGAGGGCAGCTCGCCGACCGGGTGCCACACGCCTGGAACGGTAGTGGGCGGCCTCGGGGCGGGTCGGCTCGGCACGCCGCTCCCGGCGGACGGCAGACTGGTCTCCCGTGACCGCTGCCCCGGAGTCCCCGCGCGTGGCGGGCGAGGCAATCGTCGACTGGTACGCCACCGCCGCCCGCGACCTCCCGTGGCGTCGGCCCGGCGTCGACGCGTGGGCGGTGCTGGTCAGCGAGGTGATGCTCCAGCAGACGCCCGTGGCCCGCGTGGAGCCGGTGTGGCGGGACTGGATGGCCCGCTGGCCGACGCCGGCCGATCTGGCCGCCGTGGCCCCCGCCGACGTCATCCGCGCGTGGGGCAAGCTCGGCTACCCGAGGCGGGCCCTGCGGCTCCGGGAGGCCGCCGTCGCGGTGGTGGAGCGGCACGGAGGCGTCGTCCCGGCGGACGTGGCCGCGCTGGAGGCGCTGCCGGGCGTGGGCACCTACACGGCCCGGGCAGTCGCCTGCTTCGGGTACGGGCAACCGCAGCCGGTCGTGGACACCAACGTGCGCCGGGTCGTGGCCCGGCTGCTGCACGGCCGCGCGGAGGCCGGCACCGCCCGGGCCTCCGACCTCACCGACATCGCGGCGCTGACGCCGCCGGACCCTGCGCGGGCGACCCGGTTCTCCGTGGCCGCGATGGAGCTCGGCGCGCTCGTCTGCGTCGCACGGACCCCGCGGTGCGGCGACTGCCCGGTCCGCGACCGCTGCGCCTGGCGGCTGGCCGGGGCGCCCGCGCACGCGGGCCCGGCCCGCCGGGTGCAGAAGTTCGCGGGTACCGACCGGCAGGTCCGCGGGCGGCTGCTCGACGTCCTGCGGGCGGCGCACGAGCCGGTGGACGCCGCGGCGCTCGAGCGGGCCTGGGACGACCCCGTGCAGCGCAGCCGGTGCCTGGACTCGCTGCTCACCGACGGGCTGGTCGAGCAGACCGACGACGGGCTGTTCCGCCTCCCGGCTTGACCCGCGCCGAGATCCCGCGATCTCGGCGCCTCACCCCCGCCGATGCGCCGAGATCACGGGATCTCGGCACGAGGGGTGGCCACCCCGGGGACGACGAAGGGGCCGCCCCCACCTGGTGGTGGGAGCGGCCCCTGTCGTCCGTGCTGAGAGTTACTCGGCCTGCGCTGCGGCCGGGCCGTCCTCGTCGCCCTCGGCGCCCGAGAGGGCCACCGGCGGGGTGTCGGGGAGGTCGATCGGCTTGGCCTCGCCGCGGAAGGTGAACTTCGCGTCGGCGCCCTCGCCCTCGACGTCCACCACGATGATCTGACCAGCGGTCAGCTCGCCGTAGAGGATCTTCTCCGACAGCGCGTCCTCGATCTCGCGCTGGATGGTCCGGCGCAGCGGCCGGGCACCCAGCACCGGGTCGAAGCCGCGGTGCGCGAGCAGCTTCTTCGCAGCCGGGGTGATCTCCAGCGACATGTCCTTGTTCGCCAGCTGCGTCTCCACGCGGGAGACCATGAGGTCGACGATCTCGATGATCTCGTTCTCGGTCAGCTGGTGGAACACGACGATGTCGTCGATGCGGTTGAGGAACTCGGGCCGGAAGTGCTGCTTGAGCTCTTCGTTGACCTTCAGCTTCATCCGCTCGTAGTTGCTCTGGGTGTCATTCCCGACCTGGAATCCGAGACCCACGGCCTTCGAGATGTCCCGCGTACCGAGGTTGGTCGTGAGAATCAGGATCGTGTTCTTGAAGTCCACGATCCGGCCCTGACCATCGGTGAGCCGGCCGTCCTCGAGAACCTGCAGCAGCGTGTTGAACACGTCCGCGTGCGCCTTCTCGATCTCGTCGAAGAGGACCACCGAGAACGGCTTGCGCCGCACCTTCTCGGTCAGCTGGCCACCCTCGTCGTAACCGACGTAACCGGGAGGGGCACCGACGAGACGGGACACGGTGAAGCGGTCGTGGAACTCACCCATGTCGATCTGGATGAGCGCGTCGTCCTCGCCGAACAGGAACTGCGCCAGAGCCTTCGCCAGCTCCGTCTTACCGACACCCGAGGGGCCGGCGAAGATGAAGGAACCACCGGGACGGCGCGGGTCCTTGAGGCCCGCCCGCGTGCGCCGGATCGCCTGGCTGACGCTCTTGATGGCCTCTTCCTGGCCGATGATCCGCTTGTGGAGCTCGTCCTCCATGCGGAGCAGACGCGTGGTCTCCTCCTCGGTGAGCTTGAAGACGGGGATGCCGGTCCAGTTGGCCAGCACCTCGGCGATCTGCTCGTCGTCGACCTCGGCGACGACGTCCATGTCGCCGGCCTTCCACTGCTTCTCGCGCTCGGCCTTCTCGGACAGCAGCGTCTTCTCCTTGTCGCGGAGGGACGCGGCCTTCTCGAAGTCCTGCGCGTCGATCGCCGACTCCTTCTCGCGGCGGATGCCGGCGATCCGGTCGTCGAACTCGCGCAGGTCCGGCGGGGCGGTCATCCGCTTGATCCGCATCCGGGCACCGGCCTCGTCGATCAGGTCGATCGCCTTGTCCGGCAGGAAGCGGTCGGAGATGTACCGGTCGGCCAGCGTCGCCGCGGCCACCAGGGCGGCGTCGGTGATGCTGATCCGGTGGTGCGCCTCGTAGCGGTCGCGCAGCCCCTTGAGGATCTCGATGGTGTGCTGCAGCGTCGGCTCGCCGACCTGGATGGGCTGGAAGCGGCGCTCGAGAGCGGCGTCCTTCTCCAGGTGCTTGCGGTACTCGTCGAGCGTGGTGGCGCCGATGGTCTGCAGCTCACCGCGGGCCAGCATCGGCTTGAGGATGCTGGCGGCGTCGATCGCGCCCTCCGCGGCACCCGCACCGACGAGGGTGTGGATCTCGTCGATGAACAGGATGATGTCGCCGCGGGTGCGGATCTCCTTGAGGACCTTCTTGAGCCGCTCCTCGAAGTCACCGCGGTAGCGGGAACCGGCGACGAGCGCGCCGAGGTCCAGCGTGTAGAGCTGCTTGTCCTTCAGCGTCTCGGGCACCTCGCCCTTGACGATGGCCTGGGCCAGGCCCTCGACGACGGCGGTCTTGCCGACGCCGGGCTCGCCGATGAGGACGGGGTTGTTCTTGGTCCGCCGCGACAGGACCTGCATGACCCGCTCGATCTCCTTGGCCCGCCCGATGACCGGGTCGAGCTTGGAGTCGCGCGCGGCCTGGGTCAGGTTGCGGCCGAACTGGTCGAGCACCAGCGAGGTGGAGGGGGTGCCCTCGGCCGGACCGCCGGCCGCGGCCGGCTCCTTGCCCTGGTAGCCCGAGAGCAGCTGGATGACCTGCTGGCGGACGCGGTTGAGGTCGGCGCCGAGCTTCACGAGCACCTGGGCGGCGACGCCCTCGCCCTCGCGGATCAGGCCGAGCAGGATGTGCTCGGTGCCGATGTAGTTGTGACCGAGCTGCAGAGCCTCGCGCAGCGAGAGCTCCAGCACCTTCTTCGCCCGCGGGGTGAAGGGGATGTGACCGGACGGGGCCTGCTGGCCCTGGCCGATGATCTCCTCGACCTGCTGGCGGACGCCCTCGAGCGAGATGCCCAGGGACTCCAGTGCCTTGGCAGCGACGCCTTCACCCTCGTGGATCAGGCCCAGGAGGATGTGCTCGGTGCCGATGTAGTTGTGGTTGAGCATCCGGGCCTCTTCCTGGGCCAGGACAACAACGCGGCGGGCTCGGTCGGTGAACCGTTCGAACATCTGCTGCTTCTCCTTCGACCGGCTGGTCCGGCACTGTCCTTCTCCTGTGCTGGGGAAGGAGCACCCGACATCCGTCGGCGCTGGGGGGCACCGGTCTTTCCACTGTAGTCGCGGACCACGTCGTCCCGTCGCGCATGAACAGGGGCGGTGGGTGGCTGCCCGTTCCAACCGATGGTGGCGGGCCCGTGTTCCGGCGCGGTTACGCCGTCAGCGGACGCCGGGACACGCTCCGCGTCCGCGCAGGTGGAGTCGCTACACCCGGCACCACGGGTGCCCCGGGGACGACGACGGCCCGGCCCCCCTAAGGGGAACCGGGCCGGTTCGCGTGCGGACACGCGCGGAGGTCACAGGGACCTCACGAGTCGCCGTGATTCAGTGCGCGGCCTCGTAGGCGTCGACGACGCTGGCCGGGATGCGGCCGCGGTCGCTGACGTTGTGGCCGTTCTTGCGCGCCCAGTCCCGGATGGCACCGGCCTGCTCGCGGTCCATGCGGCCGCCGGTCGAACGGCCGCGGCCGCCACCGGAGGCGGAACGGGAGCCGCGGCCCACCTTGCGGGCGGCCGAGACGTACCGGGAGAAGACGTCGCGCATCTCCTTGGCGTTCTTCTCCGCCAGGTCGATCTCGTACGAGGTGCCGTCGAGGGAAAAGCTCACCGTCTCGTCGGCAGACAGGTTCTCGTCGAGGTCGTCGCTCAGGATGACCTGAACCTTGCGCGCCATCGATGTTCCTCACTTCTCGCAACCGAGTTGCGGCTGAACGGAAATTGTCGCCCGGTGGGGACGACGAGAACCATTACAGCACAACACTCCGCGAAATGGTCAATGCACTTCGACTCGACATCTCGAAGTGGTGAAACGGACCGCGCCGGTTCTAGTGAAAGGCGCGCGGTGGTTTCACTGGGAGGAAATTGGGCGGACCAGCGGGAACAGGATCGTCTCGCGGATTCCGAGACCCGTGAGCGTCATCATCAAGCGGTCCATACCCATGCCCATACCGCCGGTGGGCGGCATTCCGTACTCGAGCGCCTCGAGGAAGTCCTCGTCCAGCGCCATGGCCTCCGGGTCGCCGGCCGCGGCGAGCGCAGCCTGGGCGGTGAAGCGCTCGCGCTGCACGACCGGGTCCACGAGCTCGGAGTAGGCGGTCGCCCGCTCGATCCCGCCGATGTAGAGGTCCCACTTCTCCGCGAGCCCGGGCTCGGACCGGTGCGCCCGGGTGAGCGGCGAGGTGTCGAGGGGGTAGTCGATGACGAACGTCGGGGCCTGCAGCGTGTGCTGGACCAGGGCCTCGAACAGCTCCTCCACCACCTTGCCGGGGAGCCACGCCGGGTCGACGCCGACGTCGTGCCGCTCGGCGATCGCCCGCAGCTTCTCCACCGGCGTCTCCGGGGTGACCGGCTCGCCGACGGCCTCGGAGACCACGGAGTACAGCGGCACCTGCGGCCACTCCCCCGACAGGTCGATCTCGGTGCCGTCGTGGTGGCGGGCGACGTGGTCCCCGAACAGCGCCAGGCAGCATTCCTGGATGAGCTCGCGCGTGAGCGTCGCCATCACCTGGTAGTCGGCGTAGGCCTGATAGGTCTCGAGCATCGCGAACTCGGGAGAGTGCGAGCTGTCCGCGCCCTCGTTGCGGAAGTTCCGGTTGATCTCGAACACCCGGTCCAGGCCGCCCACGATGCAGCGCTTGAGGAACAGCTCGGGCGCGATGCGCAGGTACAGGTCGAGGTCGAACGCGTTCATGTGCGTGCGGAAGGGCCGCGCGGCCGCACCGCCGTGCACCGTCTGCAGCATCGGCGTCTCGACCTCGAGGAACCCGCGGGAGGTCAGCCCGGCGCGCAGCGTGGACATGACCGTGGCCCGCTGCCGCACGGTGCGCCGCGCCTCGTCGCGGACGATGAGGTCCACGTACCGGCGGCGGACCCGCAGCTCCTCGCTCATGGGCTTGTGCGCCACCGGCAGCGGCCGCAGCGACTTCGACGTCAGTTGCCAGGAGTCGGCGAACACCGACAGCTCCCCGCGCCGCGACGTCCCCACCTCGCCGGTGACGAGGACGTGGTCGCCGAGGTCGACGTCGGCCTTCCAGGCCGCGAGCGAGTCCTCCCCGACCCGGTCGCGGGACAGCATGACCTGCAGCTCGGCGTCGCCCTCGCGCAGCGTCGCGAAGCAGAGCTTGCCGGTGTTGCGGAAGAAGATGACCCGGCCGGTGATCCCGACGGTCTCCCCCGTCATGGTGTCCGGCTCGAGGTCCGGGTGGGCCGCGCGGACGGCGGCCAGCGTCGTGGTGCGCGCGACGGTCACCGGGTACGGGTCGATCCCGCTCTCCCGCAGGCGGTCCAGCTTCGCGCGGCGCACCCGCATCTGCTCCGGGAGTTCTTCGCTGCCGCCGTCGTCGCCGATGGATCCGTCACTCACGGACCGAGAGCCTACGGACGGCGGCCGACGGGGACCTACCTGGCCTGGTGGCGCTCGAAGGCCAGCCGCAGGCCGTGCACGGTCAGGTCGGGCTCCCGCTCGCCGATCGAGCGGCAGCTGTCGACCACCAGCGGCGCCAGCCCGCCGGTCGCCACGACGACCGGCGCGGCGCCGAACTGCCCGACCAGCTCGGCCGCGATGCGGGCCACCAGGCCGTCCACCAGGCCGGCGAAGCCGAGCACGAGCCCCGACTGCAGGGCCGCGACGGTGTTCTTGCCGATCGCGTGCGTCGGGACGGTCAGCTCCACCGACCGCAGCTGCGCGGCCCGGTTGGCCAGCGCGTCGAGGCTGACCTCCACCCCGGGCGCCAGCGCGCCGCCCAGGAACTGCCCGTCGGGCCCGACGGCGTCCACGTTTGTCGAGGTCCCGAAGTCGACGACGACGACCGGCCGCCCGCGCCCGTCGGGCCGGCGGCCGAACATCTCGTGCGCGGCGAGGGCGGTGACGACGCGGTCGGCACCGACCTCGCGGGGGTTGTCCACGTGCAGCGGCACGCCGGTCCGCACACCCGGGCCGATGAGGACCACCGGCACCTCGAGCGAGTCCAGGAGCTGCCGCAGCGACGGCAGCAGCGCCGGCACCGTGGAGCAGGCAGCGACGCCCGTCACGTGGGTGTCGCGGAGCAGGCCCCGCCACAGCATCCGCAGCTCGTCGGCCGTGGCCCGGGGGGACGTCGTGACGCGCCAGCAGCCGATGCGCTGCTCGCCGTCGAACGTGGCGAGGACGGTCTGGCTGTTGCCGACGTCGACCGTCAGCAGGGTCACCGGACGGGGACGCCCAGGTCGCTGCGCCGCTGGTCCTCGGCGCCGGGCACCGGGGCCGACGGGTCCCCGCCCAGCTCGACGATGCGGTTGGCGCCGTCGACGTGGACGACCTTGGGGATGTAGCTCTTCGCCTCGGTCTCGTCCATGACGCCGTAGCTGATCATGATCACCATGTCGCCCGGGTGGACCAGGTGCGCGGCGGCACCGTTGATCCCGATGACGCCGCTGCCGCGCTCGCCGGGGATCACGTAGGTCTCCAGGCGGGCGCCGTTGGTGATGTCGACGATCGCCACCTGCTCTCCGGGGAGCAGGTCGGCGGCGTCGAGGAGGTCCTCGTCGATCGTCACCGAGCCCACGTAGTGCAGGTCGGCCTGCGTGACCGTCGCACGGTGGATCTTGGACTTGAGCATCGTGCGCATCATCGGGGCTCTCCCAGTGTCACGGCGGTGTTGTCGAGGAGTCGGGTGGTGCCGGCGCGGACCGCGACCAGCAGGCGGGCGGGCCCGGCGGCGGGCGCCGGCCCCAGATCGGTATCGGTGAGTTCGAGGTAGTCCTGAAGGAGGTCCGGCCGTCCGGCCAGCACCGCACGGGCGGCGGACAGGACGGCGTCAGGGCCCTGCGACCCCGCGGCCGCCCCGGCACGCAGTGCTGCCGAGATGGTGGCGGCCGCCGCCCGCTGGTCCTCGTCGAGGTAGCGGTTGCGGCTGGACAGGGCCAGGCCGTCGTCCTCCCGGACGGTCGGGACACCGGCCACCTCGACGGGCAGCGCCAGCTCGCGGGCCATCGCCCGGATGAGGGTGAGCTGCTGGTAGTCCTTCTCGCCGAAGAGGGCGACGTCGGGGCGGACGAGACCGAACAGCTTCGCGACGACGGTCAGCACTCCGGCGAAGTGACCCGGCCGGACGGCGCCCTCGAGGACGGAGCCCAGGGGCCCCGGGTCGACGGTCACCCCCACGGCGCCCGGCGGGTAGACCTCCTCGACCGGCGGGTGGAAGACGACGTCGGCGCCCTCCTCCGCGAGCGCCGCGAGATCGGCGTCCCACGTGCGCGGGTACCGGTCGAAGTCCTCGCCGGGCCCGAACTGGGTCGGGTTGACGAAGACCGAGACGACGACGGTGGCCGCGCGCTCGCGGGCCGCGCGCACCAGCGTGCGGTGGCCCTCGTGCAGCGCCCCCATGGTGGGCACCAGCGCGACGGGCCCGGGGAGGTCGGCGAGCAGCCGGCGGAGGTCGGCCGCGGTCTCGGCGACGGATGGGCCAGGGGTGGTGGGGCGGGCGGCTGACACGGTCACCGTGGTCACCGCGCGCCCGCCGCGTCCTCGTCGCGGGTGCCGGACAGCAGGTCGAGCAGCGGGGCGCCCTCGTGCCGCTTGAGCCGGCCGGAGGCCAGCGCCCGCTCGGTGGTGCGGCGGGCCATGGCGACGTACGCCGACACGGAGGTCGGCGCCCGCTCGGCGAGCGTCTCCAGGTGGTTGCGCACGGTGCCGACGTCCCCGCGGCTGACCGGACCGGTCAGGCCCCGGTCGCCCCGGCGCAGGCCGTTGTCCAGCGCGGCCGTGAGCAGCGGCTGCAGCACGCGGGCCGGGTCGGCCACACCCGCGGAGCGCAGCAGGTCGGCAGCCTCGGCGACGAGCGTGACGAGGTGGTTGGCGCCGGTGACGAGGGCCGCGTGGTAGAGCCGCCGGTCGTCCTCGTCGACGAAGAATGGCTCGCCACCCATCTCCAGGACCAGGGTCTCGGCGACGGCGCGGTACTCCGGCCGGCTGGTGACGGCGAAGGGTGCGCCGACCAGCCGGTCGGCGTCCTCGGGCGCCCCGGAGAACGTCATGGCGGGGTGCAGCGCGAGCGGCAGGACACCGGCCTGCTCCGCGGGCGTGAGGACGGCGAGGCCGTGCGCCCCGGACGTGTGGAAGGCGAGCTGGCCGGCGCGCCAGGCCCCGGTCTCGGCCAGGCCGGACACCAGACCGGCGAGGGTGTCGTCGGGCACGGCGAGCACGACGAGGTCGGAGGCGGCCACCACCTCGTCGGCGGGCACGAGCGGGACGCCGGGCAGCAGGCGGGCGGCGCGCTCGGCGGAGGCGGCGGACAGACCCGAGGCGGCGACCACGTCGTGGCCGGCGTCGGCGAGCGCTGCGCCGAGGACGGCGCCGACCCGGCCGGCGCCGATGACGCCCACGCGGAGGCGGGCAGGCGCGGCGGCCGCGGGTGCGAGGCCGGCAGCGCGACGGGTCCTGCGGGCAGCAGGCATCGTGCACCCTCTCGTTCCAGTCCCTCGCGGGTACCGGACGTCGGTGGCCTCCACCGTTGGAGGCCGCTCAGGGGTCGTGCGGGTGGAGCGGCGGTGCTGGTGGCGTCCCCCGCTGCAACCGGCTGTGTCGCGCGGATGGATCGCCGATGGCGAGTGTGTGACCGGTTCCGGCGCCCCGCAACGCCAGCGGCCTGTGTCATGCCTCACGGGGGTACCCGGACGGGTGGTGCGAGGGCTGCCTAGCGTGGGTCCTTCAGCGCACCGAGGGACAGGAGAACGGCGTGGGCACGATGGACGGGCGGACCGCCCTGGTCACCGGCGCGAGCCGCGGCATCGGGTTGGCGATCGCGCAGAGCCTGGTCGACCGCGGGGCCCGCGTCGTGGTCACCGCCCGGAAGCCGGACGCACTGGCGGAGGCGGTCGAGAGCCTGGGCGGACCGGAGGTCGCCGTCGCCGTCGCCGGCCACGCGGCGGACGCCGCGCACCGCGCCGAGGCGGTCCGCACCGCGGTCGAGACCTTCGGCAGCCTGGACATGCTGGTCGGCAACGTGGGCGTCAACCCGGTCTACGGGCCGATGACCGACCTGAACCTCGACGCGTTCCGGAAGATCCTCGACACGAACGTGGTGTCCTCGCTGGGCCTGGTGCAGGAGGCCTGGAAGGCGTGGATGGCAGAGCACGGTGGCTCGGTGCTCTTCGTCGCGTCGGTGGCCGGCCTCCGGTCGTCGGAGAACATCGGCGCCTACGGCGTCAGCAAGGCCGCGGTGATCAACCTGACCACGCAGCTGGCCGTCGAGCTCGGCCCGACCGTGCGCGTGAACGCGGTGGCGCCGGCCGTCGTGAAGACGCGGTTCGCGGGCGCGCTGTACGAGGGCCGGGAGGACGAGGTGGCCGCCGAGTACCCGGTCGGCCGGCTGGGCGTGCCGGAGGACGTCGGCGAGGCCGCCGCCTACCTGCTCGGGGAGGGCGCCGGCTGGGTGACCGGCCAGACGCTCGTGCTCGACGGCGGCCGGTTGTCGCGCGGGCGCTGAGCGCTCAGCTGCCGCGCAGCACCCGGGCCAGGACGTCGTCCGGCTCGTCGTCGTCGCGGTAGCGCCGCCGCCGCCGTCCGCCGGTGCTGGGGCTGACCCCGTTCTCGGCCAGGATGTCGGCCAGCCGCTTCTCCTGCGACGGCGGCGGGCCGGGCCGCTCCGCCGGGCGCTCCTCGGGCACGGCCACCCGGTAGCCGCCGCGGTCGTCCACCCGGATCGGCGGGTTCGGGCGGACGGCCGGACGCTGCGTCGTGACAGCAGCGGCGGGGTCCACGGGCGGTTCGTCGCCGCGACGACGGCGGGGCGGCACCTCCGGCCGGAAGGAGGTCGGCTCCGCGTCGATCAGCGAGCGGGCCGCCAGCCACTCCAGCGGGGAGGGCGGGTCGACCGGCGGCGGCGCGACGGAGCGGGCGCTCTCCCCGGTGTCGTGCGCGGTCGCCGACCACAGGGGCGTGTCCTCGTGGGTGTCCGCGGCCGGGGCGGAAGGGGCCCAGCGGTCCTCCAGCGAGGGAGACCACCGCTCCTCCGTGCGCGCCGGCTCCCACGCCGGGGCGGCGGGCGTCTCCCACGCGGGGGCCGACGACTCCCAGGAGGCGGTCGACGGGGTCTCCCAGCTGCGCGGCGGCTCCGGCTGGGACTCCCAGCTCGGCCGCCAGGACGGCGACGGCACCGGCCGCGATACCGGCGGGACGGGCGGCGGGGGCAGCGGCGGGCGCGCGGCGCGCTCGACCCGCACCTGCTCGAACTGCCGGGTCTCGCGCGGCTCGTCGAGGCGGACGGCGGGCCAGCCCCCGGTCAGCTCGCGCGGAGGGGCGTCGTCGGTCCAGCGGGTGGCGGCGTCCAGCGCCCGGCTCGGGGTGTCGGCCAGTTCGGCGCCGAGCCGGCTGGCCTGGGTGCGCATGACGATGCGCTCGATCAGCATCTCGCTCGACAGCTGCTCGGTGAGCTCCTGGCGGAGCCGGCCCATGTCGTCGCGCAGCTCGGCGAGCTGGCCGATCTCCTGGCGCAGCGAGGTCAGCTCGGCGACGTCGTCACGGAGGGCCGCCACCCGCGCCACCTCGTCGCGCAGGGCGGACAGCGCCGCGATGTCGGTGCGCAGCTCGCTGACGCGGGCGACCTCGTCCCGGAGCTCGGTCAGCCCGGCGATCTCCCCGCGCAGCGCGTCGAGCTCGGCCCGCATCGACTCCTCGGCCTCGCGGCGCAGCTCGGTCTCGAGCTCCAGCTCGTACTCGCGGCGGGCCGCGACCTCGCGGTCGAGCTCGTGCTCGTAGGCCCGGCGCAGTTCCGCCTCGCGCGCCCGGGCGGTGTCCTGGTCGCCGGCCCGGCGACCGGCCGCGACCGTGGCCAGCACGAACGCCCAGGCCACGCCCACGACGGCCAGGCGCAGGAGCTGCGGGTTGTCGGTGAGGAAGACGGTGAGGGTCGCCGCGATCGCCAGGACGAGGCCGCCGGCCTGCAGCAGCGTGCGACGCCCGGGGACGCCTGTGCGAGGAGCGACGTCGTCCTCGCGGAGGGGCATGACCCCAGCGTAGCGGCGGAACGCGCCGTCCTCCGGGCAGGAATCGAGGTCGTGACCGAGCTGTCGCCGACAGCGGCTGCGACAGTGGCGCGGTGACCCTCACCCTCCTCGCCTGGCGCCGCCAGGTCGCCTCGCTGTACGCCGCCGCACGGGCCGCGACCGACCCGGAGACCGGCTGGCGGACCTGGCGGGACGGCCGGGACGAGCTGTTCGCCGGGCACCCCGACTCCCCGCTCGACGAGGCGGCGCGTGCGACCTTCCGCGGCCTGCCGTTCGCGGACTACGACCCGTCGCTGCGGTTCGACGCGGTCGTGGAGCCGGCCCAGCCCGCCCGCCTGGAGATCCCGACGGCCACGGACGGCGTCGTCCCGTTCGAGCGCGTCGGGGCCGTCGACCTCGGCGCAGTCGGGCGGCTCGACGTGTGGTGGCTGGACAGCTACGGCGGCGGGGTGTTCCTGCCGCTGCGCGACGGGACCGCCGGGAGCACGACCTACGGCGGCGGGCGCTACCTGCTCGACACGGTCAAGGGCGCCGACCTGGGCGGGACCGGCGGCCGGCTGGTGGTGGACCTGAACTTCGCCTACCACCCGTCGTGCGCCTACGACCCGCGCTGGACGTGCCCGCTCGCGCCCGAGGGGAACCGGGTGGCGGCACCGGTCGCCGCCGGGGAGCAGCTGCCCCCCGGCGGCGCCTGGTACTGAGCGTCAGCCCTGCGCGAGGGCGCCGTCCGAGCTGAAGACCAGGCCGATCGAGACCTCGCCCTGCTGGATCGCCGCCTTGGTCAGCGGGCCTCCGGCGTCGTACTCCTGGAAGCCGGCGAACTCCAGGCCGTAGGTCTCCTCGAGCCCCGGCTGGCACGCCGGACGGGTCGGGCACTCCCCCGGCCCGCCGAGGGTCAGCGACCCGTCACCGCAGGCGTCGGCCAGCTCGGAGAGCGTGCTGACGCCCAGCTGGTCGGCGAAGTCCTGGGTGACCGCGAACGCGTTCTGGTCGGCCGCCTCGGCCGGCTCGCCGAACACCAGGCCGACGCCCTCCGCGAGCGGCGTCAGCGCGGCGACCGTCTCGTCGACGTCGCCGGAGGCCACCTCGGTGGAGTCGTCGCCCTCGATGAACTCGGTGACCGTGGCCAGGTACTCCGGGAACGCCTGGATCTCGCCGCGCTCCAGGGCCGGCAGGTAGAGCTCCCGGTTGCCGACCGTCTGCACGCTGGCGTCGAAGCCCGCGGCGGTCAGGACGTCGGCGTAGAGGGTGGCCAGGACCTGCGACTCGCTGAAGTCGGCCGCGCCGACGACCACGGGGCCGCTGCCGCCGCTGACGCCGGAGTCCAGGCCCTTGTCGGCGACGTACGCGGCGGCGACGTCCTCGACGGCCTGCCGCTCGACGTCGACGGCGGCGTTCATCTCGATCAGGTCGTCGGTGGTGAGCACCGCCGAGACGGCGTTCAGGGCCTCGAGCAGCGCCGGGCTGCTCGAGGCGGCGGCCGCGTTGACCGCCGGGATGACGTTGTCGGCGTTCTGCAGCTGCTTGTCGTCCTCGAGCACGACCAGCTGGTCCCCCGCGACAGGGGCGCAGGCCTCGCCGGAGGCCGAACCGCCGGCCTCGGCGTCACCGCCGGTGCCCGAGGAGCCGGACTCGCCGCAGGCCGCGGTCAGCGCGACCGCGACGGCGAGTGGAGCGATGAACCGGATGCGTGCGCGCATGTCTTCGACGCCCCGCCTTCTGTGTCCCGTGGCAGCCGGCTGCCACGCGTGTCTGGCGGGAGGACTCCCGCGCGACGATCGAACACCG
Source organism: Blastococcus sp. SYSU D00922 (assembly GCF_054050495.1). Lineage (NCBI taxonomy): Bacteria > Bacillati > Actinomycetota > Actinomycetes > Geodermatophilales > Geodermatophilaceae > Blastococcus > Blastococcus sp. SYSU D00922. Next base: position 160,965 of record NZ_JBJGZL010000003.1, read on the forward strand.
TCGGTTGCGCGCAACGCAAACAGCTTCCGGCTTCGTTGCCGACCCTTTACCTGGTCGGACGACTCAGAGCGGCATCCCCGCTGCGGTCGGCTCCGGCCCGGCCACGGAGCGTTGCCGGGCCAGGGGGATCGGGAACCTCCGCGGCCCGGGCGTGAGGGCCCAGGACAGCCCGGCGAGCACCAGCTCGGTGAGGACGGCGAGCGCCGCGACCAGCAGCGCGCCGGCGAGGACGGCGCCGTAGTCCTGCTGGCGGAAACCCAGCGTGATGATCCGGCCGAGGCCTCCCCCGGCAACCAGCGCGGCGAGCGTCGCGGTGGCCACCACCTGGACGGCGGCGGTGCGCACCCCGGTCATGAGCAGCGGGGCGGCCAGCGGGAGCTCCACCTTGAACGCCACCTGCCGCTCGCCGAAGCCCATCGCCCGCGCCGCCTCGACGACGTCCCGGTCCACGCCGCGGAAGCCGACGTAGGTGTTGGTGAGGATGGGCGGGACGGCGAAGACGGCGAGGGCGATGGTGGTCGCCGTCGGACCGAAGCCGATGGGCGTGACGGCGAAGATGGTGAGCAGCGCGAGGGTCGGGACCGCGCGGGACACGTTGGACAGGGCGACGGTGAAGGCGCCGCCGCGGCCGACGTGCCCGAGCAGGATGCCGACCGGCAGCGCGAGCGCCATCGCGGCCAGCACGGCGAGCGCGGAGATCCGCAGGTGCTCGACGAGCAGGTCGAGGATCCCTCCGGGCCGGGTCCAGTTGAACGGGTCGTTGAGGTAGACCAGCGCCTCCTCGAGGAGGTTCATGCCCGCGCCCTCCTCGCCCACGGCGTGAGCGCGCGCTCGGCGCCGGCCAGCAGCAGGTCGGCCACCAGGGCCAGCAGGACGCAGCCGACCGCGCCCGTGACGATCTCCGCCCGGTAGAAGTTGGCCGCGAACCCGCCGGTGATCAGCTGCCCCAGCCCGCCGTGGCCGACGATCACGCCGACGGTCACCAGCGCGACGGTGGACACCGTCGCCACCCGGATCCCAGCCATGAACGCCGGGAGCGCCAGCGGCAGCTCCACCTGCCAGAACAGCCGGCCGGGCCCGTATCCCATGCCCCGGGCCGCCTCCCGGACGTCGTCGGGCACGGCCTGCAGGCCGGCGAGGAAGTTCCGGACCAGGATCACCAGCGAGTACAGGACCAGGCCGATGAGCACCGTCGTCGCGGTGATGCCGGTCAGCGGGGCCACGAAGGCGAACATGGCCAGCGACGGGATCGTGTAGATCAGCGTGGACAGCCCGAGCACCGGTCCGGCCAGCCACCGGCTCCGCCGGGCGACCAACGCCAGCGGCAGCGCGATCAGCGCACCGAGCACGACGGCGCCGATCGTGAGCCTGACGTGCTCGCCCAGATAGCCCATGATGGAGTCCCAATTGGAGGTCACGTAGGACGGGTCGAACCAGGGATTCGGCGCCTCGTCCACCGCGAGGACCTCGGCGCTCAGCATCGGGCGCGTACCAGGAAGGCCACGTCGTGGACGCTACTGCGCCCCTCCCCACCACCGCAGCTCCCAGCGGGGCCGAGGAGATCCGGCTCGAGGGTGTGAGCAAGGTCTACGACGACGGGACCGTCGGGGTCGCCGAGCTCGACCTGACCTTCGCCGCCGGCGAGCTCACCGTGCTGGTGGGGCCCTCGGGGTGCGGCAAGACGACGACGATGAAGATGATCAACCGGATCATCGAGCCGACCACCGGACGCATCCTCCTGGGCGGCGAGGACGTGACCGGGGCGGACCCGGTCAAGCTCCGGCGCCGGATCGGCTACGTGATCCAGAACGTCGGCCTGTTCCCCCACCAGACGGTGCGGGTCAACGTCGGCACGGTGCCGCGGCTGCTTGGCTGGGACAAGCGGCGGATCAGGGCCCGCGTCGACGAGCTCCTCGACGTCGTCGGCCTCGACCCCGCCGTCCACGGCGACAGGTACCCGCACCAGCTCTCGGGGGGCCAGCGGCAGCGGGCCGGCGTCGCGCGCGCCCTGGCCGCCGACCCGGGGGTCCTGCTCATGGACGAGCCGTTCTCGGCCGTCGACCCGATCGTCCGCGAGCGGCTCCAGTCGGAGTTCCTGCGCCTGCAGGAGACCGTCCGCAAGACCATCGTGTTCGTCACCCACGACATCGAGGAGGCGGTCCGCCTCGGCGACCGCATCGCGGTGATGAGCCAGGGCGGCCGGGTGGAGCAGTTCGCGACGCCCGCGGACCTGCTGGGCAACCCGGCCACGCCGTTCGTCGCGGACTTCGTCGGCGCCGACCGGGGGCTCAAGCGGCTGGCCGTCACGGGCATCGACGCCGCCGACCTCGAGCACCCGCCGGTCGTGCGGATCGACGACGGCCTGGCCGACGCCCGGGCGGTCCTGAGCCGGGCCGGCGCACGCTGGGCCGTCGTCCTCGACGACCAGCAGTCGCTGCACGGGTGGCTGTCGGCCGAGCGCGCGTCCGGGAGCGGCAGCGTCCGCGACGCCGGCAAGCGCATGGAGGCCTGGGTGCCGGTCGACGCCTCGCTCAAGACCGCCTTCGCGACGATGCTGCAGCACGAGGCCGGCTGGGTCGCGGTGCTCGACGGCGACCGGTTCCTGGGGGTGCTGACGCCCGAGTCGCTGCACGCGGCGCTGCGCCGGTCGGTGGACGGGACGGTGCCGGAGATCGCCGGTGCCGTCTAGCCGCTGACGCCCATGGTCGGCTCGTCGTCGGTCGTCCCGGGCGGGACCCGGCAGGTGGACTCCAGCCACAGCGCCGCGACGACCAGCCCGACCGCGCTCGCGATCCCGATCAGCGCGGTGACGGTGTCGCCGGCGGCCGCCTGCAGGTCGCCCACGGCCGGCCCGACGTGCAGCAGGACGCCGGTCCAGATGCCGGCGAAGACGGCGCCCACGTAGGCGCTCGCCTGCGCCAGGACGGCCAGCCGGGCGACCAGCATCGGCTCGACGGGCCGCACGGGGGCGGCGCCGGGCGTCCCGGTCCCCGTGCGCGTCCGCGCCTCGCGCAGGGCGGTGAGCCGCGCCTTCAACGTCCGCGCGCCCAGGGCCTCGGCGACGGCGAGCACCGCGAGCGGGACGGGCAGCCACCAGTCCAGCGCCGGCAGTTCCCCGTACCAGGCACGGACCAGCAGCCAGGCGGCGACCGCCAGACCGGCGGCGAGGACGGCGAGGTCGCGGCGGCGGACGGGGCTCAATGCAGGTGGTCCCAACGGGTCACCGCGAGCTTGTCGTCGGCGGGCAGCGCGGCGAGCAGGTCGGCGACCCGGCCCCGGCCCGGCAGCACGGCGCCGGGCTCCAGCGTCGACCACGGCAGCAGCACGAAGGCCCGCTCGTGCGCCCGCGGGTGCGGGAGGGTCAGCTCGGGGTCATCGGAGATCACCGGGGTGCCGTCGTCCTCGGTGACCGTGACGACGTCGACGTCGAGGGTGCGCGGCCCCCACCGGACCTCGCGGGTGCGGCCGGCGGCCTGCTCGAGCTCGTGCGCCCGGGCCAGCCAGCCGCGGGCGTCGCACGGCCCGCGCACGATGACCACGGCGTTGAGGTAGGGCGGCTGCTCGACCGGACCCCACGGCGGCGTCTCGTACAGCGTCGAGCGGGCGACCAGGCCGTCGTCCTTGAGGGCGGTGATGGCCGACCGGAGGGCGGCCGCGCGGTCGCCGAGGTTCGCCCCGAGCGACAGCACGGCGCGGCTCACGGGCGCTCCCGCCGGATGGCGACGGTGACGTCGTCGAAGGGCACCCCGAGCTCGGCCTGGGGCTTGTGCACGGTGATCTCGACGGCGGCCACCAGCGGGTTCGCCAGGCAGACGTCGGCGAGGCGCTGCGCCAGCGTCTCGAGCAGGTTCACCGGCTCCCCCGCCAGGACGGCGTACAGGTCGCGGGCGAGGTCGGCGTAGTTGACGGTCTTGTCGAGGTCGTCGCCGGCCGCCGCGGCGGCGGTGTCGACCTCGAGGACGGCGTCGACGCGGAACATCTGCCCGCGCTCGCGCTCGAACGCGTAGACGCCGTGGCGGCCGTGCGCGCGGAGCCCGCGGAGCGTGATCCGGTCAACCACGGCCGCTCCCCCGCGCCGCGCGGACCGCCTCGACGGTGCGGACGGCGTCGACCGACGCTGCCGCGTCGTGCACCCGCACGCCCCAGGCACCGGCCTCCGCGGCCATCACCGTGGTCGCCAGCGTGGCGTGGTCCCGCTGCTCGGCCGGCCGGGGCTCGCCGTCGGGCCCGGCGAGCAGCCGGCCGAGGAACGTCTTCCGCGACGAGCCGACCAGCACCGGCAGCCCCAGCCCGACGAGCCGGTCCAGCCCGGCCAGCAGCGCCCAGTTGTGCTCGGCCCGCTTGGCGAAGCCGAGGCCGGGATCCAGCACCAGCTGCTCGGGGGCGACGCCGATCGCGACGACGTCCTCGACGCGCGCGGTCAGCTCGGCGCAGACCTCGGTGACGACGTCGCCGTACCGGGCGGCGGCGTACATCTCGCGGCTGTGCCCCCGCCAGTGCATGAGCACCCACGGGACGCCGGTCTCGGCGATCAGCTCGGCCATGTTCTTGTCGGCCAGGCCACCGCTGACGTCGTTCACCAGCTGGGCGCCGGCGTGGATGGCGGCCTCGGCGACCTCGGCGCGGGTGGTGTCGACGCTGGTCCGCACGCCCGCGGCGGCGAGCTCCCGGACCACGGGGACGACGCGGCGGGCCTCCTCCTCGGCGTCGACGCGGTCGGCGCCGGGCCGGGTGGACTCTCCGCCCACGTCGACGTAGTCGGCGCCGGCGGCGTGCATCGCCAGCCCGTGCGCGATCGCGACCTCCGGGTCGGCGAAGCAGCCGCCGTCGGAGAAGGAGTCGGGAGTGACGTTGAGGACGCCCATGACCACGCACCGGCCGGGGCGCGGGAGGGAGATCACTTCCCCAGCACCAGGCTCATCGCCTCGTTCCGCGTCGCCGCGCTGTCGCGGAACATGCCGCGGACCGCCGAGGTCACGGTCGTGGAACCGGGCTTGCGGATACCGCGCATGGCCATGCACAGGTGCTCCGCCTCGATGACGACGATGACGCCGCGGGGCTTGAGCACCTCGTCCAGCGCGTCGGCGATCTGGCGGGTCATCCGCTCCTGCACCTGCGGCCGGCGCGCGTACACCTCCACCAGCCGGGCCAGCTTCGACAGACCCGTCACCCGGCCGTCCTCGGCCGGGATGTAGCCGACGTGCGCCTTGCCGTGGAAGGGCACCAGGTGGTGCTCGCACGTCGAGTACATCGGGATGTCCTTGACCAGGACCATCTCGTCGTGGTCCTCGGCGAAGGTGGTCGCCAGGATGTCGTAGGGGTCCTGGGAGAGACCGGCGAAGGTCTCGGCGTACGCGCGGGCCACCCGGGCAGGGGTGTCCTGCAGCCCGGGCCGGTCGGGGTCCTCGCCCACGGCGATCAGCAGCTCGCGGACGGCGGCCGCCGCCCGCGCCTGGTCGACCTCGCCCACGGTCCGCATCCCGCCGGGCCCGATGTCGCCGGCGGTCATCGCTGTGCGGGTGCTCCGACGTCACCCACCGGGGTGCTGCTCCCGCTGGCGTGGCCGTTGCCGTTCTGCGCGGCGACCTCGGCGGGGGTGAGCACCGGGGGCTGGTCGGAGGGCGTCCGCTTGCCGAAGCCGTTGTATGGCGCGAGCGAGGGGCGCTTGGTGACCGGCGCGCAGATGCGGGCCATGTCCTCCTTGGAGAGCGTCTCCTTCTCGATCAGCTCGAGGACGAGCTGGTCGAGGACGCCCCGGTACTCCACCAGGATCTCCCAGGCCTCGTCGTGCGCGGCCTCGATCAGCGCGCGGATCTCCGCGTCGATGTCGGCGGCGACGGCCTCGGAGTAGTCCGGGCGCGAGCCCATGTCGCGGCCCAGGAACGGCTCGGCGTCGGTGCTGCCGTACTTCACCGCACCGAGCTTGGCGCTCATGCCGTACTGGGTCACCATCGCGCGGGCCATCGAGGTGGCCTTCTCGATGTCGTTGCCGGCGCCGGTGGTCGGCTCGTGGAAGACCAGCTCCTCGGCCGCCCGCCCGCCGAGGGCGTAGGCCAGGGTGTCGATCATCTCCGACCGGGTCTGGGTGTACTTGTCCTCGGTCGGCAGGACGAGCGTGTGCCCGAGCGACCGGCCGCGCGGCAGGATCGTCACCTTGTGCACGGGGTCGAGGTTCGGCAGCGCGTGCGCGACCAGGGCGTGCCCGCCCTCGTGGTACGCGGTGACCTTCTTCTCCTTCTCGCTCATCGCCCGCGTCTTGCGCTCGGGGCCGGCGATGACGCGGTCGATCGCCTCCTCGAGGGTGGCGTCGGTGATGAGCGAGGCGTTGGTGCGCGCGGTGAGGAGCGCCGCCTCGTTGAGCACGTTGGCCAGGTCGGCACCGGTGAAGCCCGGCGTCCGGCGGGCGACGGTCTCCAGGTCGACGTCCGGCGCGAGCGGCTTGCCCTTGGCGTGCACCGACAGGATCGCCTTGCGGCCCAGCAGGTCGGGCCGGTCGACGGCGATCTGCCGGTCGAAGCGGCCGGGGCGCAGCAGGGCCGGGTCGAGGATGTCGGGCCGGTTGGTCGCGGCGATCATGATCACGCCGCCCTTGACGTCGAAGCCGTCCATCTCGACGAGCATCTGGTTGAGGGTCTGCTCGCGCTCGTCGTGACCGCCGCCCATGCCGGCACCGCGGTGGCGGCCGACGGCGTCGATCTCGTCGACGAAGATGATCGCCGGGGCGTTGGCCTTGGCCTGCTCGAACAGGTCGCGGACCCGGCTGGCGCCGACACCGACGAACATCTCGACGAAGTCCGAGCCGGAGATCGAGAAGAACGGCACCCCGGCTTCGCCGGCCACGGCGCGGGCCAGCAGCGTCTTGCCGGTCCCGGGCGGGCCGAACAGCAGCACGCCCTTGGGGATCTTCGCGCCGACGGCCTGGAACTTGACCGGGTTCTGCAGGAAGTCCTTGATCTCGTGCAGTTCCTCGACGGCCTCGTCGGCACCGGCGACGTCGGCGAACGTCGTCTTCGGGGTGTCCTTGGTGACCTGCTTGGCCTTGGACTTGCCGAACTGCATGACGCCGCGGCCGCCGCCCTGCATGGAGTTGAACAGCCAGAACAGCAGCAGCAGGAGGATCAGGAACGGCAGGAAGCTGACCAGCAGGCTCACCAGCAGGCTCTGCTGGGTGACGTTGGTGTCGAAGTCGACGGCGTCGTCGTCGCCCTGGCCGGAGACCCGGTCGTAGATGTCGTCGGAGGCCCCGAGCGGGTAGGACGCGGTGATCTGCCGGCTGCCCTCGACCTCGCTCTTCAGCTCGAGGTCGAGCGTCTGCTCCTTGTCGTTGATCGTCGCGGACTCGACGTTGCCCGCATCGAGCTGCTGCAGCGCGACGGAGGTGGACACCTCCTTGCCGGAGGTGCCGCCACCCAGGGTCCAGGAGAACGTGAGGGCGACCAGGACGACGAGGACGACCCAGAACCACACGGAGCGGAAGATCTTCTTACGTTCCATACACCGATGCCGGGCGCCGGGAGACCGGTCGGCCCGTCGACCCTCCTGATCGTCCGGGGACGCCGCCTGCGATCCGGGCGAGGACCCCGGCGCTGGGGACAGCGTCGTCGCGATCGACGGTACACCGGGCCGTCTGCGAATCCGCTGGGCGCGAGCTGGGGATGACCCGGTAGGTGGACTGTCGCGGCGAGTGGGACCCGGAGGGTTCCGCGCAGCCGCGACGCAGCGGCTCAGCGCATCAGGGGGACGGCACCTGGCCGCGGTGTCGTCCGGAGGACGACGTCAGGTATAGACCTCGGGCTTGAGGGTGGCGATGTAGGGCAGGTCGCGGTAGCGCTCGGCGTAGTCGAGGCCGTAGCCGATGACGAACTCGTTGGGGATGTCGAACCCGATGTACTTCACCGGCACCTCGACCTTCACGGCGTCGGGCTTGCGCAGCAGCGCGCACACCTCGAGCGACGCCGGCTGCCGGCCGCCGAGGTTCTTCAGCAGCCAGGAGAGCGTGAGGCCGGAGTCGATGATGTCCTCGAGCACGAGGACGTGCTTGCCGGTGATGTCGCGGTCGAGGTCCTTGAGGATCCGCACGACGCCGGAGGAGCTGGTGGCCGAGCCGTAGGAGGAGACGGCCATGAACTCCATCTGCGTGGGCAGCTGCAGCGCCCGGGCGAAGTCGCTCATGAAGAGCACCGCGCCCTTGAGCACGCCGACCAGGAGGACCTCCTTGCCGGCGTAGTCGGCGGCGATCTCGGTGGCCAGCTCGGCGATCTTCTGCTGGATCTGCTCCTCCGAGAGGAGCACGTGGTCGATGTCCGGGCCGTACCCGTGGTCGGGGCCGAGGGCCCCGGGAGTGCTGACGGCTTCGGTCACGCGAGCGGCTCCTCGGAGTGCGGGGGTGGTGCGACCCGGTCGTCCGGGCCCAGCAGGACCAGCCTGCCAGACGCCCGGACGACGCCCGCGCCGCCGGGTAGGTCGACCCGGCCCTGCCCCCGCCACCGGACGAGCAGCGCCTCGACCGCGGCCAGGTGCACCGCCTGCAGGTCGGGGACCCCGCCGGCCCGCAGCCACAGGCGCAGCACCCGTCGCCGCAGCGCCGCGGGCAGCGCCTCCACCGCCTCGACCGGCAGCTCGCCGCCGTGGCCGGGCAGGGCGTCGGCGGCCAGCGCGTCGAGGGCGTCGAGGTCCTCGCGCAGCTGCGCCGCCGTCCTCGCCAGCGCCGGGGCCACCCCGCCGCCGAGCACCTCCTCCAGCAGCGGCAGGACCTCGGTGCGCAGCCGGACGCGCGTGTAGGCCGGGTCGGCGTTCCACGGGTCGTCCCACACGGGCAGCCCCTGGTCGGCGCACGCCTGGCGCGCGGTGGCCCGGCGGACGCCGAGCAACGGGCGCCAGTACGGCGGGCGGTACTCGACCATGCCGGCCACCGAGCGCGGCCCCGAACCCCGGCCGAGGCCCAGCAGGACCGTCTCGGCCTGGTCGTCGAGGGTGTGCGCCAGGGCGATCCGGGCGGCGTGCTGCTCCGCGGCGGCGCCCAGGACGGCGTACCGGGCGGCGCGCGCGGCCCCTTCCGGTCCGCCGTCGTCCCCCACCTTGGCGCTGAGCACGACGACGGGGTCCAGGCCGAGCCCCCGCAGCAGCTCGGCGGTGCGGTCGGCGCGCTGCGCCGACCCCGGCTGCAACCCGTGGTCGACGGTCACCCCGCCGACCCGGACGCCGGCGTCGCGCGCCTCGAAGGCCAGGGCGGCCGCCAGCGCGACGGAGTCCGCTCCCCCGCTGCACGCCACGAGCACCGGCTGCGGCGAGCTCCGCAGCCCGGCGCGCACCGCGTGCCGCAGGACGGCGACCGCGCGGGGAGGACCGGCCACGGCGGGCTCAGGCGGGGATGGCGGGACGGCCGTGCACGCGCTCGACCCAGCGCTCGGGCGCGGTGAGCTCGTCGATCCGCGGCAGGTTCTCGGGGCCCTCCCACACGCGGTTGAACCCGTCCATGCCGACCAGCTCGATCACCCCGCCGACGAAGACGCGCCCCTCGGCGTACTGCTTCATCTTCTGCTCGAGGCCGAGCAGGCGGCGCACCACGCGGTCGAGCGGGCCGCGGCCCTTGCGGCGCTGGGCGAACCGCTTCCGCAGGGTCCGCACGGACGGGACGACGTCCGGGCCGACCTCGTCCATGACGTACTCGGCGTGCCCCTCGACCAGGCTCATGACCGCGGTGACCCGGTCAAGCACGGCCCGCTGCTCGGGGTCGCGGACCAGCGCCATCAGGCCCTCGGACTCGCCGTCGCCACCCCGGACGGCGTCGGTGAGGCTGCGCAGCACGTCCTGCAGCCGCTCCCGCAGCACGTCCGCGTTCAGGTCGGTGGCCTCCACGAACCGGGCGATCTCCGCCTCGAGGTGGCCCTTGAGCCAGGGCACGGCGGTGAACTGCAGCTGGTGGGTGACCTCGTGCAGGCAGACCCAGAGCCGGAAGTCGGCGGGGTCGACGCCGAGCTTCCGCTCGGTCGCCACGATGTTGGGGGCCACGAGGAGCAGCTGGCCGCCGGTGCCGAAGACCTCGTACTGACCGAGGACGCGCGAGGACAGGAAGGCCAGGATGCCGCCGGCCTGGACGCCGGTGGCCCGGGACCCGATCGCGGTGGCGATCGCCCCGGGGCGGGAGTCCTGCTTGGCGGCGAGGGCCTCAACCAGCGGGTCGAGGAGCGCGGCCATGCCCCGGGCGTTCGCGTCGGCCCAGCCGGGGCGGTCGACCACGACGACCTGAGGTGCCGGGCCGCCGGGCACCGGGCTCAGGCCGGTCAGCCGCTCGACGTGCGCGACGGCGACGGCCGCGGCCTCGTGCAGGTCGCGGACGACGCCGGCGGCCTCCTCGCGCGTGGTCGCGGGTCCCGCGCTCATCAGCTTGCGGGCCGTGCGTCCGGCGAGGTCCCAGTCGACCATCGAGGAGGCGCTCGTCATCGCCTCACCGTACGCGGACGGGCGCCGGACGGGCCTCCGTTCAGCGGCAGCCGCAGCCGGCGAGCGCAGCGGCGACGTCGTCGAGCGCGGCCTCGGCAGCGGCCTCGCTGCCGGAGCCGTCGGCCACGACGGCGAACGACAGCAGTCGACCGTCGGTGGTCACCACCGTCCCGGCGAGCGCGTGCACCCCGAGGAGGGTGCCCGTCTTGGCACGGACGGTGCCGGGCGCGGCGCCGGCGTCCCCGCGGTCGAACAGCGTGCCGTCGTAGCCGGCCACCGGCAGGCCCGACAGCAGCGCCGAGGTCCCGTCGAGGGTGCCGTCGGCGGCGCTGGTGACGACCTCGGTGAGCACGGCGGCCGGGATCCGGTCGGACTGCGACAGCCCGCTGCCGTCGAACAGCGCGACGCCCGTCGTGTCGATGCCCGCCCCGGACAGCGCCTGGACGATCGCCTGCGCGCCGCCCTCGAAGGTGGCCGGGAGGTCCTCGGCGATCGCCACGTGGCGGGCCAGCGACTCGGCCAGCATGTTGTCCGACATCGACAGCATCTGCTCGACCAGCCGGCCGACCGGCGCCGACCGGACCGTCGCGAGCGTCTCCGCGCCGGCCGGGGCCTCGCCGAGGACGACGGTCGCGCCGGGCGCGCCGAGGGCGTCGGCGAGAGCAGACCCGGCGTCGATCCCCGGCTGCCCGCTGCGCGCCTGGGAGCCCGGGCTGACCCGGGCGCCGTCGACGGCCGTCGCGGTCACCGGGGCGGCGTAGGTGGAGGGGGCGTCGCCGGTCCCCCACCCGGACGCGGTCAGTGCGCCGCTGAAGAGCGAGTTGTCGACGACGATCCGGGTGACCGGCGTCCCCGCCGGCATCGCGGCGACGACCTGGGCGGCCAGGTCGGCGACCGTCGCTGCTCCCGGGTAGGACTGGGACGGCGAGGTGCGGGACAGGGTGGGGTCGCCGCCGCCGACCAGCACGACCTCGCCCGGGCTCGCGCCGGCGACGACCGTCGTCTCCAGGGTCTCGGCCGGGTCGAGGGTGACGAGGGTCGCCGCGGCGGTGAGCAGCTTCGCCGTCGACGCGGGGACGGCGGGGTCGCTGGCGTCCAGGTCGAGCAGGACGCCGCCGGTGGCGACGTCCACGACCTCCGCGGACACCCCGGTGCCGAGACCCGCGGCGGTCAGCAGCGGGGTGAGCTGGCTGCTGAGGACGGCGGGGTCCGGGGCGGGGGCGTCGGTGCCCAGCGAGGCGAGGACCGGGGAGGCGTCGCCCAGGTCGGGCAGCTCGGCGTCGGGCACGTCGACGGCCTCGGGGCCGCCCCCGCCGTTCCCGCCGCTGAGCAGCAGGCCGACGCCGACACCGCCGCCGATGAGGAGCAGGACGAGCCCGATGATGCCCATCGCGAGCCGTCGGCGGAAACGCCCGGTCTTCGCTGTGACGATCGTCGAACCACTCGACGCGATGGTGCCCACCCCCCAGAAAGGCGACCCGCCGATTGCTGCGGGTCGCCGTGGGTCACACTACGTCCGTGCAGTTCGACGTGACGGTAGAAATCCCGAAGGGCCAGCGGAACAAGTACGAGCTGGACCATGCCACCGGACGCATCCGCTTGGACCGGATGCTGTTCACCTCCACCCGCTACCCGGCGGACTACGGCTACATCGAGAACACCCTGGGGCAGGACGGCGACCCGCTCGACGCCCTGGTCCTGCTCGAGGAGCCGACCTTCCCCGGGTGCCTGATCACCTGCCGGGCCATCGGCATGTTCCGCATGACCGATGAAGCGGGCGGGGACGACAAGGTCCTCACCGTGCCGGCGACCGACCCGCGGATGTCCCACCTCATGGACATCTCCGACGTGTCGGAGTTCGACCGCCTGGAGATCCAGCACTTCTTCGAGACCTACAAGGACCTCGAGCCCGGCAAGTCCGTCGAGGGCGCCGAGTGGGTCGGCCGAGAAGAGGCCGAGAAGGAGATCCTGGCTTCGCTCGAGCGCGCCAAGAACGGCGACGCCCACCACTGAACCGGCTCGGTCCGCCGGGTCGCCGAACGCATCGACGGCGGCACACCTCCCGCGAGGTGTGCCGCCGTCGGCGTTCCAGCCCTGCTCAGCCGGCGCGCGTCAGCGACGTCGTGTCCACCCGGCCGAAGACGTCGACCACCAGGTCGGCGACCGCGTCGGAGTGGACGGACTGGGTGACGTCGAAGAACAGGGGGATGACCGGCATGTCCTCCAGGACGACGTCCTCGGCCCGGTTGTAGGCGCCGATGGCGTCGGCACCGCTCGCGGCCGCGTTGCCCTCGGCGACCAGCGCGTCGAACGCCGCGCTGCTGTAGAAGGCGTAGTTGGCATCGGACCCGGTGGAGAACAGCGGCTCCAGGAAGTTCTGCGGGCTCGGGTAGTCCATCGACCAGCCCATGCGGAACGGGCCGGTCATGCCCTGGGTGGCCAGCAGCGGGCCGTACTGCGGCGGGGCCAGCTCGCCGTGCAGCACGTACTCGACGCCGAGGTTGCTCCGCAGCTGGTTGCCGACGGCCTCCATCCACGGGTCGTTGCCGGCGCCGGCGTTGAACCACAGGTCGATCGGCCGGGTCCGGTCGAAGCCGGCCTCGTCGAGCAGCTCGTTCGCCCGCTCGACGTCGAGGGTGCAGTACGCGCAGGCACCGTCGCGGTGACCGTCGACGACCGGCGGCACGATCGCGTCCGCAGCCTCGCGGGTACCGGCGAAGATCTGCTCGGCGATGAGGTCGCGGTCGATCGCGAGCGACAGCGCCTGGCGCACCCGCGGGTCGCTGTAGCGCTCGTCGTACAGCGGCAGGCCGAGGTAGGTCAGGCCGGACGCGGAGGTCTCGACGTAGCGCCCCTCGAAGTCCTCGGGCGCGGTGCCGCTCGCGTCGGCCGGGATCCGCGGGACGACGTCGACGTTGCCGGCCAGGGCGTCGGTGTACGCGGTGCTGGTCTCGGCGTAGACGCGGAACTCGATCGCGTCGACGGCGGGCCGCTCGCCGGCGAACTCGTCGTAGGCCCGGACCGTGATGCCCTCGCCCGGCTCGAACGCGCCGTCGGCGCGGAACGGCCCGTTGCCGACCGGACGGGTGCCGAAGGCCTCCGGGTCGTCGAAGAACGACTGCGGCAGCGGGAAGAACGGGTTGTAGCCGAGCGTCACCGGGAACTGCGCGAACGGCGCGGCCAGCGTCACGGTGAAGGTGGAGTCGTCGACCACCCGCAGGCCGCTCATCTCCGTCGCGGCGGGCTCGCCGGTGGGCTCGCCCTCGTCGTCGGTCGGGGCCTGCAGGTCGCCGAAGCCCTCGACGTTGGCGAAGAAGTAGGAGCCGGCCTGCGCGTTCTGGCTGTACGCCGTCCAGTTCCAGGCGTCGACGAACGACGCGGCCGTCACCGGGGTCCCGTCGTGGAACGTCCAGCCGTCGCGCAGCTCCACCGTCCAGGTGGTGCTGTCCTCCGAGGTGACCGACTCGGCGACGCCGGTGTAGCTGACCTCCCCGTCGGCGGTGTACTCGACCAGGCCGGTCCAGAGGGACTCGAGGACCTGGCTGCCGTACTCCTCGACGGTGTTGCCGGGGACCAGGGAGCTCATCGGCTCGCCGATCGCGATGCTGACCGCCTCCGGCGAGCCCGTGCCACCGGCCGCCGCCCCACCGCAGCCGGTGAGGAGCACGGCGCCGGCGAGGACCGCGACGTGGAGACGGAGGGAACGCTTGAGAGGTGTCATGACCGCGCTTTCCCGCAGCCGATCGTCGTGGCCGCGGACGTGGAACGGCGCGGCTGCGGTCGCAGCCGTACTCACCGGCATCCGCAGAGCAGGTCGTCGCGAAGCGGGCGCCGCTTGAGGGAGACGTGGGTCATAGGACCCCGGGAACGACGCAGCGGGCCCGTCCGGATGGACGAACCCGCTGGTGGTGAGGGAGAGCCGCCTGTCGGAATCGAACCGACGACCTTCTCATTACGAGTGAGATGCTCTACCGACTGAGCTAAGGCGGCGGACTGCCCGCACAGCCTACGACACCGCGGCGCCCGCTCCGCGCAGGGCCACCCGGGTCAGGCGGGCAGGCGCAACGCCACGGTCAGCGCCTCGAGGGCGATCCGCGGCTTCACGTTCTGCTCGAGCGCGAGCCGGCAGTCCAGCACGGCGTCGATGCGCCGTAGCGCCCCCTCGGCGCCGATCCGGCGGGCCAGCTCGGCGGCGTCGGCCCGGCGGTCGGGGTGCAGCAGCTGGGGCGGGTCCTCGCCGGTGGCGTCCAGGACGAGCGCGTCCCGGTAGAGGCCGGCGAGGTCGACGAGGGCACGGTCGAGCGAGTCGCGGCCGAGCCGGGTCGCCCGCGACTTCTGCCGCTTCTCCAGCTCCTTGAGCTGGCCCGCGCCGCGGCTGGCGGCCGCGACGCCCGGGCCGCGGGCACCGACGCCGAGGCTGGCCTTCACCGCCTCGGTCTCGGCACCGTCGAGCGCGGCCGTCGCCTCGTCGGCCTCCTCCTGCGCGGCCCCGACCAGGTCGTCGGCGGCGTCGAGGCAGGCGGCCAGCGAGACGAGCTTCAGAGGCACGTCGAGGACGGCCTTGCGCGCCATCCGCGCCGCCTCGTCGCGGGCCAGCCGGCGGGCGCGGCCGACGTGCCCGGCCGCCGCCGCGGCGGCCCAGGCGGCGAGGGCCGGGTCGATGCCGTCGCGGCTCACCAGGACGTCGGCGACGGCGTCGACGGGCGGGGTGCGCAGACCGACCACGCGGCAGCGGGAACGGATGGTCACCGGCACGTCGTCCGGGTGCAGGCTCGGCGCGCAGAGCAGGAAGACCGTCCGCGCGGGCGGCTCCTCGAGCATCTTCAGGACCGTGTTGGCCGCCTGCTCGGTCATCCGGTCGGCGTCCTCGACCAGCACGACCTGCCAGCGACCCTGCGACGGCGCGCGCCCGGCGATCCGCACGATCTCGCGGACCTCGGCGACACCGATCGACAGCCCCTCGGGGACCACGGTCTGCACGTCGGCGTGCGTACCGGCCAGCACGGTCCGGCAGGCGTGGCAGGTGCCGTCACCGCCGGCGGGGCACTGGAGCGCCGCCGCGAAGGCACGGGCCGCGACCGAGCGGCCGGACCCGGGCGGGCCGGTGAACAGCCAGGCGTGCGTCATGGCCGCGGGGTCGGCGACGGCGGCCCGCAGCTCCGCGACCACGGCTTCCTGGCCGATGACCTGCGACCAGACTCCCCCGGCGCCGCTCACGGGTGCAGCTGCGGGGTCGAGCCGGTCTGGGCGTGCGGCCGGTGCGGCCCGGTCGGGGTCAGCTCCTCGTGCGCCACCGTGGCGCCGTTGACCCGGGACCGGCCGACGTCCTGCTGCGCCAGCTGCTGCAGGGGCAGGCCGGAGAGCAGCTCGGCGATGCGGACGCGGATCGCCGCCGCGATCTGGTCCGGCGACTCCCGGGCGTCCAGGACCAGGTACCGGTCGGGATCGGACTCGGCCAGGGCGCGGAACGTCTGCCGGACCCGCTGGTGGAACTCGAGGGACTCCGACTCCAGCCGGTCGGCCACCGCGCGGCCGCGCGCCCGCGCGAGGCCCACCTCCGGCGGCAGGTCGAGCAGGATCGTCAGGTCGGGCTGCAGGCCCTCGGTGGCCCAGCGGGAGAGCATCCGGACGTCGTCCAGCGGGATGGTGCGGCCCGCGCCCTGGTAGGCCAGCGAGCTGTCGACGAACCGGTCGGTGATCACGACCTCGCCCGCGTCGAGGGCCGGGCGCAGGACGTCGTGGACGTGCTGGGCGCGGTCGGCGGCGTAGAGCAGCGCCTCGGACCGGGACGAGATGCCGACCTGCGCCTTGTCGAGCACGATCGCCCGGATCCCGGCGCCCGAGGGGGTGGCGCCCGGCTCGAAGGTGGCCCGTGCGACCAGCCCCTCGTTGGTCAGCCACTCCTGCAGCCGGCGGACCTGCGTGGACTTGCCGGCTCCCTCGCCGCCCTCGAACGCGATGAGCACCCCGCCGCCGGCCAGGCGCCGCCGGGCGGTGGTGTCGCGGCGGATGGCGGTGACGACGTCGGCCAGCAGCGGCACCGGCCGCCCGTCGTCCATCTGGCGGTAGGCCAGGATGCCGACGCCCAGGGCCAGCAGGCCGGCGACGAAGAGCATGATCCGCTCGCCGGTGATCGGGACGGCGAACACCCCGACGTCCACGGAGTGCTGGCCGATGGCGCCGACGCAGAACGGGACGACCGCCAAGGAGAGGATCAGCGCCGCCCGGACCAGCGACTGGACGATGGCGAACGTGCGGCCGCGGATCTCGTCCTCGACCTCGGTGCCCAGCAAGGTGAAGCCGGCCAGGTACGCGATGCCGGCGAAGAACCCCATGAAGACGACCAGCAGCAGCGCGATCCACAGCGTGAAGGTCCACGACATGAGCAGGACCATCACCCCGGCCACCGCCACGGCGAGGCCGAAGATCCGCTCGCGCGCGAGGTCGCGGGCGATGCTCGGACCGAACGCGATGCCGGCCCCGAGGCCCACGAAGACGGCCCCGAAGAGCAGCCCGTAGGCGGCCTCCCCACCGCCGAGCGCGTTGGCGAAGGCCTGCCCGGTCGCGATGATCACGCCGGCCGCGGCCATGGCGCCGGTGATGCCGATGACCAGCCCGCGCACCAGCGGGGTGTGCCCGGCGAAGGAGAAGCCGTGCCGGAGGGAACCCAGGAAGCTCTCCTGGGTCGTGACCGTGCCGGCCGCGCGCCGGCCGCTGATCGACGGCAGGTTCCAGATGACCACCGCGGCGACCAGGAAGGTCAGCGCGTTCAGGTACAGCGCGAGGTCCACCTCGTCGACGCCCGGCAGCAGGTCCGAGACGGTCCCGCCGATGGTGGCCAGCACGGCGAACACGATGGCCGCGAGCACGGGGGTGAGCCCGTAGGTGGTCACCAGGGACAGCTGGTTGGCCGGCTCCAGCTGGTCCTTGCGCAGCATGTTCGGCACCGCGGCGTCCTTGGCCGGGATCCAGAACAGGCTGAACGCCTCGATGACGAACTGGGCGATCAGCAACCAGAGCAGGTTGTCGACGATGGGGATCGAGGCGAACAACCCGAACCGGATGACGTCGGTGATCACCATCGTCTTGCGGCGGTCGAACCGGTCGGCGAAAGCCCCGGCCAGGGGGCCGAGCACGATCGCCGGCAGCAGGCGGAAGAGGAGCACGGCGCCGGTCGCGAAGTTCTGCGCGGCGTAGTCCTCGAAGGCCATCCGGGCGGTCGCGGTGATCGCCAGCAGGCCCAGCCAGTCGCCGAAGCTGGACAGCGACATCGACAGCCACAGCTTGCGGAAGTCCTTGACCCGCAGCACGGCGCGCAGCTTGGCCACCAGGCCGACCCCGCCCAGCGCGTCGACGTGCCCGTCCTCGTCGGTCTGCCGCTCACCGACCGGTGCATCGTCCTGGCGCGCCCCGGCGTCCAGCTCCGTCATCGGCACCGCGGCGTCGGCCGGCACCGGCGTGCCCGCAGAGGGCAGGCCGTCGGCCGGCGAAGTCGTCCCTGCGGCCGGGCGCGCCTCGTCGGGCGGCGGCGCCGGGGACGTCGGGTCGGACGGAATCGGTGCTCCCGGGGTCGGAGGTAGGGCGGCGAGCGGTCCCTGGGAAGGGTCACGTTACCGGGGCGCGAGGACGATTCCGGGAGCTTTGCGCCCGGACGGCTGACGGACGCCGCCGATTCCGGCCGCCAGGTGACCGGGGCGGAACTAGGGTCCGAACCGATGGTGGAGCCCGGGCGGACGAGCGGTGACGGAGCGCCGGACGGTGGCCGCGCGCCCGCCGCGTGGGATCCGGCCGGCTACCTGCGCTTCGCCGGGGAGCGGGCGCGGCCGTTCGCGGAGCTGCTCTCGCGGGTCGCGGCGGACGCCCCCGCGCGGGTGGTCGACCTGGGCTGCGGCGAGGGCAGCCTGACCGCGTCCCTGGCCCGCCGCTGGCCGGGAGCGCACGTCACCGGGATCGACTCCTCCCCCGAGATGCTCGCCGCCGCGGCCGCGTCGGCCGTGCCGGGCCGCGTCGAGTTCGAGCTCGGCGACGTGCGGGAGTGGGCGGCCGGGGAACCGGTCGACGTGGTGGTCAGCAACGCCGTGCTGCACTGGGTGCCCGGCCACGAGCGCCTGCTGACCCGGTGGGCGGGTGGTCTGCGTCCCGGCGGCTGGCTCGCCGTGCAGGTGCCGGGCAACTTTCGTGCGCCGACCCACGCCCTGCTCGCCGCGCTGTGCCGGTCACCAAGGTGGGCCGGGCGGCTGGCCGGCGCGGCACCGGACCCGGACGCCGTCCTCGACCCCCTCGGGTACCTCGACGTCCTGACCGCGGCAGGGCTGTCCGCCGACGCCTGGGAGACGACGTACCTGCACGTGCTGCGGGGGCCCGACCCCGTGCTCGGGTGGGTGCGCAGCACCGTCCTGCGTCCGGTGCTCGCCCTGCTGCCCGACGACGACGCGACCCGCTTCACCGCCGAGTACGCCGCCGGGCTCCGCGAGGCCTATCCCCCACGGCTGGACGGCACGACCGTGCTCCCCTTCCGCCGCGTGTTCGCGGTGGGGAGCCGGCTCAGCGAGGGGTGAGCCGGTAGGCGCGGGTCACGTAGGGCAGGTCGATCCCGCTGCTGCCCGCCGTGCCGGGGTGCTCGGACAGCAGGTGCCGCACGCCGGACAGGAACTCCGTCCGCCGGGCGTCGTCCATCACCGCGACGTAGCTGCGGGTCGCGATGCCGGCCACGACGTCCTCGGGCGTCAGCCGCTGCACGATGCCCGATTCGCGCACGGCGACCTCGGCCGAGAGCTCCTCGGCGAACCGGTCCACCACGCCCTGGTCCGCCTCGTGGCCTCGCGCCTCGTCGGCGATCAGCTCCTCCAGCGCCGCGATCCACGGCACCCGGGCGTCCCGGGTGTTCCAGACCAGCCCCAGCACGCCACCCGGGCGCAGCACCCGGCGGATCTCCCGCGCGGCCGGTGCCGGGTCGAACCAGTGCGCCGCCTGGCCGGCGACGACGGCGTCGACCGAGCCGGCCTCCGCCGGCAGCGACTCCGCGGTGCCCACGGCGGTCCGCACCCCCGGGAGCCGGGCGGTCAGCTCGGCCAGCATCTCCGGCGACGGGTCGACCGCCAGGACGTCGTGTGCCAGTCCGGCGACGACCTCGGTCAGCAGACCGGTGCCCGCACCCAGGTCCAGCACGCGCTCCCGCCGGCCCTCCAGCAGGAACGCCACCGCGTCCGCCGGGTAGGTCGGGCGCAGCGCGGCGTAGCCGGCCGCGACCGCCCCGAACGAGCGCGCCCTGACGGCGAAGTCCTGCTCGACCGGGCCGGTCACGCCGGTCAGCCCGCGGTGACCGGCGCGCTCGCCTTGGCGGCGGCGGCCTTCTTGGCGGGCGCCTTCTTGGCCGCCGTCTTCTTCGCCGCGGTCTTCTTGGCTGCCTTCTTCTTCTTGGACGGGCCGGCAGCGCGGCGGTCGGCCAGGAGCTCGGCGGCGCGCTCGATGGTGATCGTCTCGACGTCGTCGCCCTTGCGCAGGCTGGCGTTGGTCTCGCCGTCGGTGACGTAGGGACCGAACCGGCCCTCGCGGACGGTGATCTGCCCCTGGGTCACCGGGTCGGGGCCGAGCTCCTTGAGCGGCGCCTTCGCCGCGGCGCGACCACGCTGCTTCGGCTGGGCGAAGATCGCCAGCGCCTCCTCCAGCGTCGTCGTGAAGAGCTTCTCCTCGCTGTCGAGCGAGCGGGAGTCGGTGCCCTTCTTCAGGTAGGGCCCGTACCGGCCGTTGAGCGCCTGGATCTCCTCGCCGTCCGGCGCGGTGCCGACCGTGCGCGGGAGGGTCAGCAGCCGCAGCGCGTCCTCGAGGGTGACGGTCTCCGGCGACATCGACGAGAACAGGCTCGCCGTCCGCGGCGTGTCCTTGCTGCCCTCGGGGACCACCGTCGTCACGTACGGGCCGTACCGGCCGGCCTTCACGACGACCGGGTGCCCGGACTCGGGGTCGGTGCCGAGCTCGCGGTCGCCGGAGGGCGCCTCCAGCAGCTCGCGCACCTTGTCGGTGGTCAGCTCGTCGGGCGCGAGGTCCTCGGGGATGCTGACCCGCGCGCCCTCCTCGCCGCCGGCCTGCAGGTAGGGCCCGTAGCGGCCGACCCGCACCACGACCGGCTTGCCGTCCGGGCTGGTCGCCCGGAGGGGAATGGAGTTCACGCCGCGCGCGTCGATCTCCTCGAGCCGCTGGCCGACGATCTGCTTGAGCCCGCCGGACTCGGCGATCCCGCCGTCGCCACGGCCGCCACCGCCGAAGTAGAACTCGGTCAGCCAGTCGACCCGGCCGAGGGTGCCGCCGGCGATCTCGTCGAGCTCCTCCTCCAGCGAGGCGGTGAACTGGTAGTCGACGAGCTGGGCGAAGTGCTGCTCGAGCAGGTTCACCACGGCGAACGCGATGAACGAGGGCACGAGCGAGTTGCCCTTCTTCCAGACGTAGCCGCGGTCCTGGATGGTCTGCATGATCGACGCGAAGGTCGACGGCCGGCCGATCCCCAGCTCCTCGAGCCGGGCGACCAGGCTCGGCTCGGTGTACCGCGCCGGCGGGCTGGTGGTGTGGCCCTTGGCGTCGAGCGCCTGGGTGTCGAGCTGCTGGCCGCGCTCGAGCCGGGGCAGCCGGCGCTCGGCGTCGTCGGAGCCCTCGTCGTCGCCACCGTTGGCCGGCGCCTCGTCCCGCGACTCCACGTAGGCCTTGAGGAAGCCGGGGAAGGTGATCGTGCGGCCGCTGGCGGTGAACTCGACGGCTTCGTCGGTGGCGCTGCGCCCGGCGAGCCGGATGCTGACCGTCTGCCCGACGGCGTCGGCCATCTGCGAGGCCACGGTGCGCTGCCAGATCAACTCGTAGAGGCGGAACTCGTCGCGAGCGAGCTGGGGGGCCAGCTGGCCGGGCGTGCGGAAGTTGTCGCCGGCGGGACGGATCGCCTCGTGCGCCTCCTGGGCGCCCTTCGCCTTGCTCTTGTACCGGCGCGCCTCGGCCGGGACGTACGCGTCGCCGTAGAGCTCGCGGGCCTGCTGCCGGGCGGCGTTGATCGCCTCCTGCGACAAGTTCGTCGAGTCGGTGCGCATGTAGGTGATGTGACCGTTCTCGTAGAGCCGCTGCGCGACCCGCATCGTCTGCGCCGAGGACCAGCCGAGCTTGCGGCCGGCGTCCATCTGCAGCGTCGAGGTGGTGAACGGCGCGTACGGGCGACGGCGGTAGGGCTTCTCGTCGACCCGGCCGACGGTCACCTGGCGGCCCGCGAGGCGCGCCGCGAGCCCGCGGGCGCCGGCCTCGTCCAGGTGGACGACGTCACCGCTGACCCGGCCGGTGGCGGGGTCGAAGTCCTTGCCGGTGGCGACCCGGCTGTCGTCGACGCTGACCAGCTTGGCCCGGACGGTCGTGGGCTCGCCCTCGTCGGTCGCCGCGCCCGGGCGGGGGACGGCGAAGGTGCCCTCGAGCGACCAGTAGTCGGCGGCGTGGAACGCCATGCGCTCCCGCTCGCGCTCCACGACGATCCGCGTCGCGACCGACTGCACGCGTCCGGCGGAGAGCTTGGGCAGCACCTTCTTCCAGAGCACCGGGGAGACCTCGTAGCCGTAGAGGCGGTCGAGGATCCGGCGGGTCTCCTGCGCGTCGACCAGGGCGGTGTCGAGCTCGCGCGGGTTGGCGACCGCACGGGCGATCGCCTCCGGGGTGATCTCGTGGAAGACCATGCGGTGCACGGGCACCCGGGGCTTCAGCGTGTCCACCAGGTGCCAGGCGATGGCCTCGCCCTCGCGGTCCTCATCTGTGGCGAGGTAGACCTCGCTGGCGCCCTTCATCAGCTGCTTGAGCCGGCTGACCTGCTGCTTCCGATCGGGGCTGACGACGTACAGCGGCTCGAAGGAGTTGTCGACGTCGACGCCGAGCCGCGCCCAGGCGGCGCCCTTGTGCTCGGCGGGGACGTCGGCGGCGTTGCGCGGCAGGTCGCGGATGTGCCCGACGCTGGCCTCGACCACGTAGCCACTGCCGAGGTAGCCGGCGATCTTGTTCGCCTTGGTCGGCGACTCCACGATGACCAGCGGCTTGCCGCCGGGCGCAGCGGCGCGACGGCGGGCGGGCGCCTTCGTCCCGCCGTCGGTCGCGGTGGCGCTCTCGCTTCCGGGCTGGCTGGTCTTCGTGGGCACGGTGCTCCTGTCGGTGGTGCTGCGTCGGTGCTCTGGTGGTGCTGGGTGTCGAGCGGCGCGGGCTGCCGGGACGGTGCCCGGTTCGTCGGCCCAGTGCGGGCGGACTCCCCCGGCGCCGGCGGGCGCCGCCGCGAGAACGCCCCTCGGCGGGCCACGGTAGGCCACGCACCGGACGCAGTGCCGGGGGCGACCCACCGTGGGCGTGCCGTCACCCGGACAAACGTCGGCCGCACCCAGGTGTTCCCCGACCCGCCCGACCCGGCCCTCAGCCGGGGACGCGCACCCCCACGACGACCTCCCCCACGGCGGGCAGGGTCGGGCCCTCCGGGTCGTAGTAGTCGGAGTGCCCGGCATCGGGGTCGACGGGCAGCGCGCTGGAGCCGAAGGCCGCGGAACCGGTCCAGCGCCCGAACCACTGGGAGAGGACGACGAGGTCGCCCGGGGCCGCGGCGTCGTACACCTCCCGGGCCTCCAGGCTCCGCGCGTCGTCCTCCATCCCGGGGCTGCCGAGCAGGACGACCGCGTCGGCGTCGAGCGCGCCCGGCTCGTCCGCCGCCTCGTCGACCACCACCGTGCCGTAGCTGTGCGCCAGGACGGTCGCCCGTGCGTCCGCGGCGGCGACGGCGGCCCGCCCCGCGTCCAGGCCGGCGAGGGAGTCGGCCAGCTCGTTTCCACCCTCGACCGCGCTGCGCCGGGTGAGGATCCGACCCAGGCTCGTGGGGCTGTCGTAGCCGAGCCAGACCGCCGTCGCCACGGTGGTGCCCGGCGCCGCCAACCGGGCCGCGCGTCCCACGTCACGGGCGTCACCCACCAGCGCGCCCAGGTCGTCCGCCGGGGTGTTCTGGATGCCGGGGACGAGCACCGCGACCGCGTCGGCGGTGTCGAGGTCGCCGAGGCCGAGAACCACGCGGTCGGCGGGCAGGTCGAACAGCTGCAGCTGCACCTGCCGCCCGGCGGCCTCCTCCTCCTCGATGCGGCGGGCGACGGCGCGGGCGGTCGCGGCGGGTCCCGGCGGCATCCCGCGGTCGTCGAGTGCGGCGGCGAGGAGCTGCCGGTTGGCCAGGTCGCGAGCCCACGCGGGGAGGCCGTCGCGGCTCCCGAGACCCACCGGGTCGGCGCGCAGCGCGGCGAGCTGGGTGGTCAGCGGCAGCGCCGCCCACCACAGGGCCACCGCCTCCGGCGGACCGGACGGGCCCCGGCTGCTGCAGACCGGGTCGGCCACGGGGACCCAGGAGGCGAGGTTCGCGAAGTCGGGCGGGGCGAAGGCGTCGCGGACGCCCACCGCCGCCAGCGCGGCGCCCGCGACGGCCGACGCGTCGGACGCCGCGGACGCGTGGCGGAGGGCCGCCTCCGCCGCCGCCACCGCGGCCGAGGCGGACGGGGTCAGCTCGGTTCCCGGCACGAGGGCCTCGACGGCGGAGGCGAGGCGGCCGCGGTCGTCGAGGGCCGCGCCGAGCCCGCCGGGGACCTCGTCCGCCCTCGCCAGCGCCTCGCGGGCTAGCTCCTGCGCCGCGTCGGCCTCGGCGCCCAGCCGCTCGAAGGCGGTGACCGACTCGGCCAGGGCGCGCTCGACCGCCCACGCCCCCGTGGCGAGCTCGCGGACCGCGGCGGCCGCGCTCAGCGCGGCGGGGCCCGCCCAGTGCTCGCCCGAGTCGAGGGTGCGCGCGATGCCCTCCAGCCGCGCGCGCCACCCGGGCAGCCGCTCGGCGACGGCGCCGAGCGCGGTGACCGCCCCGCGCACGCGGTGGACCTCCCAGCTCGCGACCGACTGCAGGCGCAGCGGAGTGGTCATCGGGGCATCTCCCGGCGGCGGCCCATCCACCCGGCGATCCGGGCGTCCTCCTCCAGGTAGGCCTGCACCGCGCCGGACACCGTCCGCGCCAGCGCCGACGTGCGCTCGGCCAGCGATTCCTCGAGGCCCGCCCAGGCCGTGCCTGCCGCGCCCGCCGCCCAGCCCTCCTCCCCCTCCAGCGCGGCCGCGAGGGAGCCGGCCGCCGCCCGGCAGCGGTCGACGTCGTAGGCGAGCTCGCCCGCCAGACCGGTGAGCTCCTCGGCCAGCGCCGCCAGCGCCTGCGGGTGGACCAGGACGGACCCGGTGGGACTCGGCGATGTCATGGGTGCTCCCTGTCGTCCGGCGGCCTGATGGGGCCGTGGGGTCCGGACGCTAGGAGCGCGGAGCGGTACGCGTGCGCCGTCGTCCACAGGCACGCGACCGGTCCACACCTCGCGTGGGAACCTCCGGCCGGGCGGTGCCGGCCGGAGGATCCCCGCGAGGTCAGGGCGCGGTGGTCGTGAGGCTGCCGTCCGCGGCGTCGCTCGGGGCGCCGCCGACGACGACCGACCGGCGCTTCGAGACGACCACGGAGACCACGATGATCGCGACGGCGGCAAGGGCGATGAGCACCCGCACCGTCGTGTTGGCGTCGTCGCCGACCGACAGGCTCACGATGGCCGGCGCGATGAGCAGGGCGACGAGGTTCATCACCTTGATCAGCGGGTTGATCGCCGGGCCGGCGGTGTCCTTGAACGGGTCGCCCACGGTGTCGCCGATGACCGTGGCCGCGTGGGCCTCGCTGCCCTTCCCGCCGTACGCGCCGTCCTCGACCATCTTCTTGGCGTTGTCCCACGCGCCGCCGGAGTTGGACAGGAAGACCGCCATCAGGGTGCCGGCGGCGATCGCGCCGACCAGGTAGGCGGCCAGCGGCCCGAAGCCGAGGCCGAAGCCGACCGCGACGGGCGCGAGGACGGCGAGCAGACCGGGGGTGGCCAGCTCGCGCAGCGAGTCCTTGGTGCAGATGTCGACGACTGCGCTGTAGTCGGGGCGCTCGCTGAAGTCCATGATCCCGGGCTTGGTCCGGAACTGCTCCCGCACCTCGAAGACCACCCGTCCGGCGGCGCGGGACACCGCGCTGATGGCCAGGCCGGAGAAGAAGAAGACCACCGCGGCGCCCACCACGGCCCCCACCACGTTGTTCGGGTTCACCAGGCTGAAGGCGTCCCCGAGGGTGTCGCCCGCCTCGTCGAGGGCCACCCCGATCTGGGCGTTGTACGACCCGAAGAGCGCGGTGGCGGCCAGGACCGCCGTCGCGATCGCGATGCCCTTCGTGATGGCCTTGGTGGTGTTGCCGACGGCGTCGAGGTCGGTGAGCACCCGCGCGCCCTCGTCGTCGATGTCGCCGGACATCTCGGCGATGCCCTGCGCGTTGTCGCTGACCGGGCCGAACGTGTCCATCGAGACGATGACGCCCGCGGTGGTGAGCAGGCCGCAGCCGGCCAGGGCGACCGCGTACAGGGCGGCGCCGCCACCGATCAGGAAGGCGCCGTACACCGCGCCGCCGATGAGGACGGCCGCGTAGACGGCGGACTCCAGGCCGAGCGAGATGCCGGAGAGGATCACCGTCGCCGGGCCGGTCAGGGAGCTCCGGCCGATGTCCTTGACCGGCTTGCGGCTGGTCTCGGTGAAGTAGCCGGTGAGCTGCTGGATGGCGGCGGCGAGCACGACGCCGATGAGCACGGACACGAAGCCGAGCACCTGCGGGCTGACCGAGAGGTCCACGCCCTCGTCGATGCTGGGCAGGTAGATGAAGGCCGCCGCGGCGACGAGCACGAGGGAGACCGCCGCCGAGGTGAAGAAGCCCCGGTTGATGGGCGCCATCCCGCTCGCGTCGGTCTTGCCGGGGTTGGAGGCGAGGATGCCGACGACCGAGGCGATGACGCCGATGGCGGCGATCAGCAGCGGGAACACCATGCCGACCGACCCGAAGAAGACCTGACCGAGGATGAGCGCGGCCACGAGGGTGACGGCGTAGGACTCGAAGAGGTCCGCGGCCATGCCGGCGCAGTCGCCCACGTTGTCGCCCACGTTGTCGGCGATGGTGGCGGCGTTGCGCGGGTCGTCCTCGGGGATGCCGGCCTCGACCTTGCCCACGAGGTCGGCCCCCACGTCGGCGGCCTTGGTGAAGATGCCGCCGCCGACACGCATGAACATGGCCAGCAGGGCCCCGCCGAAGCCGAAGCCCTCGAGCACCACGGGGGCCGTCTCGTTGAAGAAGAGCAGCGCCAGCGCCGCACCGAACAGGCCGAGGCCGACGGTGATCATGCCGACGACACCGCCGGTGCGGTAGGCGATGCGGAAGGCCGGCATGAAGCCGCCGCCGCGGGCGGCGGCCGCCACGCGCACGTTGCCGCGGGTGGCCAGCGTCATGCCGATGAACCCGACGGACGCGGAGAAGAAGGCACCGACGAGGAAGAAGACGGCCCGCCCGATGCGGGTCTCCCAGCCGCCCTCGGCGACCGGGAGGACGAGGAGGAGCAGGAACACGATCACTGCGAAGACGCCGAGCGTGCGGAACTGCCGTCTCAGGTAGGCCGCCGCGCCCTCCTGCACCGCCTGCGCGATCTCGCGCATCTTCACCGTGCCCTGGTCGGCGCCCAGGACGGCGCGGACCAGGTACCCGGCGAACCCGAGGGCGGCCAGGGAGACGACGAGGACGACGGCGACCAGCGCCATGTCCCCGCCGGACAGCGAACTGTCGGGCATGTGTTCCTCCAAGTGCGGTCGGCAGCCGCCGGGAGGCGTCGGTGCTCCCCGGAACGGCGGAGGTCCCGCTCGGCACCCGGGGAGCCCCGCGAACCGAACGTTGCGGGAGTGTAAGGGAGATCACACCGAGTGCAGATGCCCAGCACGGCTTGTTACCCGCATCACACGGATGGGATTCGTCGCCGACGTCCGTCGGCGGGGCGTGTGACAGTTGAGCCGTGACCACGCTGCACCCGGTCGCCCCGGTCGTCCCGCCGGGCGCCGACCTCCTCGCCTCCGTCCTCGCCGGCACCGGCGACGACGAGCAGCCGGTCACGCACGTCCACCACCTGCCGGTGCGCGAGAGCAGCACCCTGCCGTGGCCGGAGTGGGTGAGCGGTGACCTGCGCGAGCGGCTCGAGGAGCGCGGGGTGCTGGCCCCCTACCGGCACCAGGTGGAGGCCGCCCAGCTCGCCCACGACGGCCGGCACGTGGTCGTGGCCACGGGGACGGCCTCGGGCAAGTCGCTGGCCTACCAGCTGCCCGCCCTCACCCGGCTGACCGAGGACCCGCGCGCCTGCGTGCTCTACCTGGCACCGACCAAGGCGCTGGCCCGGGACCAGCTCGCCTCGGTCGCCGCGCTCGCCGACGCCTCCGTGCGTCCCGCTGCCTACGACGGCGACACCCCGGGCGAGGAGCGCGACTGGGTCCGCCGGCACTCGCGGTGGATCGTGACCAACCCCGACATGCTCCACCGCGGGATCCTGCCCGCGCACCAGAAGTGGTCCAGCACGCTGCGGCGGGTGGCCTACGTGGTCATCGACGAGTGCCACGCCTACCGGGGCGTCTTCGGCTCCCACGTCGGGCACGTGCTGCGCCGGTTGCGCCGCATCTGCCGGCGGTACGGGGCGGAGCCGGTGTTCGTCCTCGCGTCCGCCACGGTGGCCGAGCCGGCGGCGGCCGCGTCCCGGCTGGTCGGCGCGCCGGTCGAGGCGGTCACCACCGACGGCTCCCCGCGGCCGGGCGCGACGTTCGCGCTGTGGGAACCACCGCTGACCGAGCGCACCGGTGAGCACGGCGCTCCCCTGCGCCGCTCGGCCGCCGCCGACGCGGCGGGCCTCCTGGCCGACCTGGTCGAGCGCGGCGCCCGCACGCTGGCGTTCGTCCGCTCCCGGCGCAGCGCGGAATCGGTGGCGGAGCAGGCGCGCAGGCTGCTGCACGACCGCGGCCGGTCGGACCTGGTCGGCCGGGTCGACTCCTACCGCGGCGGTTACCTGCCCGAGGAAAGGCGGGAGCTGGAGCGGGCGCTCTCGGCCGGCGACCTGCTCGGGGTGGCGACGACGAACGCTCTCGAGCTGGGCATCGACATCGCCGGTCTCGACGCCGTCGTGCTGGCCGGGTACCCGGGCACGCTCGCCTCGATGTGGCAGCAGGCGGGCCGGGCCGGCCGCGCCCAGCGGGAGTCGCTGGTGGTCTTCGTCGCCCGCGACGACCCGCTGGACCACTACCTCGCGCACAACCCGCGGGCGGTGTTCGGCCGGCCCATCGAGGCGACGGTCACCGACCCGGCCAACCCCTACGTGCTCGGACCCCAGCTGTGCTGCGCCGCGGCCGAGCTGCCGCTGACGCCGGCGGACCTCCCCGAGTTCGGCGGTCCCGTGGCCGAGGCGCAGCTCGACGAGCTGGTCGCCGCCGGTCAGCTGCGCCGGCGACCCGCCGGCTGGTACTGGGCGGGGCGTGGCCGCCCGGACGTGGACATCCGCGGCAGCGGCGGCGAGCCGGTGTCGATCATCGAGACCGGCACCGGGCGGCTGCTGGGCACCGTCGACGGCGGTGCCGCGCACGCGACAGTTCACGAGGGCGCCCTGTACGTGCACCGGGGCGAGACGTTCGTCGTCGACCAGTTCGACGTCGACGACGCGTGCGCCGTGGTGCACGCCGACAACCCCGAGTGGACGACGGTCGCGCGCGACGTGACCGACCTGTCGATCGTGTCGATCGAGCAGACGCGGCCCCTCGGCGCCGTCACCGCCCACACGGGGGTGGTCGACGTGACCAACCAGGTGGTCGCTTACCAGCGGCGACGGCTCGGGACCGGCGAGGTGCTCGCGGAGTTCCCCCTCGACCTGCCCCCGCGGCAACTGCGGACGAGGGCTGTCTGGTGGACGCTGAGCGACCGCGCGGTCGAGCGCGCCGACGTGGACGACACCGCCCTGCCCGGCTCCCTGCACGCCGCCGAGCACGCGGCCATCGGCATCCTGCCGTTGCTGGCCACCTGCGACCGCTGGGATCTCGGCGGGCTCTCCACGGCGCTGCACCCGGACACCGGGACGGCGACGATCTTCGTCTACGACGGGCACCCCGGGGGCGCCGGTTTCAGCGAGCGCGGCTTCGGCGTGCTGCGCCGCTGGCTGCAGGCCACGCGGGCGACGGTCGCCAGCTGCGAGTGCGAGAGCGGCTGCCCCTCGTGCGTGCAGTCGCCCAAGTGCGGCAACGGCAACGACCCGCTCGACAAGGCCGGTGCCGTCCGCGTGCTGGACGTCGTCCTGGACGAGCTCGCCGCCCGCGAGGGCATGCCCGGGCCGGACCGGGAAGCGCCGGACGTCGCGGCCGAGGTCGTCCGCGCCGGCGTGCCGGAGGACACCGGGGACGACGAGGACGAGCTCGTCTTCTGATCCGCCGCCCGCCAGCGGGTCGACCGGCCCCGCGCGGGCCCGTGCGGTGGCCGAGAAGACCCCGAGCCGCCCCAGCCGGACCGGCACGAGGACCTCGACGTCGACGACGGCGCCCGCCGATGCGGCGCACGTGACCAGAGCCGCCCCGTTCGCCGAGGCGAGCCGCTCCGCGGCGCCGCACGCGTCGGCCCCTTGGACCGCCCGCACCGCCCCGGCGAGCGCCGCGAGGTCGGCGGCGGTGGTGGCGCGGTGCCGGGCGACGACGGCGGCGCCGACGAGGACCGCGGCTGCCCCGATCGCCGCCAGCACGCCGCCGGCCATGAGCACCCAGACCGTCGCCGACCCGCGGTCGTGCCCCCGCCGCCTCATGCCGTCCCGCCGTCGGGCTCCCGGAGCGCCACCGCCTCGGCGGACACGGTGATGCGCAGGGGCAGCGGCCCCAGCGGGGCGATCCGTGCGGTCACGGTCACGCGCACGTTCCCGCCCTCCGTGCTGACCGCCGTGACCGCGCCGTCGGGAGCCGCCCGTTCCACAAGCGCCGCAACCGCGGCGGCGTCCTCCCCGCGGGCGGCGGCACGGGCTCCCTCGCGGGCCGCGTCCACGCAGCGCAGCTGCGCACCCACGACGACCACCGCCGCCACCACGCCGGCGAGGACGAGGAGGAGCACCGGCAGCACGACCGCCGTCTCGGCGGTGACCATCCCTTCCTCCGCCCGGTGGTCCGGGCGCGGGGTCCGCCGCACCGTCAGGACAGGGTCGCGAGGGCGGAGTCGATGAGCTCGGTCAGCCCCGTGACGATCGAGCCCCCCGTCACCACCCGGTAGAGCACGGCGGCGAACGCGCACGCCGCCACCGTTCCGACCGCGTACTCGGCGGTGCTCATCCCCGCCTCTCCCGCCGCCCGCACCGCGGCCCACCGCCGAGCCAGGCTCGTGCGCGGCGACAGCTCCACCGTTCCGGGCTGGTCGACGTCCGGCGTCTTCTCCACAGGTGCCTCCTCGATCGGGGCCCGCCCTCCGGGCCGTGGTCCGAGCCTCGTGCCGCTGACCCTCGGAGCGGACGCCTGCGCGGGATCTGTGGACCGGGCCGCGCGCTGTGCACAACGGTCAGCCGAAGACGTCGGCCGCGACACCGAGCACCATCGGGACGACCCCGAGGCAGACGAAGGCCGGCAGGAAGCACAGGCCCAGCGGCGCCAGCACCCACACGCCGGCCCGACGGACCGCTGCCTCCGCGGCGGCGCGGGCGGAGCCGCGCGCATCCGCCGCCAGCGTCCGCAGCGCCGGCACCACCGCCGCGCCCGACTCCCCCGTCCGCACCAGGACCCGGCCCAGCGCCGCGAGCTCGGGCGGCGTCCCCGCCCACGCCCGTCGTGCGTCGGCCCCGAGCGCGCTGAGCGCGGCGATCCGCCCCAGCTCGGGACCGAGGGGCGCCGGCACGGCCGCGCCCACGGCCGCCAGGGCCGCGGTCACCGGCACCCCTGCGGCCAGGCACACGGCGAGCAGGTCGCAGGCGCCGGGGAGGGCGCGCGCGACCGCCGGCCCGTCGTCGGGAGGGGCCTGGTCCCGGCGCAGCCACCGGTCCCCCGCCACGGCCACCGCTGCGGCGGCGGCCACGCCCAGGAGCCCGCCGACGAGCAGGCCCGCCGCCAGTCCTGCTCCGCCGGCCAGCAGGCGCCGACGGAGCGGGGACACAGGGTCGACCACTGCCGCCTGCCGTGCCGGCCGCAACGCGCGGGCACGCAGCGACGCCACCCCGGCAGCGGGCGACCAGAGCAGCAGGGCCCCGGCGAGCACGAGCGCGGCGGCGGGGGTCACCGGACGGCCCTCCTGACGAGGCGCTCCGACCACAGCAGACCGAGCAGCTCGAGGGCGACGCCGACGACCAGCAGCACCTGCCCGACCGCCGTCGTCGTGAGCACCCGCCAGGGATCCGCACCCACCCCGCTCCCCATGGCGAGGCCGAGGGCCGGCAGCCCCGCCAGCAGCATCGCGCTGGCCCGCGGACCGGCGGTGGCGGTCCGGAGCTCCTGCCGGAGCCGGTCCCCGGCTCGGAGGTCGTCCTCGACCGCGGCGGCGACCGCGGCGAGCGAAGCCCCCGTGCGCGCGCTGAGCAGCGCGCCCGCCGAGATCCTGTCCAGGGCGGCACCGAGCGCGGGGCCGACCTCCGGCGGGGCGCCGGCGGCCGGAGCGCGGAGGGCGCGGGCGAGGGCCGCGCCGCACTCGTCGTCGGCGCACGCCGCCACCGCCGCCTCGGTCGCCGAGTCCACGGAGCGTCCGCTCCGCAGCTCGGCACCGAGCGCTCCCAGGCCGTCCGTCAGGGAGCGCACCCTGGCCACCGCACGCCGGCCCGCGGCGCGCGCGGCCCGGAGCCGCACGCCGGCGAACGCCAGCACGCCCGCCAGGCACCCGACGAGGAGCGTGCTGACCAGCGCGACCACCACCGCCGACGCGACCGCCGCTGCCAGCGGGCCGGTCGCCGAGGTCGGCGGTCGCCGGACCGGGTGGTCCGCACGTACCGCGGCCACCCGCGCCCGGCGCCGGACCTGCCGGTCGGGCCAGAGGAGGACGGCCAGAGCCGTCGCGAAGAGGGACACGCTCACGGCGCCTCCCCGTCGACGAGGTCGCGCAGCCGCCCCGCGGCCGGGCAGTCGAGCCCGTCGGCCCGCCACCCCGCCTCCACGAGAACCCGGTCCCCCGCACGCCGGACCACGCCGATCTCGGTCACCCGGCGCCCTCCGGCCGTGCGCCGGAGCTGCACGACCAGCGCCAGCGCCGCGGCGGCCTGGCTGTGCACCGCGGCGCGGTCGAGCCCGGCGGCGACCCCGAGTGCCTCCAGCCGGGCGGGGACCTCGGCCGGCCGGTTGGCGTGCAGCGTGCCGCAGCCGCCGTCGTGGCCGGTGTTGAGCGCCGCGAGCAGGTCGACGACCTCGGCACCGCGGACCTCGCCGACGACCAGCCGGTCGGGACGCATGCGCAGCGCCTGGCGGACGAGGTCGCGCAGCGTCACCGCGCCGACGCCCTCGACGTTGGGAGGCCGGGTGACCAGCCGCACCACGTGCGGGTGCGCCGGCGCCAGCTCCGGGGCGTCCTCGCACAGCACGATCCGGTCGGCGGGATCGGCCGCGCCGAGCAGCGCCGACAGCAGGGTGGTCTTCCCCGACCCCGTCCCGCCGGTCACGAGGAACGCCAAGCGCCGCGCCATGGCGCCGCGCAGCAGTTCCTCGCTCCCACCGGACAGGGTGCCGAGGGCCGCCAGGTCGTCGAGCGAGTGGGCCGTCCGGCGCAGCACCCGGAGCGACAGGCAGGTGCCGCTGCCCGACACCGGTGGGAGCACCGCGTGCAGCCGCGTCCCGTCGCCCAGGGCGACGTCCACCCACGGAGACGCGTCGTCCAGCCGGCGACCGACCGTGGCCGCGAGGCGGACGGCGAGCCGGCGGACCGCGTCGTCGTCGGGGAACGTCACGCCGGACCGCTCGAGCCCGTTCCCGCGTTCCACCCACACCTGGTCCGGCCCGTTGACCAGGACGTCGGTGACTCCCGGCGTCCGGAGCAGCGGCTCCAGCGGACCGGCGCCGGCCAGCTCGTCGACGGCGTGGCGGACGGCGAGGAGCACGTCGTCGTCGCCGAGCAGCCCGCCGGCCTCCTCCCGCACGAGCGCCGCCACCACGGCGCGGCTGGGTGGACCGGCCTGCACGGCCAGCCGGGCGCGGACCCTGTCCAGCAGCGCCGGAGCGCTCACCGGGCGGCGTCCGACGCCCGCA
This sequence comes from Blastococcus sp. SYSU D00922, assembly GCF_054050495.1. NCBI lineage: Bacteria > Bacillati > Actinomycetota > Actinomycetes > Geodermatophilales > Geodermatophilaceae > Blastococcus > Blastococcus sp. SYSU D00922. The sequence continues at coordinate 194,517 of NZ_JBJGZL010000003.1, forward strand.
GCGCACCCAGGACGCGGCGGGCCACCGTCCCGAGCGGGGATCGCGCGGACACGAGGGGCGGCTCGCCGCGCTCGCCCCGGGGCACCGCGCTCCTGTCGTGGCCGAGCTCGGCCAGGACCGGACGACCGACGACGTCGGCCACCTCGCCGCGCGCCAGACCGCCGGCGACCGGCCGCACGACGAGCTGCGCCGTCGCCCAGGGTGAGTCCTGCGCGTCCACCAGCAGCCGCGCGGCCGTGGCGGCCCGCAGGCGCCCGGGCACCACGAGCACGGCCAGGTCCGCGTCGGCCACCACCGGCGGCGCGGTGCCGGCGGCGCTCCGGGGCACGTCGACCACGACGGGGCAGCCGACCGCGCGGGCGGCGTCGACCACGGCCGCCAGCGCATCGGGCGGAACGGCCCCGGGGTCGCTCCGGGAGGCGGCCACCAGGGAGACGCCCGCCACGTCCGGCAGCGCCGCGAGCAGCGCATCCCCGGCCACCCGTCCCCGGAGCTTCGACAGGTCCGGCCAGCGCAGCCCGTCGGCCCGCTCGGCACCCAGCAGCAGGTCCAGACCGGCTCCCCACGGGTCGGCGTCCACGAGGGTGACGCCCGGTGCGGCGGCCAGCGCCACCGCCGCCGCGAGCGTGCTGGCACCGGCTCCGCCGCACGCCCCGCCGACGACGACCAGCCTGCCGCGCTCGACCGGGCCGGCCACGGCGGCGGTGCACCGGGCGAGGAGCCACGACTCTTCTGCCGGGAGGACCACCACCCGCTCGGCGCCGATCTCCACCGCCGCCGCCCAGTCGCCGGCCGGGAGCTCACCCCCGGAGACGACCACCACCCCCGGACGGCGGGGCAGCGTGCGCAGGCCGGGCGCGGAGAGCGCATCGGCCCCCACGAGGACCAGGGGCGCCTGCCGATGGGCCCGGCGCAGCGCCGGCCCGCCCGTGGCCACCTCGGCCTCCGCCCCGGCGGTGGCGAGCAGCCGCAGCAGGTCGTCGAGGAGGGCGTCGTCGGTGCTGACGACGAGGGGACGCGCGGGGATCCGGGAGGTGGGCACGGGCCGACCTCACGCGGTGATCGGCAGCAAGTGCCAGAACGGGCGGCGAACTGTGGATGACCCGAACGGGTGTGGACGGCGCGCGACGCCAGCCACCGTCACCCGCTCCACTTAGCATCGTGCCTTGTGACCCGCGCCGCGGCGTTCTTCGACCTGGACAAGACGGTCATCGCCAAGTCCAGCGCGCTGGCCTTCGGCCGGCCGTTCTTCAACGGTGGGCTGATCAACCGCCGTGCCGTGCTCAAGACCGCCTACGCGCAGCTGGTCTTCTCGCTCGCCGGTGCCGACGCCCAGCAGATGGAGCGCCTGCGGGCCCAGCTGACGGCGATGGTCACCGGCTGGGACGCGGCGACCGTGCACGACATCGTCGAGGAGACGCTGCACGAGATCGTCGACCCGCTGGTCTACGCCGAGGCGGCGGACCTCATCGAGGAGCACCGGGCTGCCGGCCGGGAGATCGTCATCGTCTCGAGCAGCGGCGCGGAGATGGTCACGCCGATCGGCGAGATGCTCGGCGTCGACCGGGTGGTCGCCACCCGCATGGTGGTCGAGGACGGCCGCTACACCGGCGAGATCGAGTTCTACGCCTACGGGGAGAACAAGGCCGAGGCGATGCGCCAGGTGGCTGCGGAAGGCGGCTACGACCTGGCCGACTGCTACGCCTACAGCGACTCGATCACCGATCTGCCGATGCTCTCCGCCGTCGGGCACCCGACCGCGGTCAACCCCGACCGGGGGCTGCGCAAGGCCGCGCTGGAGCGCGGCTGGCCGGTCCTGCAGTTCACCCGTCCGGTGAGCATGCGGGCCCGCTTCTCCGCTCCTCCCGCACCGGTGGTCACCGGGGCTGCCGTGGGAGTGGGCGCGGCCGTCGTCGGGCTGGCCTGGTACGCCCGGCACCGGGCCCTGCGCGCGGGCCTGGCGGCCGCCGGGGAGCCCGGCCCGCTGACCGGGCGACGGCGCCGCCGCGGGGCCTGAGCCCCCGCCGCACCGCTGGTCCCCGGCGGGGCGCCGACCCGCGCAACGCCCGGTGGGACATCCTGCCGACGTGCTCACCCTGGTCCTCGCATGGCTTGCCGCGCTGGCCGTCTGCGTGGCCGCGGTCCTGTTCGGCCAGTCCAACCGCACCGCGCGCCGTGGGCGGCGGCGCCGGTCGCGCGCCGGCCGGGTGGGCCTGTTCCTGTCGCTGTCCGGGCCCTGGCTGTCGTTCGTCGGGGCCGGGGTCGCCGGTGCGGTCACCGGGGCCTGGCTCCTCGCCGCGGCGGCCGGCGCGTGCGGGGTCGTGCTCACCGCCGTCCTCGGCTTCGCGCTGGCGCCCCGCTGATCGAGGACGGCGCCCCGGATCAGCCGCGGAGCAGGCTCTCGCAGATGGCCAGGCCCTCGAGCGCACCGTGCTCCGTCGCCCGGCAGCAGTGCACCAGCCACCCGGCCACGCCCGCCTCCGTGCCGGACGCGTAGCCCGCCAGCGCCTCGGCGTACGCCTCCCTGCCCAGCTCGGCGAAGCCGACCTCCGGCACCGAGACCGCCTTGGGGTCCAGGCCGCGGGTGATCCCGGTCAGCCGGCCGGCGCCCCGCGCGACGACGCCGTCCGCGGTGCCGAACGGCGCCAGCGCGGCCAGCTCGCCGTGCACGAGCGCGGCCACGATCACGGCGGGCACGGCGCTCGTGCCGGTGACCAGCGAGAACAGCCCCGACAGCCGCGGACCGGCATGCGGCGCCGGCCGGCCGAGCGCCGCGCGGTCGGCCAGGTCCGCGGCGGCCAGCACGTGCAGCCGGGCCAGCACCTGCCCTGGCGCGCGAGGCCAGGTCTCGACCATCCCGCCGAGCCCGGCGGAGACCCGCAGCGCACCCTGCACGACCGGGTCGGCGACGGCGCCGGACCGCAGGTCGGCCAGCGGCACGTCAGCGCCCTCCAGCGCCGCCGAGGCGCGGGCCCCCCGGAGGGCGGACTCGGTGCTCACCCCGGCCGACTCCCGCCGCAAGACCCGGTGGCCGAGCAGCCGGTCGATGCCGGCGCGGGCGGCGTCCGCGGCCTCGCGCACCCCGGGCAGGTCGAGCAGAGGGGCCAGCGGGTCGGGTGCGGCCGGGCGGTTCGCGGGGCGGGCGGCGCCCGGGCGGACGGGAAGGGTCACGAGGACGACGGTACGAGGCACCCCGCCGGAGCCCGCAGGGTCCTCGCCTACGCTCCCCCCTGCCATGTCCCGTCCTCTCACGCTGCTGCTCGTCCGCCACGGACAGAGCGAGTGGAACGCCGCCGGCCGGATGCAGGGCCAGACGCCGCACGTGCCGCTGACCGCGCTCGGTCACGCGCAGGCCCACACGGCCGCGGCCGAGCTGGCCCGCCTCCGCCCGGGCGCGCTGATCTCCAGCGACCTGCTGCGCGCGGTCGAGACCGCCCAGCACTGCGCACGCGCCACGGGCCTGCCGATCGAGACCTCGACCGCGCTGCGGGAACAGGGCTACGGCGAGCTGGAGGGCCTGCCCTCCCGCGACCTCTGGGACGTCGTCGACTGGACCGACCCGCACTGGTCCGCGCCCGGTGGGGAGAGCCTGGCCGAGCTGCACGCCCGCGTGGAGGCGTTCCTCAAGCACCTGGGTGCCGAGCCGCCGGCCGACGTCATCGCCCTGGTGACGCACGGGGACACCATCCGCGCGGCCCAGGCCGTGGTCGCCGGCCTCGGCCCGGACGCGATGCCGGCGGTGACCCCGCACAACGGCTCGATCACCCGGCTGGAGCTCATCGCGTGAGTGCGCCGGCTCCGGCGCGATGAGGTTCACCGGGCCCCTGGAGTCCGCCGCGCTGCTGACCGTGCTCCCCGTGCCACGGGCCGCCGCCGCGTCGACCCGCGGGGTCCTGCCGTGGGCGCCGCTGGTGGGCCTGGTCCTGGGCGGGGTCGCGACCGGCGTCGCGGTCCTCGGGCAGCGGTGGATCTCCCCGACGGCAGGTGCGGTGCTCGCCGTGGCGGTGCTGGCGGCGCTCACCCGCGGCCTGCACCTGGACGGGCTGGCCGACACCGCCGACGGGCTCGGACCGCTGCGCGGCCGGGAGCGGGCGCTGCAGGTGATGCACCAGAGCGACGTCGGCCCGTTCGGGGTCGTGGCGCTCGTCCTGACGCTGCTGCTCCAGGTCGCGTGCCTGGCCGCGCTGCTGACGACGGAGCGCGGCTGGGTCGCCCTCTGGCTGGCGGTCGCGGTCGCGCGGCTGGCGATGGCACGGACCGGGCTGCCCGGCGTCCGGACCGCGGAGGGTTCTTCGCTCGGCGCGCTCGTGGCCGGCACGGTGTCGGCGGCCTGGCTGGCCGGCTGGGCGGTCGTCCTGCTCGGGCTGGTCGCCGCGGCCACGACGGGCGACGTGGCGACGGCGGTCCGGCTGGCGGCCGGCGCGCTGGCCGGGCTGCTGGCGGCGGAACTGCTGCACCGGCGGGCCCGCGCCCGCCTGGGCGGGGTGACCGGTGACGTGATGGGTGCGATGGGCGAGACGGCGACGGCGGCCACCCTGCTGGTGGCCGCCGTCCTCCTCTAGCGGGTCAGCGCCGGCGCAGCAGCCCCTGGACGAGGCCACCGATGCCGCCGGCGGGCGCCGGCGCGGGCGTGCGCCGCCGGCTCAGCCCCCGCCGGCCGGACGGACCGGCAACGCCCCGCCCCGGACGTGCCGACGCGCGCCCTCCGCGGGCGGCGCCGCGGGCGGCGGTCTCTGCGGTTCCCATCAGTCTTCCGAGGATGCTCATGCGTCCAGGGGTGCCCGGGCCGACCCGGTGCGATTCGGCACCGGGCCGGTTGCGGCTCGTCCCCCGGCGTGGCGTGACCGAGCGTCAGGCGGCGCCGAGCGCGTCCGCCATCCGGTGGTGCGGCTCCGCCTCGGCCGCACGGCTCTGCCGTTCCAGCGTGCGGGCCAGGGCGCGACGGGCCCAGCCGTTCGCGGGCGCGAGCGCGACCAGCCGGGTCAGGGCGTTCTCGGACTTCGTCAGCTGGGCCGAGCCGAAGTAGGCCCGCGCCAGGAGTTCCAGCGCCGCCTCGTTGGTGGGGTCGTCCTCCACCACGCGCTCCAGGATGCGAGCCGCCTCGGTGGGCTGGCCCATCGCCAGGAGCAGATCGGCCCGGAGGAACTCCGAGTGCATGTCGATCTCGAAGGGCTGCGTCATGCCCGCTGCAACCACGGCCGGGGCCCTCGGCTTCCCGGCCCCCGCAGCGCGCATCCGCGCGCCCGGAACCGGGCGAAGAGCAGGCATCACCCCCCCCACCCGTGGAGGTCCCGATGCAGCTGCGCCACTTCCCCCACCGGCGGACCCAGGAGCCGGCCGCCCAGGAGGACGCCCCCGCCGACGGCAACCGGGTCTTCGCCGTCCAGCGGACCGGAGCCCTGGCCGTCGCGGCGGTGATCCTCGTCTTCGGCCTGCTCGGCTTCGCCGGCGGCCTCGACTTCTTCTCCACGGAGGGCGAGCCCATCCTCGGCATGTCGTCGAACGGGCTCCTGTCCACGATCTCCGTGCTCACCGCCGTGGTGCTGGTGGTCGCGGCGCTGCGGAGCCCTCGCGTGGCTTCCACGGTGATGATCGTCGTCGGCACCCTGTTCCTGGTCTCGGCGCTGGCCAACCTCGCGGCGCTCCGCACGTCGTTCAACGTGCTGGCCTTCGAGATGGAGAACGTCGTCTTCTCCGTCGTCGCCGGCCTGCTGCTCCTCCTGCTCGGCGCGTACGGGCGGGTCAGCGGCAGCCTGCCGCCCGACAGCCCCTACGCCCGCCCCCGGACCGAGGACAGCGAGCCGGAGTCCTACCCGTCGACACCGGCCGAGTTCGCCGCCGAGCGGGCGATGCGGGCCGCCGAGATCGCCGTCGTCAACCACGTCGCGACCGCCGATCAGCGCCGCCGCGTCGCCGCGATGGCGGAGGTGCACAGCCGGGGGGATCGCCGGCGGGTGTGGATGGAGTTCGACCGGTCGTCCTCCTGACGCCGGTCAGTCCTCCGGTTCGGGGTGCCGCGAACCCGGGGCGATCTCGGCCCCGGCCTCGAGCCGGGCGGCCCGGCCGACCAGCGTGATGTCGCCGTCCCCACCGACCACGGCGCCCTCCCCCACGTCGACCCCGTCGTCGAGGACGGCGCGTTCCACCCGCGCTCCCGCACGCACCCGCACCCCCGGCAGCAGCACCGAGTCCACGACCGCCGCCCCTCGCTCCACCACCACGCCGGGCGACAGCACCGATCCGCGCACGTCGCCCGAGACGCGGGTGCCCCCGGACAGGAGGCTGTTCTCGATCCGCCCGTCGTCGAGGACGCGTGCCGCGCTGTGCCGGCCACCCCGGGTGTGCAGCGGCCAGGCCGGGTCGTCGAGGTCGATCGGGGGTTCGGCGGCGAGGAAGTCGCGGTGCGCCTCCCAGTAGGCGGGCACGGTCCCGACGTCGCGCCAGTAGCCCTCGAGCGGGTACGCGCGGGCCAGGCCGTCGCGGGTCTGGGCCGGCAGCAGGTGGCTGCCCAGGTCCTCGAGGCCCTCCTCGCCGAGCTCGTCCTCGAGCCCGTCGAGCCGGTCGAGCGTGGCACCGGGCGTGAAGACGAAGACCTCGTTCGTGGCCGTGGTCGTCGCGGGCTCGTCGGGCTTGTAGGCGTAGCCGGTCACCCGGTCGCCGTCGACCTCCACGATCCCGTACCGCGAGGCGTCATCGGCCGCGACCTCGGTGGTCACCATCGTCACCTCGGCACCGGACCCGAGGTGCGCGTCGACCACCTCGCGGTAGTCGAGCTTGTAGACCGCGTCGGAGCTGACGACGACGAGCGCGTCCGGGGCGTGCTCACGGATGAGGTCCGCCTGCCGCCAGAGCAGGTTGGCCGTGCCGGTCACCCAGCCGCCGCGGTCGGTGCCCTGGAACGGCGGCAGCACCATCATCCCGCCGGTCGTCCGGTCGAGGTCCCACGGCCGGCCGTTGGCGAGGTGGTCCGACAGCGACGTCGGGTGGTACTGCACCGACACCCAGACGTCGGCGATCCCCGAGTGCTGGCAGTTGCTGAGCGGGAAGTCGACCAGCCGGTACACGCCGGCGAACGGGACGGCGGGCTTGGCGCGCTGCTCGGTGAGCAGCTCGAGGCGGCCCCCCGCGCCACCGGCGAGCACGAGCACGAGGATCCGGGGAAGGGCCATGCCCCGCCCCCTACCCGGCGTGCCGACACGCACGCACCGGGAATCACGCGGACGCCATCGGGCTTCGCACCTGTCGTGCCCGTCTCCCGCCGCCTGCCGCGGACCGCCGCCTTCTGGTCGGTCGCCGTGCTGCTGGTGCTCATGCTCGCCGCGTCAGGAGTGCCCTCCCCGCTCTACCGCGTCTACCAGGAGCAGTTCGGGTTCAGCTCCGGCGTCCTGACGACGGTCTTCGGCATCTACTCCTTCGCGCTGCTGGCCTCCCTGCTGGTCGTGGGCGGGCTGTCCGACCACGTCGGGCGGCGGCCGGTGCTGGTGGCGGCGTTCCTCCTCGAGGCCGCCTCCATGGCGCTGTTCCTCTTCGCGGACGGCGTCGGCTGGCTGCTGGCCGCCCGCGTCGTCCAGGGCCTGGCCACCGGTGCGCTCACCAGCACGCTCGGCGCCGCGCTGCTCGACCTGCAGCACCGCGACCGGCCGCTGGGCCCCTTCATCAACAGCGCCTCCCCGGGCCTCGGCCTCTCCCTCGGCGCGGTCGGGGCCGGGCTGCTCGTGCAACTGGTCCCCTCGCCCACCGACTGGGTGTTCGGCGTGCTGACCGTCGTGTTCGTGCTGGCCGCCGTCGGCACGTTCGTCCTGCCGGAGAGCTCGCCGCGGCTCCCGGGGGCGGCGGCCTCGCTCGTCCCGCGCGTGCACGTCCCCCCGGCGCACCGCCGGGCCTTCGTGGTCGCCCTCCCGCTGCTGGTGGCGTGCTGGTCGGTCGGGGGTCTCTACGCCTCGCTCGGCCCGTCGCTGGTCGCCGACGTCTTCGGCATTGACAACCACCTCGTCGGCGGCCTGCTGATCCTCGCGCTGAACGGCACCGGCATCGTCGGCTCGCTGGCGCTGCGGACCGCACCCCCGGAGCGCGCCATGCTCGTCGGGGCGCTCGCCTTCACCGCCGGCATCGCCGGCACCCTCGTCGCCCTCTTCACGACCTCGACGCCGCTGCTGTTCGCCGCGGCGGTCGTCACCGGCTTCGGCTTCGGGGCCGCGTTCCTCGGCGCGGTCGCCACCATCACCGCCGGGGTGGCCGCGGGCTACCGCGCCGGCCTGCTCGCCAGCATCTTCGTCGTCGGCTACCTGGCCTTCAGCATCCCGAGCATCGTCGCCGGTATCGCCGTCGAGGGCGTCGGGCTGACCAGGACGACGGAGGTCTACGGGGGCGCCGTCGTCGTCCTCGCCCTGATCGCCGTCGCGGGCCTGCTGCGGGCCCGCCGGACCGCCGGGTCGCTGGCCGCGGCGGCCGAGCGACCCGAGGCCCTGGCGCCGGCTCATCTGCCCGGGTAGGGGCTCGCCTTCAGGGCGCGGGCCAGCGAGGCGGCGTTCTCCGCCAGCGTGGCGGTCGTCGAGGCGACCGCCTCGGGCGTCTCGTCCAGGTCCTTGTAGTCCCGGCTGCCCATGGCCTCGTCGTTCCAGTAGGTGCCCCCCTGGGCCGGGATGGTGAAGCCCATGTCGTTGAGGCCCTGCATGAGGTCGGCGGTGATCTTGTGCGCGCCGTCCTCGTTGCCGACGACGGCGGTCACGGCCACCTTGCCGGTGATCAGCGGCCGCCCGGTGTCGTCGGTCTCCGACAGCTCGCCGTCGAGCCGCTCGAGCACGCGCTGCGCGACGCTGCTCATGTGCCCGACCCACGTCGGGGTGGAGACGATCAGGATGTCGGCGGCCATCATCCGCTCCCGGATGGCCGGCCACTCGTCGCCCTCGCCCATGTCCACCTCGACGCCGGGCTTCACGTCGTGGTCGACCACGCGGACGACGTCGCCGGTGACCCCGTGCTTCGCCAGCTCGTCGAGCACCTGGCGGGCCATGACGTCACTGCTGGAGGGCGCCGGCGAGGGCTTGAGGCTGCAGACGAGGGCAAGGGCACTGAGCGGCGCGGATTCGGTCATGCGCCGTCAGATGCCCCGCAACCGATCGCCTTCACACATCAGCGCCGGACGGCCTCGACGAACCCCGACACCCGTTCCCGCAGCTCGGCGGCCCGTTCGGCGACCACCTCGTCGGGGTTGCGGTCCTGCAGCCACGGCGGGATCTCCGTCCGGACCCGCTGCGCACAGGCGAGGTCGGCGCAGATGTAGGTGCCCACCGTGTTGCCGTTGCGCCCCGCCGCGCCGGTCCGCTTCGCGGTGAACAGCGAGACGGCGTCGCCGGACTGCGTGGTCTGGCAGAGCAGGCACATCGCCGTCGTGCGGACCGACATCCTCGACTCCGCCGCCCGCACCGCGATGCCCACCGGGCGGTCGTCGGCCTCCACGACCAGGTAGCCGCGGAGCGGGGCCTTGGGGTCCCGCCAGCCCAGCAGCTCGAGGGAGGACCAGTCCAGGTCCGCGAAGTCCCGGGGCAGCGTCAGGCCCTTGGCCTCGCCCTGCGAGCAGTTGAGGAACGAGCGGCGGATCTGCTGCTCGGTGAGGGCGTGCACGATCGATCTCCTTGCGATGGGGGCCCGTCCATCCTGCGCGACGGGTCCGCCGTCCTCATCCGATTTTCGCCAGCGCCGCCGGCACCTCGGCCGGGGTGGTCACGACCACGGCAGCTCCCGCGTCCTCCAGCTCGCCGTCCTCCGCCGGGCCCCAGCCGGCTCCCACGCAGGGCAGACCGTGGGCGGCGGCGCCGAGCACGTCGTGCGACCGGTCTCCGACGAGCACCGGCGAACGGCCGTCCGGGTGCGCGGCGAGGGCCGCGGCCACCACCTGGTCCTTGTGCCGGACGGCGCCGTCCATCGTCGCGCCGTGGACGCTCGCGAACTGCCGCAGCAGGCCCGTGTGGTCCAGCACCCGGACGGCGAAGGGCTCGGGCTTGCTGGTGGCGACGGCGAGCGTCGCGCCCGCCTCCCGGAGCACCTCCAGCAGCTCCGGGACGCCGTCGTGCACGGTGACGTCGAGCAGCGCCCCGGCCGCGTAGTGCTCGCGGTAGGAGGCGACGGCGCGGGGGACGTCGGCGACCGGCACGCGCAGCACCAGCGCGAAGCCGTCCTGGAGGGGCGGGCCGACCATCGCCCGCAGCTGCGCCGGCGTCGGCTCGGGCAGGCCCAGCTCCCGGGCCGCGTGCCGCACCGAGGACCAGATGCCCGGCGACGAGTCGACCAGCGTGCCGTCGAGGTCGAAGAGGACGAGCCGGTTCGCCGCGTTCATGGGCGCGACTCCGACCTCGATCCGCTCCTCGCTCGCTGGCGCTCGCTGCGATGCTCCCTCGGGCGTCGTCACGCCGGCAGGTCGCCGCCCGGCCCCGCCGCTTCCGCCAGCAGCCGCTCGCGCAGCTCCTCGGGCAGCCGGTCGACGTAGACGGTGCCGTCCAGGTGGTCCATCTCGTGCTGCAGGCAGCGGGCGGCCATCCCGGTGGCCTCGATCGACATCGGGTCGCCCTTCACGTCCACCCCGTCGACCCGCGCGCGGAAGGCCCGCGGCAGCTCGGCGTAGGGGCCGGGCACCGAGAGGCAGCCCTCCTCGGTGACCTCCTCCGCCGGCTCGTCGCCGACCGGCTCCGGGATCGTGAGGGTCGGGTTGACCACGTAGCCGACGACGTCCTCCCCCTCGGCGTCGGGGCAGTCGATGACGAACACCCGGGCGTCGACGCCGATCTGGTTGGCCGCGAGACCGACGCCGTCGGCCGCCTCCATGCTGGCGAACATGTCGAGCAGCAGGCGGCGCAGCGGCTCGCCGAACTCGGTCACCGGGGCGCACGGCCGGTGCAGGACCGGGTTGCTGCCGTAGGTGACGATCGGCCGGGCGACGCCGTCGTAACGGCCGGGCAGGCGCATGGGCACCGATCCTAGGGACGGCCCGGATCCGACCGGTTGGCACGATGACCGCCGTGACCGTCCCGACCGCCCTGGGCCTCGCCCTGGGCTCCGCCGCGGACCACCTCCTGGGCGACCCCCGGCGCGGTCACCCGGTGGCCGGGTTCGGGACGACGGCACTGGCCCTGGAGCGGCGCACCCACCGCGATTCCCGGGCAGCCGGCGCCGCCCACGTGCTGCTGCTGACCGGCGCGGCGGCGCTGGCGGGCGCGGCGCTGGACCGGTGCACCCGGCGCCGTCCCGTCGTCCGCACGTCGGTGACCGCGGCGGCGACGTGGGCGGTCCTGGGCGGCACGTCGCTCGGCCGGGCGGCGACGACGATGCGGCGGGCGCTGGACGCCGGCGACCTGCCCGCCGCGCGCGCCGCCCTGCCCGCGCTCGCGGGACGGGACCCCGCCGGGCTGGGCGAGGCGGAGCTGGCGCGGGCGACGGTGGAGTCGGTCGCGGAGAACACCTCCGACGCCGCGGTCGCCCCGCTCGTCTGGGGCGCCGTCGCCGGCATCCCGGGGCTGCTCGTCTACCGGGCGGTCAACACGCTCGACGCGATGGTCGGCCACCGCTCACCGCGCTACGAGCGGTTCGGCTGGGCCGCCGCCCGGCTCGACGACGTCGCCAACTGGGTGCCCGCCCGCGTCACCGCCGCGCTGACGGTGGCGTGCGCACCGCTGGTGGGCGGCTCGGCCGCCGGCGCCCTGCGCACCTGGCTGCGCGACGGTGCCCACCACCCGAGCCCGAACTCGGGCAGGTGCGAGGCCGCGGCCGCCGGGGCGCTGGGGCTGCGGCTCGGCGGTCGGAACGTCTACGGCAGCCGGATCGAGGTGCGGCCCGCCCTCGGGGACGGCCGTCCACCGGGCACCGGGGACATCGGCCGGGCGGTCCGGCTCTCGCGGGCGGTCTGGACGGCGGCGGCGATCCTCGCGACGGCGGGCCGGATCGCCCGCCGGCGCTGACCGCCGTCGAGCAGCCCGCGCGGGCGGGAGAGGACGAAGAACCCGGCGGGATCGACCCGCAGGTGGCTGGCGGGCGGGTCACCCGGGCCACGGCCACCCCGGACGGCGACGACGAGCGTGGTGATCGCGAGCCCGCCGAGGGCCAGCAGGACCAGGACGAGGAGAACGGTGGCTGAGGTCATGCCGGAACAGTGGCATGGTCGGGACTGGACAACAGCAGTCCACTTCGGCATGGTGGTCGCATGCCACCGGTCGTCGAGCAGTCCACCCCGCGCGAACTGGCGGGTCTGATCGGGCCGGTCGACGGCCTGCCCGCGCCGCGCTACGCCGGTCTGGCCCGCCGCATCCGCGACCTCGTGACCACCGGCTCTCTCCCGGCCGGCCACCGGCTCCCGGCGGAGCGGGAGCTCGCGGCCGAGCTCGACGTCAGCCGCGTGACGGTGGCGTCGGCCTACCGGGTGCTCCGCGAGGAGGGCTTCGCGAGCACCCGGCACGGCTCCGGCACGGTGACCGAGCTGCCGGCCGCCGGCTCCCGCTGGCTCCCGCCGAGCAACCGGCCGGGCGTGCTGGACCTGGCACACGCCGCCCCGGAGGCCGCACCGGCGCTGGTGGACGCCTACGGGGAGGCGATGGCCGTCCTGCCGTCGCGCCTGGGCGAGCACGGCTACGCGACGGGCGGCCTGCCGGAGCTGCGGGCGGCGATCGCCGAGCGGTTCACGACCCGCGGGCTCCCGACCGACCCGGACCAGGTCGTGGTGACCGCCGGCGTCGGCGACGCGACCGCCGTCGTCCTGGAGACGCTCCTCCAGCCCGGCGACCGGGTGCTCGTCGAGCACCCGACGTATCCCGGCATCCTCGCGCAGGTGGCGGCCGCCGGCGGGCGGTGCACGCCCGTCGCCGTCGACGCCGCGGAGCCCGACGCCCTGGTCCGCGCGGCCGACCTCGCCGCGCGGCAGAGCAGCCCCCGGCTGGCCTTCGTGATGCCGGACTTCTCCAACCCGACCGGCGCCCGGCTGTCCGCCTCCGGGCGCCGTCGGCTGGCCGCGACCCTGTGGCAGCACGGCGTCCTCACCGTCGTCGACGAGGTGTCCGCCGAGCTGCACCTCGACGACGGTCCGCTTCCGCCCTTCGCCGGGAGCCTCCCCGACGCCGCGACGGTGACCGTCGGCGGTCTGTCGAAGGCGGTCTGGGGCGGCCTGCGGATCGGCTGGATCCGCACCGACGCCGCGCTGGCCGCCCAGCTCGGCGAGACGCTGGGCCGGCGGCAGCTCTCGGTCGGCCTGCTCGACCAGCTGGCGGCCACGATCCTCCTGGGCCGGCTCGACGAGGTGCTCGAGCACCGCCGCGCGCAGCTGCGGGACCGGCGGGACGCGCTGCTGGCGGAACTGGCCCGCCTGCTGCCGGACTGGCACGCGCCGGCGCCCGCCGGCGGCCTCTCCGTCTGGTGCCGGCTGCCGCCGGGCGGGAGCTCGGCCGCCCTCGCCGCGGGAGCCGCGCAGCGCGGGCTGGTGCTGGCCGAGGGCCGCGCCTTCGGCACCGGGCACGCGTTCGACGACCACCTGCGACTGCCGTTCACCCGCCCGGCCGACCAGCTCCGCCGGGCGGTCGAGCTGCTGGCGCAGGTGCAGGCGGGCCTGCGGGCCGAGCCGGCGGGCGACGGTCTCCCGCTTCCGCGCACCGTCGTCTGACCCCCGAGCGCGCACGTCGGGCCACGGTGGGTGACGGCGCCCCGCCGGTGCCCCGATGCGACCGGAGCGGTTCCGTTCCCCCCTGCCCTTCGACTCCTGCGGCGGCGCCCCAGCCGTCGTACCGTCCTCCCAGCGGAGCGACCGGTCCCGACGAGGGGCCCGGCATGACGGAGTCGAACTCACGGCTGATGCGCCGCGTGGCGCGCCGCGTTCGAGGGGGAACTGCCATGGCGTCTCCAGCGCTCTCACGCCCACGTCCGAACACCCGTTCCGCGAGGGCGCCTCGGCACGACGCGGCGCCGAGGGCCGCCGCACCCCGCGCGCCCGAGCGGGTCACCGGTCGCTACCGGTACGACCGGGCGACGCAGTCGTGGTGGTGGTCCCCGGAGATGTTCACGATGCACGGCCTGCCGGCGACCTCCCCGCCGCCGGCCACCGACGAGTACCTGCGCTACCAGCACGCCGAGGACCGCACGCGCGTCCTCGAGGCGATCGCGCGGGCCTGCGGGGACGGCCGCGCCTTCGCCCTCGAGACCAGGATCGTGCGCGCCGACGGGCAGGAACGGGCCGTCGTCCTGGTGGGCGAACCGCAGCGCGGCACGGCCGGTGAGATCACCGCCGTCGAGGGCATGTGCGTCGACATCACCGACGGCCGACCGCCCGCCGGCGCCGACCGGACCAAGGCGCTGGAGGCCGAGGTCGAGCAGATGCGCGCCGCCATGGCCAGCCGGGCCGCGATCGAGCAGGCCAAGGGCATCCTCATGCTCCTGACCAGCTGCGGCGACCAGGTCGCCTTCGACCTGCTGGCGCACATCTCCAGCCACACCCACCGCAAGGTGCGCGACGTCGCGGAGGTCATCACGCAGTCGGCGGCGGGCGCGCGGCGGCTGCCGGACGACGTGCGCGCCATCATCCGCGACGCCTGCCCGCCCACCCAGCCGCTGCGCTGATCCCGGCCTGGGTCGGGCCCGCGCCGGGCCGTTCGGGACAATGCCGGAGCCACGTGCCGACATCCGTCGACGGCGTGCACCCGACGTGCCCGAGGAGGAAAGCGCGGCGTGGTCTACCTCATCTCGCGGCTCATCCTGCGACCGCTGTTCCTGCTGGTGTTCCGGCCGCACGTGGAGGGCCGCGAGAACGTCCCGCCGACCGGCCCGTTCATCATCGCGAGCAACCACCTGTCCTTCATCGACAGCATGGCCATCCCGCTGATGGCGCCCCGGCGCGTGGGCTACCTGGCCAAGGCGGAGTACTTCCGCGGGACGGGGATCAAGGGCTGGTTCACCAAGACCTGGTTCACCGCGCTGGGCGCGCTCCCTGTCGAGCGGCAGACCCACCGCGCGGCGCAGGAGGCCCTCGACACCGCGATGACGGTGCTGCGCGCCGGCGGCGGCTTCGGCATCTACCCGGAGGGGACCAGGTCCCGCGACGGGAAGCTGGCCCGCGGGAAGACCGGCGTCGCCTGGTTGGCGCTCACGGCCGACTGCCCCGTCGTGCCGGTGGGCATCCGGGGCACCGACCGCATCCAGCCGGTGGGCGCCAGCTGGCCCCGGCCGCACCGGTTCTCCGTCGTCTTCGGGGAGCCGCTCACCTTCCCCGACCACCGCGGTCAGGCCGGCAGCAACCGCGCCCGCCGCGAGGTGACCGACACGATCATGGAGTCGGTCGCGCGGCTGTGCGGGCAGGAGAAGGCCGGCTGGTGAGCGTCAGCCGGCGGTGAGCCGGTCCCGGATGTCGTCCGGCCACGGGATCGCCCGTCCGCCGTCGGTCGCGACGTAGGTGTTGCGGACGACGCAGCACTCCCGCTCCCCGACGCGGATCGTGTAGCGGACCGTGACGCTGGTCCGGCCCACCCGCTCGGTCTCCGCGTCGACCGCGACCGTGTCGCCCCAGCGCGCCGACGACGTCCACTCCAGAGTGCTGGCCTTGACCACGGGGTTCACCCGCCCGGCGACCACGTCCCAGGGCAGGCCGTGTGCGGCCCACCAGTGGTTGGAGGCCTCGTCGGCCCACGTCAGGTAGTGGGCGTTGAACACGACGCCCTGCTGGTCGCACTCCACGAACCGGACCGGCGAGCTCCACACCTCTGGCACGGGGCGCCACGCTAGCGGGGGCACCGGTTACCGTCAGTCCGTGGACACCGTCGAGGACGTGCTGGCCGGCTACCGCGCCCCGGGCGGGCTGGTGCTGGACAAGGTCATCGACCACCTCGACCGGCACTGCCGCGAGTTCATCGCCCACTCCCCCTTCGCCACGCTGGCCACGGCCGACGCCGAGGGGTGGCCGGACATCTCCCCGCGCGGCGGCGACCCCGGCTTCGTGCACGTGCTGGACGAGCACCGCCTGCTCCTGCCCGACCGCCCCGGCAACAACCGCGTCGACAGCCTGCGCAACGCCGCGGCCAACCCCCGGGCCGCCCTGATGTTCCTCGTGCCCGGCATCGAGCAGACGCTGCGCGTCTACGGGACGACGACGCTGCTCCGGCCGGAGGACCTCGACGTCGACCTCACCGAGTTCGGCCGGGCACCGCTGTCGGTCCTGCAGATGACGGTGCACAAGGCCTACTTCCAGTGCCCGAAGTCGGTCATGCGGTCGGGCCTGTGGGACTCCTCGCGGCACGTCGACAAGTCCGCGCTCACCCCGTTCGGCCGCGTGCTCAAGGACCACTGCGCGCTCGAGACCGACCTGCCCGACGACGCGACCATCCGCGCCGACCTCGCCCAGGAGCTCTGAGCCGACCGGAACGTCGGTCCCCCGCTCTAGCCTGCGCCCATGTCCTTCGACGTCCAGATCGTCATCGACAGCTCCGGGCCGCACGACCTCGCCGACTGGTGGGCGGAGGTGCTGGGCTGGCAGGTCGAGGTCCAGGACGAGTCCTTCATCCGCCGCATGGTGGAGACGGGGGCCGCGGCCGAGTCCGACACCACCCAGCACCAGGGCGCGCTGGTGTGGAAGGCCGGCGCGGCGGTCAACAGCCCCGACCCCGGCCGTCCGCGGCTGCTGTTCCAGACCGTCCCCGAGCCCAAGACGGTCAAGAACCGGCTGCACCTCGACGTCCGCGTCGGCGCGGACCGCCGCGAGGCGGAGGTCGCCCGGCTGCTGGGTCTGGGCGCCACGGAGCTCTGGCGCGGGTCGCAGGGGCCCTTCGAGTGGGTCACCATGGCCGACCCGGAGGGCAACGAGTTCTGCGTGACCTGAGGGCGGCCGGCCCGCCCGGCCTCAGCCGGCGCGGAGGTCCCGGAGGAGCTTGCGGTCCGCGACCGCGCGCTCGGCCAGGATGCGCGACCGCTGACGGCGCCGGCGCCGACCGCTGCCGGAGTAGCGGGCGTCCTCCACGAGCTGGAACGCGGCCAGCACGCTGGCCTGCACCTCACGGGCTCGCGGCACAGCCGGTCGTACCGGTTCGAACGTCGTCACTGGGACCCCCGTATCCCGGAGCGTCCCGCCGCGTCCGCCCCGTGGGGCCATGGTGCCCCGCTATCGGCAGTCGCAACCCTCTCCGTGACCAATTGGTGCCGATGTGTCACAAGTGACAGTCGAGCACCCGTACCGTGCCCCCATGGCACGTCCCCTCACGCTGATCGGTCGCGTCGCCGGGCTGGTCCGCCGCACCGTCGCGGCGAGCGCGCCGCGACGGCGACCGGCCGGTCCGCCGTCCGCCGCGGTCCCGGACGTCGAGTACCGACCCCGGGCCGACGGGCGCCCCGACCCCGGCGAGATCGTGTGGGCCTGGGTGCCCTACGACGAGGGCGACGGCCGGGGGAAGGACCGCCCGGTGCTCGTCATCGGCCGGCGGGGCGAGGTCCTCCTCGGCCTGATGCTGACCAGCAAGGACCACGACCGGGACGCCGCGGACGAGGCCCGGCACGGGCGGGTGTGGACCGACATCGGCACCGGCTCGTGGGACGCCCGCAACCGGCCCAGCGAGGTCCGGCTCGACCGGTTGCTGGAGCTCGACCCGGCGGCGGTGCGCCGGGAGGGCGCCGCGCTGGACCGGGAGCGGTTCGACCGCGTGGTGGGCGCCGCGCGACGGGTCCAGGGCTGGTGAGCGGCTAGAACGGGACCTGCTGCGCCAGCAGGCCCTCGCCCCGGCCCCGGCCGGACAGCACGCGGCAGAACTCGACGGCGTCCAGCTCGAGCTCGTCACCGTCCGTGCCGGCCGACCACCTGCCGCCCGCCGGCCCGGTGAGCCGCAGGCGGTACGGGCGGCCGTGCCGCGCGGCCCACTCCGCGACGACGTCGGCGACGATCGTGCCGTCGTGGCCGGGGGTCAGGTGCAGGTCGCGCCCGGTCGCCCGGGCGACGTCGGTCCGGTGCATCCAGGTGTCGCGGGTGAGGACCACGTCGAAGAGGAAGCCGAACCGCCATCGCTCGGTCTGCCCGCCCACCTCCTGCGCCTCGGGGAGGACCACGCGCCCCAGGACGGCGGCGAGCCGGCGCCGTCCCCGCACCGCCCGCGGGGCGACGGAATCCAGCTGCGCGACGACGTCCTGGGCCGACAGGCCGGAGGTCCGCCGGACCTGGACGGCGGTGAGCGCGTCGATGCCGCCGCCGGCGCGTGTGGAGGCGATGTTCTGGCTCGCGAGCCCCCGCACGGAGGCCACCATCTGCGCCATGCCGAGCACGTGGCCGGCCATGGCGCGCACGTCCCAGGCGGGGCAGTCAGTAGGCCGTGACCAGTCCTCGGGGCCGAGGTCGCGCAGCTGGTCGGTGAACCGGCGGTACTCCTCGGCGGCCAGGCGCATCGCCGGTCCGCGGTCGAGGACGGCGGCTCGGGCAGGAGGACGGGCGGTCGTGGTCGCGGTCATCGGCGTGCCTCTCCGGGTGGGTTCATCGGATTCCGCCGTGGTGGGCCAGCCACATCGCGACCACGGCGGGCAGGGTCGACGTGTAGGTGCCGGTCTCGAACGGTTCCCCCGGCGCGTTGGCCAGCTGCTGGGAGACGACGCCGCTGATCAGGGCGGTCTGGGTGCGGTACGCCAGCTCGAGGTCGGCGCTGTCGGCTAGGAGCCCGGCGTCGCGCAGCTCGACGAGGAAGGCGCGGTTCAGGCGTTCGAGCTCCACGGCCGGCGCGTAGGCGCGGGCCGAGGGCGTGAAGCCGGGAACCGGCCGCCAGAACATCAGCGGCGCGTAGGCCGGGTGCTCGACGGCCCAGCGGACGAAGGCCGTCTCGACCACCACCAGGGTCTCGGCCGGCGGCCGTCCCGCGGACTCCTCCTGGGCCCGGACGACGACGGCGAGCAGCTCGCGCCACCCCCGCTCGAACAGGGCGTCGTAGAGCGCGTTCTTGCCGTCGAAGTACCCGTAGAGCGACGGCGGCCGGATGCCCATCCGGCGAGCGACCTCCCCGAGCGTCAGCCCGGCGACCCCCTGGTCGGCCATGACCTCGACAGCGACGTCGAGCACCTGCTCGATGGTCTCCTGCCGCCGCCGCTGCCGGCGGTCCAGGGGCACGGTCCCGGTCACGACCGAAAGTGTCCTAACACCGTTAGGACATCAACAGGGTCGTAGGACCCCGATCGTCACTCGGCCGCGGCGGACTCGTCCCGCGCGGGCTTCCGCGCCGGCGGCCGGAGGTTGTAGACGCCGACGCCCTCGGTCAGCGGCTCCAGGTCGTACCGGTGCACGACCTTGGGGCCGCCGTGGAGGTGGACGTGGGTGACCGTCGGCAGCGGGTCGCCGTGCCGGGCCGCGCGGATCTCCACACGCCCGTCGAGGGGACCGCCGACGAAGAGCAGCACGGCGTCGTCCGCGCTCGCGCCCGTCCCGGTCGATGCGTCCTCGGTCAGCTCCGCCTCCAGCGTCTGGTGCGCCGCGCCGCCGGTCGGCACGGTGCCCGGCCAGCAAGGGTAGGCCCGGAGGACGGTCCCGGTCAGCTCCCGGCGGATCTGCGCAGCCATCGGGCGACCAGCGGGGCGCTCAGGAGCATGACGAACAGCCGCAGCACCTGGACGGCGAGGACGAACGTCGCGTCGGCGCCGATGTCGCTCGCGGTGGCGAGCACCGCGTAGAGGCCGCCGGGGGTGGTGGCGAGGTAGCCGTCGAGCGCGCTGACGCCCGTGGCCACCGAGAGCACCGCGCCGAGCCCGGCCGAGGCTGCGATCAGCCCGAGGATCACGGCGAGGGCCAGCGGCAGCGCGCGGCCGATGGTGCGCAGGCTGTCCCGGGTGAAGCTCACGCCGACCTGCAGGCCGATGACGAGGAAGGCGGCGGCCTGGACGAGGGCGGGCACCTCCGCGCCGCGCCCGAGCCCGGTCAGGTCGACGACCGCGGCCGCCACCATCGGGCCGAGCAGCGCCGCCACGGGCACCCGCGCCAGCCGCCCGGCGACCAGCCCGACCACGCCGCACCCGACGGTGAACAGGAGCCCGGCGGGCCAGCCCGGGCCCTCCTCGGCCGGACCGGCGGTGCCGCTCCCCGAGGCCCCGTAGACGACCGTCGCGACCACGGGCATCAGGACGACGATCAGCAGCACCCGCAGGTACTGCAGGACGGCGACCATGCGGTCGTCGGCGCCGAGGTCGCGCGCCATCGCGATGATGCCGGAGGCGCCGCCGGCGATCATCGAGAAGGCGCCGGTCACCGGCGTGATGCCACGCTGCAGGCGCAGCAGCAGACCGGCGCCGAGGCTCAGGGCGAGCGTCCCCACCGTGACCAGGAGGACGGGCAGCCAGTTGGCGGCCACCGCCCGGAGCGTCTCGAGGTCGACCAGCGCCCCCATCGCCACGCCGATCACCGCCTGGCCCGCGGTGGTGGCCGGACCGGGGACGGCGACCGCGCCGGGGAGCGCGAGCGCCCTGACCAGGCCGGCCAGCAGCCCGCCGAACAGCGCTGGGGAGGGCAGGCCCAGGGCCGCGAAGCCGAGGCTCGCGACCACGGCGGCGGCGACGACGGTGGCCAGCGGGAGCAGCTCGCGACCCCGGTTGCCCACGGGGCCACTCTGCCCGGTCAGGCTCCGGTGATCCGCCGCAGCTCGGCCACGTGTGCGTCGAAGGCCGCCCGCCCGGCTGCCGTCAGGGCGAGGTTGGTGCGCACCCGGGAGGCGCGGGTGGACTTGCGGACGGTCACGTAGCCGGCCTCCTCCAGCTGCTTGACGTGCTTGGAGAGGACCGAGTCGCTCACGCCGACGCGCTCGCGGACCAGGGCGAAGTCCATGTCGGTGACCGCCGCGAGGAGGCCGCAGACCTGCAACCGCGGCGGCATGTGCACCACGGAGTCGAAGCGCGGCTGGACCGAGGTCACAGCTCGCCCCGCAGCTCCGCGACGTAGATGCGCGCCCACCACTGGCTGATCGCCGCGAGCCCGATCCCGACGACGACGCCGGCGACGACCATCGCGCCGCGGATCTCCAGCCCGAACTCGAACGCCGCACCCGCGGCCACGACGACCGCGTAGCCGACGAACCAGACCCTGACGGCCCGCTGGGTCGCCCCGGGGCGGAGCCCGCTGACCCACATGCCGGTGATCCGGCGGTAGATCGCCATGAGCGCGCGGAGGCCGAGCAGCAGCACGAGGAGCGCACCGGCGATGACCCAGGCGTTGCGCGTCGAGTAGGACGCGATGAAGCCGGCGACCAGCAGGCCGAGGAGCGCGTCGTACCACCACGGCTGCACGGCCCGGTCGGCCAGCGCCGCCCGGTCCGCATCCAGCGCGGCGAGCTCCGCCGCGGCCGCCGTCCGGTCCATGGTCTCGCCGTCGCTTTCCATGTCGGAAAGCATGGCGCTCGCTTTCCGGATCGTCAAGTGACCCGTCATCGGCGTGCAACAAACGCCTGCGAGGGTCCCTCCCGGACCTCGCGCGCGGGAGCCGGCCGCGGCGCTGCGATCCTGTTGTCCCCACGACCCGCGCCCGAGGAGACGAGCTGAGCACCGACCCGCACCCGTTCGCCGGCACCCTGCTGGGCGAGACCATCGACGCCGTCGTCCCGCGGGACGTCGCGGCCGAGCGCGCCGCCCGGGAACGGCTGGACCGGATGACCAAGCCGCCGGGCTCCCTCGGCGTGCTCGAGGACGTCGCGGTGCAGCTCGCCGGGATCGCCGGCACCTGCCCCGCCCCGCTGCCGGTCCCGGCCGTGGTCGCTGTCTTCGCCGGCGACCACGGGGTGCACGCGCAGGGGGTCACACCGTGGCCGCAGGAGGTGACCGCCCAGATGGTGGCGAACTTCCTGGCCGGCGGGGCCGTGGTGAACGCCTTCGCCGCCGAGCTGGGCGCCGAGGTCGTCGTCGTGGACGTCGGCGTGGCCGCGCCACTCGATCCGGCGGAGAACCTGCTCGACCGGAAGGTGCGCGCCGGCACCGCCGACCTCGCCGAGGGCCCGGCCATGACGCTCGACGAGGCGCGCCGCGCGGTCGAGGCGGGCATCGAGGTGGCCACCCGCCTGGCCACCGCCTCGCCGTGCCTGGTCACCGGCGACATGGGCATCGCCAACACGACCGCGTCCGCGGCGCTGGTCTGCGCGTTCACCGGCGCGGACCCGGCCGCGGCGACCGGCCGCGGGACCGGGGTCGACGACCCGACGCTCGCGCGCAAGGTGGCCGTCGTGGCACAGGCCGTCGAGCGGGTGCCGACGCCGCCGGCCGGCCCGGACGAGGCGCTGGCCGCGCTCGCGGAGGTGGGCGGGCTGGAGCACGCGGCACTGGCCGGCTTCGTGCTCGGCGCCGCGGCCGCCCGGGTGCCGGTGCTCCTGGACGGTGCGATCGCCGGCTCCGCCGCGCTGGCCGCGGCCGCCCTCTGCCCCACCGCGATCGAGTACGCGATCGCCGGGCACGCGTCGGTCGAGCCGGGGCACGCGATCGCGCTCGAGTCGCTCGGCCTGCGCCCGCTGCTCGGGCTGGACCTGCGGCTCGGCGAGGGCACCGGCGCACTGCTGGCGCTCCCGCTGGTGGCGAGCGCCGCACGGGCGCTGCGCGACGTGGCCACCTTCGACTCCGCGGGCGTCACGGAGAAGTGAACGCGACGCCGGTGGACCCGGGCAGCGGGGTCGTCTACCCCGTCGGCCTGCGGCTGCTCGACCGCCGGGTGGTCGTGGTCGGCGGCGGTCAGGTGGCCCACCGCCGCGTCGCCGGCCTGCTCGCCGCGCGCGCCCGCGTCACCCTGGTCTCCCCCGAGGTGACGCCGGCGCTGGAGGCGCTCGTCGAGCCGGGCTCGCTCACCTGGGTGCGCCGTCGCTACGAGCCGGGCGACCTCGACGGCGCGTGGTATGCCGTGGCGGCGACCGACGACCCGGCCGTGAACGCGGCCGTGGCCGAGGAGGCCGAGCGCGCCCGCATCTTCTGCGCCCGCGCCGACGACCGCGCGGCGTCGAGCGTCTGGACCCCCGCGGTCGGCCGGCACGGCGAGCTGGTGGTCGGCGTGCACGGCGGTGGCGACCCCCAGCGGGCGATCGGTATCCGGGATGCCGTCGTCGCCGGCCTCACCGACGGGAGCATCGCCGACCGCGCGGCGCGCACGCCGGAGGTGGCCCGCGGCGGCAGCGTCGTCCTGGTGGGCGGAGGGCCCGGTGATCCGGGGCTGATCACCGTGCGCGGGAGGCAGGCGGTCGCGCAGGCCGACGTCGTCGTCGCCGACCACCTCGCCCCGCTCACGCTGCTCGAGTCGCTGCCCACGTCGGTCGAGGTCGTCGACGCCTCGAAGCTCCCCCGCGGCCGGTCGATGGCGCAGGAGCAGATCAACGCCCTCCTGGTTGAGCGCGCGCTCGCCGGCAAGCGGGTGGTCCGGCTCAAGGGCGGCGACCCGTTCGTGTTCGGCCGCGGCATGGAGGAGCTCGAGGCGTGCGTGGCCGCCGGCGTGCCGGTCGAGGTGGTCCCGGGCGTCACCAGCGCGATCTCCGTCCCGGCCCTGGCCGGCATCCCGGTCACGCACCGGGGCCTCACCCACGAGTTCGTGGTCGTGTCCGGGCACCTGCCCCCGGGCCACCCCCAGTCGCTGGTCGACTGGCCGGCGATCGCCCGGCTGCGCGGCACAGTCGTCGTCCTCATGGGCGTGGACACCGCGCCCGCCATCGCCACCGCGCTCGTCGAGCACGGGCGGGCCCCGGACACGCCCGTGGCGGTGATCGCCGACGGCTCGACGCCGACACAGCACGCCGTCCGCACCACGCTGGCCGAGCTGCCCCGGACGATGGCCGAGGCGGGGATCCGGCCGCCCGCCGTCTGGGTGGTGGGCGCCGTCGTCGCCCTGAACGGCCCGCACGACGCTCCCCCGCCGGACGACGACGACCTGGACTGAGCGCTAGCTCCCGGAGTCCTCCGCGAGCGTGTGCGCCACCAGGGCGTTGGCGTGGCCGTGCCCCAGCCCGTGCTCGGTCTTGAGCCAGCTGACCAGTTCCATGTGCTTGGTCAGCGGCGAGGAGCGGATGACCTCCTGCCATTCCGCGATCGACCGGCCGTACTTCTTCTCGATGGAGGGGAAGTAGCTGGCCGGGCCCGTGACTGCGTCGCTCACGCGCCCACTCTGCCGCATACCGCCGGCGAAAGCACTTGTACTGCAGATGTAGCACTCCTACTATCTGCGCCATCGATCCGGGAACGCGCTCCAGGGACGGTGTCGCCGCATGAGCTCGCAGTTCGAACCGGTGGTCCGGGTCTCCGGCCTGCAGATGACCTACGGCACGCACGACGTCCTCACCGGCGTCGACTTCGAGGTGAACCCGGGCGAGGTGGTGTGCCTCCTCGGCCCCAACGGCGCCGGCAAGACGACGACGATCGAGATCCTGGAGGGCTTCCGGAAGCGGTCCGGGGGCGCCGTCCAGGTGCTCGGCGAGGACCCGGCGGTGGCCGGGGACGCCTGGCGGGCCCGCGTCGGGGTGGTGCTCCAGTCGTGGCGCGACCACGCGCGCTGGACACCCCGTCGGCTGCTCGAGCAGCTGGGCGGGTACTTCGCCCCGTACTCGACGCCGGAGCACCCGCGGCCCTACGAGCTCGACCGGCTGCTGGACACGGTCGGGCTGACCGAGAACGCCGACCGGAAGATCGGCACCCTCTCCGGCGGCCAGCGGCGGCGGCTGGACGTGGCGATGGGGATCATCGGGCGACCGGAGCTGCTGTTCCTGGACGAGCCCACGGCGGGGTTCGACCCCCAGGCCCGGCGCGACTTCCACGACCTGGTCCACCGGCTCTCCGACCTGGAGGGCACGAGCATCTTGCTGACCACGCACGACCTGGCCGAGGCCGAGCGGCTGGCCGACCGGATCCTCGTCCTGACCGCGGGCCGGATCGTCGCCGACGGCAGCGCCGACGAGCTCACCCGCCAGGTGGCGGGCACGTCCGAGGTGCGCTGGTCCCGCGGCGGCGAGCGGTTCGTGCACGCGACCGAGGAGCCGACCCCCTTCGTGCGGCGGCTCTTCGAGCAGCACGGCGAGGAGATCACCGACCTCGAGGT
Source organism: Blastococcus sp. SYSU D00922 (assembly GCF_054050495.1). Classification (NCBI taxonomy): domain Bacteria; kingdom Bacillati; phylum Actinomycetota; class Actinomycetes; order Geodermatophilales; family Geodermatophilaceae; genus Blastococcus; species Blastococcus sp. SYSU D00922. Next base: position 219,535 of record NZ_JBJGZL010000003.1, read on the forward strand.
CCGCCGGGCCAGCCTCGAGGACACCTACATCGCCATGGTGCGGCGGTTCGAGGCCGGCGACCGGACCGCTCCTGCACTCGCGGAGGTCTCCCGGTGAACCCGACCCGTCACGCGATCGCGCTCGGCCTGCGACGCGGCTGGACCGAGTTCGTGCTCAGCCTGCGCAGCACGCAGGACCAGGGCTTCTACCTGTTCGTGGGGGTCGGGACGCTGGCCTACCTGTGGTTCAACCGGAACAGCGAGGTCGAGGGCAGCGACCTGATGCTGCCCACGTTCGCCCTCCCGAGCATCCTCGGTGCCCTGCTGGCGTTCGGCGTCGTCATCGGGCCGGCGTACGCGCTGGCGATGGAGCGGGAGGACGGCACGCTGCTGCGCCACAAGGCCCTCCCCCACGGGATGCAGGGCTACGTGACCGGCCAGCTGCTCTACCACTCGCTCGGGCTGGTGCCGCTGCTGCTGGTGATCCTCGTGCCCAGCTTCTTCCTGTTCGACGACGTCATGAGCAACGGCCTGGCCGGGTGGGCCACCGTGGCCTGGGTCGCCGTGCTCGGGCTGCTCGCTACGCTGCCGCTCGGCATGATCCTCGGCTCGGTCGTGCCGAGCGTCCAGAAGGTCGGCACCTGGGGGATGCTGCCGATCATCGTGCTGACGACGATCTCCGGGATCTTCTTCCCGATCCAGCAGATGTGGGGGTGGCTGCAGGTCGTCGCCCAGGTGTTCCCCACCTACTGGATCGGCCTGGGCATGCGCTCGGCGTTCCTCCCCGACGCCGCGGCCTCGCTGGAGGTGGGCGACTCCTGGCGCACCGGCATGACCGTGCTCGTCCTGGCCGCCTGGGCGGCGTTCGGGCTGCTGGTCACCCCGCGGGTGCTGCGCCGGATGGCCCAGCGGCAGTCCGGGTCCCAGGTGATGGAGGCCAAGGAGGCGGCCCTGCAGTGGGTCAAGTGACCGGGGACGCCGTCTACAACCGGATCGCGCTGCTCCGGGCGGAGCAGGGCGTGACGAGGCGGCAGCTGGCCGACGCCCTCGGCGTCCACTACCAGACCGTGGGCTACCTGGAGCGGGGCGAGTACAGCCCGAGCCTGCACCTGGCCCTGCGGATCGCGGAGTTCTTCGGACTGCCGGTGGAGACGATCTTCTCGACCGAGCCCTTCCCGCGGATCAGCGACCTTCGGCCACCGGCGGGCGACGAGCCGCCGGGCCGCACGGCCTGACATGCGAGTGGCGGGGTTCCTCCGCTCCCAGGCGGGGCTGGCCCGGGCGCTGTGGTGGTGGCTGCGCGGGCGCACGTCCGCCGGGCCGGACGACGTGCAGCTGCCCTACAACGGGCTCGACGGCGCGGTGATCTGGACGATCACCGCCGTCGGCGTGCTGGAGACGGTGGTCGTGCACGTGCTCGTCACCTGGGCGCCCCTGCGCTGGCCCCTGCTGGCGCTCAGCGTCTACGGGGTGCTGGGGCTGCTGGCCTTCGACCGCACGATGCGCCAGCACCCGCACCTGCTGCGGCCCGGCGAGCTGCTGCTGCGGTCCGGCCACTTCCGCGCGGTCCGCGTCCCCCTCGCCACCCTCGCCGGGGTGGCGAAGAGCGTGCGCAGCGAGCACCCGAGGACGCTCGAGGTCGACGGCGACTCCCTCGCCCTGTCGTTCATGGGCGGCACGGGCGTCGAGCTGCGGTTCTCCCCCGCCGCGACCGTCGAGGCGGACGGCACGGCCCACGCCGTCGAGCGGGTGTCGTTCGCCGCGGCCGATCCCGCCGCCGCGGTCCGCCTGCTGCGCGAGCGCGTGGCCGCCCCGGAGCACTAGATGTTGGCGCCGTCCGCCGGCGGGCCCTCCGGCAGCGGCGCGGCGAACCCCGACCCGGACGACGGTGGTGCGTCCATGCCGACCGTGTACGCCGTCATGGACAGCGAGCCGTACGCGTAGCCGTCGACGAGCACCTCCGCGGTCGTCCCGGTCGCCCCCGCGACCCCGGCGACGTAGAGCAGCGGCAGGAAGTGGTCGGGGGTGGGGACGGCGAGGTCGTAGTCGCGGTGCCCGTCGAGCCGGCCGACCTCGGTGGGGTCGGTCAGCATCACCTGCTTGGCCTCCTGGTCGAACCGCTGCGCCCAGTCGAAGCCCGAGTCCGGCAGCGCCCGGCTCACCCCACCCAGGTTGTGCACCACGTTGCCGCTGCCGATCACCAGCACCCCGTCCTCCCGCAGCGGCGCGAGCGCGGCCCCCAGCTGCAGGTGGTAGTCGAAGGACTTGAGCGCGTTGATCGACAGCTGGACGACGGGGGTGTCGGCGTCCGGGAAGGCGTGCACCAGCACCGACCAGGCCCCGTGGTCGATCCCCCAGCTGTCCACGTCGGCCCCCACCCACGTCGGGTGGACGACGTCGGCGATCTCCTCGTAGAGCTCCGGCAGCCCGGGCGGCTGGTAGTCGACGTCGAAGAGCTCGCGCGGGAAGCCGAAGAAGTCGTGGATGGTGCGCGGGCGGGGCATCGCCGTCACCGCGGTGGCCTGGACGTACCAGTGCGCGGAGACGACCAGGATGGCTCGGGGCCGTGGCACCGCCTGACCGAACGCCCGCCAGGCCTCGGTGTACCGGTTCTTCTCGAGCGCGTTCATCGGGTTGCCGTGGCCGAAGAACGCAGCAGGCATGACGGGCATCTGCTCTCCCCCTGTCGCCTCGACGACGGTCCCCGCAGCGATCATCACCCCGAGGACGACGGAGTGCGAGCGGTCCTCATCCCGTGGCGCTGGCCTCACACCCGAACCCCGCCGTGTGACGTGGGACACGGTGACCTACTGTGCATGCACCGTCACCGATGCCGGGAGGCTCCTCCGTGAGACGTTCGCACCGCCTGCTCTTCCTTCCCCTCGCCCTCGCGCTCTGCGTGCCCGCCGTCGCCGGTCCGGCCACCGCCGCCCCCACACCGAAGTACCCCGTCCCCCCGCCGGTCGAGTACTACGTCGACGAGACGAAGCTGCCGTTCGAGGCGCTGCCCGGCACGACGACCACCCGCGAGTGGGGCGTCCTGCAGGGCGCGGGCTTCCGCCTCGAGGTCCCCGAGAACTGGAACGGTGACCTGGTCGTCTACGCCCACGGCTATCGGGGCACCGGCGCCGAGCTGACGGTGAGCAACCCGCCGGAGCGCGACTTCCTGATCGGGGAGGGATACGCATGGGCGGCCTCGAGCTACGACGAGAACGGCTACGACGTCGTGTCCGGCGTGAAGAGCACGCACCGGCTCGCCCAGTACTTCGACCGCACCTACGGCGAGCCCGAGCGCCGCTACATCACGGGTGACTCGATGGGCGGGCACGTCATCGGCGTGACGATCGAGCAGTACCGCAACCAGTACGACGGTGCGCTCCCCCGCTGCGGGGTCATGGGCGACCGGCGCCTGTTCGACACGTTCCTCGACTACAACCTCGCGGCCCAGGCCCTCGCGGACGTCCCGCAGGTGTACCCGGCACCGGCGGACTACCTGACCACCACCGTGCCGCGGATCGAGCAGGCGCTCGGCGGCGGCCCCTCCTACCCGCGGACGCTCACCCCCGCAGGGCAGCAGCTTCGCGCGCTGACCGAGCAGCGCACCGGCGGGGAGCGCCCGCTCGCCGAGGCCGGCTTCGCGTCCTTCGGGGACTTCCTGTTCACCGTGCACCCGCAGTACCCGGGCTACGGCGAGGAGGGGCAGTCGAAGTCGGTCCCCGGCAACGCGGCCACCGTCTACCAGTTCGACGCCGACCCGGCCCTGACGCCCGCCGAGCAGCAGCTCAACGCCGAGGTGCTCCGGGTCGAGGCCAGCAGGGGCAGCAACGGTCTGTCCGGCGTGCCCACGATCGACGGCACGTTCGACGTCCCGGTGCTGACCCTGCACGGCCTGGGCGACCTGTTCGTGCCGTTCAGCATGGAGCAGCTGTACGCGCAGGACGCGGCGGCCAACGGCCGGTCCGACCTGCTCGTGCAGCGGGCCATCCGGTCGGTCGGCCACTGCGACTTCACCGCGGCCGAGCGCAACCAGGCCTTCACCGACCTGGTCGCCTGGGTGGAGGACGGGGTGCGGCCTGCGGGCGACGACGTCCTCGACCCGGCCGTCGTGGCCGACCGCCGCTACGGCTGCCGGTTCACCCCGGTGGCGCACGCCGGCGACCTCGAGCACGCGCGGTACTGCACGACCCCCTGACACGGGCATCGAGCGACGGGACGTCCGGGCACCGCCCGGGCGTCCCGTCGTCGTCTCAGCCGCGGCCCGCGAGCCGCTCCAGCAGCCGCCGGCGCTCCTCGGGTGCACGGTTCGGGCAGGAGGTGCAGGTGGGCATGCCGGGCATCCGGTCGAGCAGGCAGCACGACGCCCGCCGGACGAACCGGCGACCACCGACGTCCTCGTAGCGCGGCACCGGCAGCGGCGGCCCGACGGCGGCGGCGAGCGGTGCCGCGAGCCCAGTGGTCCGCCCGACGTCCCCCGTGGCCTGCCCGAGCACCAGCAGCCGGTTGGCGAGCGAGTCGGTCGCGATCGCCCAGAGCGGCCGTGCGCGCATCCCCCCGGCGTCGGCCACCGCCGTCACGACGGCCGCCAGGGAGTCGCGCAGGTCGGCGGCGAGGTCCCCGCCCCGGCCGCCCGACACGGCGGCGACCGGCCGGCCCGCGGAGAAGGCGACGGACAGGTCCTCGAGGCGCGCCGACAGCGGCGACCCGGCGACCAGACCGGCCAGCGGCGGCGTGAGCAGCACCGACGACAGGGAGTACCACCACACCGTGGCGGCGACCCGTGCGTCCGCGGCGCCGCGCACCTGCCGCGCCGTCCAGCCCGCATCGGCCAGCGTGGCACCCGGGACGAGCACCGCGGACGCCGGCGCGACCAGCCCGAGCGCCGCGGCGCCCGGCACCTGCGCCGTCACCGCGTCCTGGAGCCGCTCCGCCACGGGGTCAGTCTGACCGGCCGCCGCACGGAACCAGCCGTCCGCCGTCCCGGAGCAGACGCCCGGGGCCGCGGGCCATACGGTGTGGTGGGAGCCACAGTGCGACGTGGCCGCGCCGCTGCGCGCCACCGGAATGGGGAGGTACCGCATGAGCGAGACGACGACCTCGACGGAGGGCCGGACGTTCCCGCCGCCCGAGCAGCTCGCCGCCCACGCCAACGTCGGTCCGGACGTCTACGACCGGGCGGCGCAGGACCGCCTCGGCTTCTGGGCGGAGCAGGCCCGCCGGCTCACCTGGACCCAGGAGTGGGACGAGGTCCTCGACTGGAGCAACCCGCCGTTCGCCAAGTGGTTCGTCGGCGGCAAGCTCAACGTCGCCTACAACTGCGTCGACCGGCACGTCGAGGACGGCCACGGCGACCAGGTCGCCTACCACTGGGAGGGCGAGCCGGGCGACACCCGCACGATCACCTACGCCCAGCTCAAGGACGAGGTCTCCAAGGCCGCGAACGCGCTGGTGGAGCTCGGCGTGAACGCCGGCGACCGCGTCGCCATCTACATGCCGATGATCCCGGAGACCATCATCGCGATGCTGGCCTGCGCCCGCATCGGCGCCGTCCACATGGTCGTCTTCGGCGGCTTCTCCGCCGACGCCCTGGCCAGCCGGCTCGACGACGCCGGTGCCGTCCTCGTCATCACCGCCGACGGCGGCTACCGGCGCGGCGCCCCCAGCGCCCTCAAGCCGGCCGTGGACGACGCGGTGGGCCGCAGCCCCGGCGTCCGCAACGTGCTGGTGGTGAAGCGGACCGAGCAGGACGTCGAGTGGACGGAGGGCCGCGACCTCTGGTGGCACGACGTCGTCGAGCGGCAGTCGACCGAGCACGAGCCGGAGTCCTTCGACGCCGAGCACCCCCTCTACATCATGTACACGTCGGGGACGACGGCGAAGCCCAAGGGCATCCTGCACACCAGCGGCGGCTACCTGACGCAGGTCGCCTACACGCACTGGGCGACCTTCGACCTCAAGCCCGACGACGACGTCTACTGGACGGCGGCCGACGTCGGCTGGGTGACCGGCCACAGCTACATCGTCTACGGGCCGCTGGCCAACCGGGCCACGTCGGTCATGTACGAGGGGACGCCGGAGACCCCGCACCGCGGCCGCTGGTTCGAGCTGATCCAGAAGTACGGCGTCACCATCCTCTACACCGCCCCCACGGTCATCCGGACGTTCATGAAGTGGGGCGAGGACATCCCGGCCGGCTTCGACCTGACGTCGCTGCGGCTGCTGGGCTCGGTCGGCGAGCCGATCAACCCGGAGGCGTGGCTCTGGTACCACCAGAACATCGGCGGCGGGCGCTGCCCGATCGTCGACACCTGGTGGCAGACCGAGACCGGCGCCCACATGATCACCCCGCTGCCCGGCGTCACGACGCTCGTCCCGGGCTCCGCCCAGGTGCCCTTCCCGGGGATCTCCGCCAAGGTCGTCGACGACGAGGGCAACGAGCTGGCCGACGACTCGACCGGCCTGCTGGTGCTGACCGAGCCGTGGCCGTCGATGCTGCGCACCATCTGGGGCGACGACGACCGCTACGTCGACACCTACTGGTCGCGGTTCGGCAAGAACGTCTACTTCGCCGGCGACGGGGCCAAGAAGGACGCGGACGGCAACATTTGGCTGCTCGGCCGGGTCGACGACGTCATGAACGTGTCCGGTCACCGGATCTCCACCACCGAGGTCGAGTCCTCGCTGGTGGGTCACCCGACCGTCGCGGAGGCCGCGGTCGTCGGCGCCAGCGACCCGACGACCGGCCAGGGCATCGTCGCCTTCGTGATCCTGCGCGGCAATGCGGAGGACTCCGGCGACGAGCTCGTGCAGACGCTGAAGACGCACGTCGCGAAGGACATCGGCCCCATCGCCAAGCCGCGCCAGATCATGGTCGTGCAGGAGCTGCCCAAGACCCGCTCGGGCAAGATCATGCGGCGACTGCTCCGCGACATCGCCGAGAACCGCGAGCTCGGCGACGTGACGACGCTGACCGACTCCTCGGTGATGAACATGATCAAGGAGAAGCTGCCCGCGGCACCCTCCGAGGACTGAGCCCCGGCGCCTCCGCCTCCCGATCGGGGGAGGCGGAGGCGCGCGCTCGGCCGACGTGCGGCACGATTCGGGTGACCACCTGCACCGATCGAAGGAGGAGCCCCCGTGGCCCACAGTGTGTCGCCGGCTTCCCGGAACTCGACGACAGGAGCCGAGGAGCCCTCCGTCGGCACGCTCGTCCAGAGCGCGATGGCCGACATCTCCACGCTGGTCCGCAGCGAGATCGAGCTGGCCAAGGCCGAGATCGGCAAGTCGGCGAAGAAGGCCGGCATCAGCGTCGGCCTGTTCGGCGCGGCCGGTGTCCTGGTGGCGTTCGCGGGGATCTACTTCTTCGTCACGGTGGCCGAGGCGCTTACCGCGCTGGGGCTCCCCCGCTGGGTCTCCTACGGCATCGTGACCGTCTTCCTGCTGCTGCTGGCCGGCGTCTGCGCGCTGATCGGGCGCCGGATGATCAAGAAGATCGAGAAGCCGGAGCGCACGCTGGAGACCCTCTCCGACCTGCCGGAGGTGCTGCACCGCGAGGCCCCCGGGGCGCGCCACCGGGACGTCCCCGAGGTGAGCAACGGCAAGGTCGCCCTGCGCGGCAACCAGACGTACAAGGTCTGAGCGCCCGGTGACCGTCCCCCCGGACGGCCCACCCGACGCGACCAGCGTCCTCCTGCCCGGGCCCTGGACCCACCGCGACATCTCGGCGAACGGCGTCCGCCTGCACGCGGCGGAGGCCGGCTCGGGGCCGCTGGTCCTGCTGCTGCACGGGTTCCCGCAGTTCTGGTGGACCTGGCGGTCGCAGCTGACCGGGCTGGCGGAGGCGGGGTTCCACGTCGTCGCGCCCGACCTGCGCGGCTACGGCGCGAGCGACAAGCCACCGCGCGGCTACGACCTGCCCACGTTGTCGGCGGACGTCGCCGCGCTCGTGCGAGCGCTGGGCGAGCAGGACGCCGTGGTCGTGGGCCACGACTGGGGCGGGCTGCTCGGCTGGACCATGGCCGCGCTGCACCCCAGGAGCGTGCGCCGGCTCGTGGTGCTGTCGATGGCGCACCCGCGGCGGCTGCGCGCCGGCATGACCGACCCGGCCCAGCGGCGCGCGTCCCGCTACGCGCTGGGCTTCCAGGTGCCCCGCCTGCCCGAGCGCCGCCTGACCCGCACCGACGACGACCCGGTGGCCGACCTGATGCAGCGCTGGTCGGGCCCCGCGTGGACGCGCACCCCCGACTTCGCGGAGGCGGTGGACCGCTACCGGGCCGCGGCGCGCATCCCGCAGGCCGCGTACGGCGCGATGGAGTACTACCGCTGGGCGGCCCGCTCGCAGCTGCGCCCCGACGGCCTGCGCTACGCGCGGCGGATGTCGGCGCCGGTCACCGCGCCGACGTTGCAGCTGCACGGCACGCTCGACTCCTGCGTGCTGGTGGACACGGCCCGGGGCTCCGGCCGGTACGTGGCCGGCGCCTACGAGTGGCGGGAGCTCCCGGGCATCGGCCACTTCCCCCAGGAGGAGGCCCCGGACCTGGTCACCGAGGCCATCGCCGGCTGGGCGGCGTAGCGCAGCGGAGCCGCCCGAGGTGACGCGATGGAACGGCCCCCGTTCAGGGCCCCGCCGCGAGCGCAGCGAGGTGCGGGGGGCAGCGAGATCCTTCTACTACTCGCAGGGACCGGTGCCCACCTCGGCGGTGGCGCGGCTGCCGACGTTCGCGGCCTCGGCGACCTGCGGGCCGGTGAGGGCGTAGCCGGTGTCGGGGTCGTCGATCGCCGAGGCGAAGACGACGCCCAGCACGCTGCCGTCGGGCGCGAACAGCGGCCCGCCGGAGTTGCCCGCCCGGACGGTGCCGTACAGCGCGTAGACGTCGCGGACGACGGTCTGCGTGCCGCGGAAGTCCGGACCGCTGATCTCGCCGCGGTCGCGGACGCGGGCCGGGCCGACGAAGAACGGCCCGCCGCCCGGGTAGCCCATGATGATCGCGTCGTCACCGGCCTCCGCCGGGTCCGCGGTGAAGGTGAGCGGCAGCGTCTCCAGCCCGGGGACGGCGAGGACCGCGACGTCGATCTCCTCGTCGACGTAGACCGGGACGGCGTCGTACTCGTCGCCCTCGGCCAGCACCACGGGGTCGCCCACGCCCGCCAGCACGTGCGCGTTCGTCATGACCCGCTCCGGCGCGTAGACGAACCCGGAGCCGTCGATCTGCCGGGAGCACGACGCCGCGATGCCGCTGATCTTCACGACCGAGCCCTCCACCGACGCCACGACCGGGCTGTTCAGCAGCGCCGGGTCGGGCGCCTCCACCTCGCGCACCTGCGTGGGGGTGAGCGGGTCGAGGACGTCGGGCAGGCCGCGGCGGTCGATGGCGTCGCGCAGCGTGTCGTAGACGGTGCGGACGCCGTCGGGGACGGCCCGGTCGACGGCCTGCACCAGCGCCGACTGCCGCACCTGGCTGGCGACCTGCGGGAACGGCGAACTGGCCAGCGGCGAGGCGACCATCCAGGCCACCAGCAGCACGGCGGTCGCCGACAGGACCGCCCCGGCGACGGAGTCGACCATCTTGGCCGGCTCCCACGTGACCCTCCCGCGGATCGCCCGGCCGATCGCCCCGGCCAGGATCTGCCCGAGCAGGGCCGCGGCGAGGACGACGACCAGCGCCGCGAACACCCGTGTCACGCTCGAGCCGTCGATGCGCTCGGCGACCGGTCCGGAGAGCTGGGCGCCCAGGACGGCGCCGCCGAGGAACCCGAGGATCGAGGTGGCGGACACCAGCAGGCCCTGGCGGAACCCGGAGAGCGCGAAGACCAGGGCCAGGACGATCAGGACGACGTCGACGAGGGACACCGGCTTACCCGCGCACCGTCATCGTGCCGACCTGGCCGAGCTGGACGTGGAAGGTGCACTCGAAGGGGTGGTCGCCGGGCTCGGCGACGGTGAACTCGATCGTCTTCTCCTCGCCCGGGGCCACGAGCGAGATGCCCTCGCCGATGTCCTCCGGGCCGGCGCCCTCGGTGAACTCGAGGTTGTGGGTCATCTGCTCGGCCACGTTGACCACGGTCAGCCGGACCTTGCCCGGGTCGACGGTGAAGCTGTCGGGCACGAACACGTAGTCGTCCTGGGTCTGCACGGTGATCTCCTGGACCCCGTCCGGTCCCGTGGTGACCTCGCCGACGCCCGGCGCGGTGCTCGGCGCGGCCTCGTCGCCGGCGTCCCCGCTGCCTCCGCACCCCACCAGCAGCACCGCCGCCGCGGCCAGGCCGGCGACCTGCGTGGAGAGACGCTTCATCGGGGCGGAACCGTACGCGCCGGAGGGCCGTCGGGCGCGGGATCGGCCACCGTCGGCGCGGCGGCGGCGTCGCGGTCGTCGTCGTCCCCGGAGCCCGGCAGCGTGTACGGCCGCAGCATGGACTCCGGGATCGGGCGCACGTCGCGGGTGTTCCACGGCCGGCTCAGGCCGGCGGCCTCGAGGATCGCCTCGAGCAGGCCGGCGGTGAACCCCCACACGAGCATGTCGGCGACGGCGAACGCAGGTCCGATGTAGCCCGACGGGTGGCTGAGCCGGAACCGGTTGGCCGGGTCGGTCAGCTCGGCGAGCGGCACGCGCGCGACCCGGGCCACCTCGTCCGGGTCGCCGATGCTGACGTCCCCCGGGTCCTCCCACCACCCGACCACCGGGACGACCAGCCGGTCCGACGGCGGTAGGTAGAGCTCCTGCAGGGTGGCCAGCACCCGCACGCCGTCCGGGTCGACCCCGGCCTCCTCCTGCGCCTCGCGCAGCGCCGTGCCGACCGGGAAGTCGTCACCCGCGTCCACCCCACCGCCGGGGAAGGCGGGCTGGCCGGCGTGGCTGCGCAGGTGGGCCGACTTCTCGATCAGCAGGACGTCGGGGCCGTCGACGCCCTCGCCGAACAGGATCAGCACGGCGGACCGGCGCGCGGTCGAGGACGCCTGCGGCATGCGGTGGCGCAGGGGCAGGTCGGCGGCCGAGCGCAGCAGCCGCTGCAGGTAGTCCGGCAGGCCGTCGAGGTCGGCGGCGGGCGTGGTCACAGCTGCACCCCGAGGTGCTCGGCGACCAGCGCGCGCAGCTCGTCGACGGAGGAGACGTCGCCGACCTGGGTGTGCACGACCGCCCCGTCCGCGTCGAGGAAGTAGGTGAACGGCAGGGCGTTGAGGCCGAGCTCGGTCATGAGCTCCCCGTCCCCGTCGAAGGCACCCGGAAACGTGACGCCCGCGTCATCGGCGAACGAGCCGGCCTGCGGGACGCCGTCCTTGCTGATGACACCCAGCACCTGGACCCGGCCGTCCGCGGAATCCGCGAACTCCTGCAGCAGCGGCAGCTCCTCGCGGCACGGCCCGCACCAGCTCCCCCACAGGTTGACCAGCGTCGGGACGCCGGGGGCGCGGCCGAGGTCGAGGGAGCCGCCGCCGAGGCAGTCGAAGGCCAGCGCGGGCATCGTCTGCGCGCCGGCCGCCGGCCGCTCGGGCTGCTCCGGGCAGGGCAGCAGCGAGGTCTCGGCGGTCGCGACGTCCGTCGTCGGCGAGGCATCGGGGGCCGCCTCGCCGGCGGCGGTGCAGCCGGCCAGCAACGACGCGAGCACGAGACCGCCGGCGGCGGCCGTCCGCAGCCGCGTCATTCGGTGTCCGACGTGGCCGGGGTCTTGACCAGCTTGACCGCGACCTCGGGGTCGACCGGCCCGATGCCGAAGGAGGGGCACCACTTCGCCAGGCCGCACGCGCCGCAGGCCGCCTTCTTGGCGTGGCACACCCGGCGGCCGTGGAAGATCACGCGGTGGGAGAAGTCGGTCCACTCCTTCTTCGGGATCAGCTCGGCGATCTCGGCCTCGACCTTCACCGGGTCCTCCTCCGCCGTCCACCCGAACCGGCGGACCAGCCGGCCGAAGTGGGTGTCGACGGTGAGGCCGGGCATGCCGAAGGCGTTGCCGAGGACGACGTTCGCGGTCTTGCGCCCCACCCCGGGGAGCGTGACGAGGTCGGCCATGCGCGCCGGCACCTCGCCGTCGAACCGCTCGACGAGCGCCTGGCTGAGCCCGAGCACCGAGTTCGCCTTGGCGCGGAAGAACCCGGTGGGCTTGAGGATGGTCTCGAGCTCCTCGCGGTCGGCTCCCGCGAGCGCCACGGCATCGGGGTACCGGGCGAAGAGCGTCGGCGTCACCTTGTTGACCATCTTGTCCGTGGTCTGGGCCGACAGGACCGTCGCGACGAGCAGCTCGAAGGCGTTGGTGAAGTCCAGCTCGCAGTGCGCGTCCGGGTGGATCAGGGCGAGCTCGCGGGCCATGCGCCGCGCCCGGCGGGTGCGCGACAGCGGCGTCTCCCCCGGGTCGTACGGCGAGGCGCCGGTGCGGGCGGCGAGCGTGGGCCGGCGGACGGGGGCGGGCCGCGCGTACGCGGGCTCAGACGCGGGCAGTGACACGCGGTCGAGGGTAGGCGGAGACCCTGACGTGTTCCGGCCGTGCCACCATGGGGAACGGACAGGTCACGGCCCGGACGGGCCCTACGATGGAGAGGTGGCAGGCGGTGGTCGCTCTGAGCGTCATCCTGTTCCCGCCCCTGCTCATCGCCTTCCTGCTGGTGATGGAGCGCGTCGAGGAGCCGCTGCGCCGGCCCGCGTCCCCGCGCGAGGTGACCGAGTTCCTGAGCACGGCGACGGCCGGCGAGGTCGACACGCTGGCCTCGTCGGGCATCCGCCGGGCGCTGTTCCGCTGGCGCCGCCGGCGCACCAAGGACGCCGGGACGGCCAACCCACCCCTCGTGTGAGCCGCGGTCCGCGTCGGCCGTGACCCAGGCCACTCGCTCGGAGGAGGGACGCGTCCGCCCACCGAACGGGTGACCGAATGCACAGCCGCCTAGACTCCCTCCGGACACGGACGCCTGTGCGTCCATGCGAACGGCAGTGAGAGGACGTGCAGTGGACGAGGTGCTGGCCCAGTCCGGGCTCTTCCAGGGGCTCTCGGAAGAGGCGGTGGACCCGGTCGCCAGTCGCTTGGAGATGATCACGCTCCCGCGGGGGCGCGTGGTCTTCAACGAGGGCGAGCCCGGGGACAGCCTGTACATCGTCGTCTCCGGGAAGATCAAGCTGTCCCGCCGCTCCCCGGACGGCCGCGAGAACGTGCTCGCCGTCATGGGTCCCTCGGACCAGTTCGGCGAGCTCTCGGTCTTCGACCCGGGCCCGCGCACCGCGACCGCGACCGCGGTGACCGACGTGAAGCTGGCCCGCATGCCGCAGTCGGTGCTGCGCCCGTGGATCGAGGCGCACCCGGAGATCGGCGAGCAGCTGCTGCGCGTGCTGGCCCGCCGCCTGCGCCGCACCAACGACTCGGTCGCCGACCTGATCTTCACCGACGTCCCCGGCCGCGTGGCCAAGGCCCTGCTGCAGATGGCCGACCGCTTCGGCAGCCGCGAGAGCGACGGCCTGCGCGTCAAGCACGACCTGACGCAGGAGGAGCTGGCCCAGCTCGTCGGCGCCTCGCGGGAGACCGTGAACAAGGCCCTGGCCGACTTCGTGCACCGCGGCTGGATCCAGCTGCAGGGCAAGTCGGTCGTCGTCCTCGACGAGGACCGCCTGCGCCGTCGCGCGCGCTAGCCACCGACGCACGGACGAGGGCCCGGAACCGTCACGGTTCCGGGCCCTCGTCGTGCTCCTGGGGTGTCGTTCGCGCTCCTGGAGTCCTGCAGGACCGCGGGAGCGCGAGAAACGCTCCAGGAGGGCGGCCTCACGAGGGAAGCGGCACCACCAGGCGGATGCGCGTCCCGTCGGGGAGCACCGCCCACTTCCCGTCGGCGGTCTCCTCGAAGGTCGGGCTGATCGGGTGCAGCGGTTCCGGCGGCGAGCCGTCCAGGGCGGCCGCGACGTCGGCGAACGGCTCGAGCTGGCCGAGCGTGTGCGTCGTCGGCGGCAGCATCGGCCGCGCGCCGGCGGCCGCCTCGGCCAGCGCGGCCGAAGGCGTCAGCCACGCGGCCTCGTCGGCCTCGCCGGAGACGTCGCGGGCCTCCTGCCCCACCGGTAGCGCCGCGACGAAGAACTTGGTGTCGTAGCGCCGCGGCTCGACCGGCGGCGTGATCCAGTGCGCGAACGGCCGCAGCAGGTCCGACCGCAGCGCCAGCCCGCGCCCGGCCAGCAGCTCGGTGAGCGAGAGGTCCCGGGTCAGCAGCGCCTGCCGCTGCTCCTCCCAGTCGTCACCGGACACGTCCGGCACGACCGCGCCGCCCCGCGGGTCCCCGGCCAGCAGGACGCCGGCCTCCTCGAACGTCTCCCGCACCGCGGCGCAGACGAGCTCGCGGGCGGTGCGCTCGTCGCAGCCGAACGCGGTGGCCCACTCCGCGGGCGACGGGCCGAACCAGGCGACGTCCGCGTCGCCGTCGCGCTCGTCAACCCCGCCGCCGGGGTAGGCGGTCATGCCGCCGGCGAACGGCATGCCCGTGGTGCGCCGCAGCAGGTAGACCTCGAGGCCCGGCGCCCCGTCGCGCACGAGGAGGACCGTCGCGGCCTGCCGCGGTTCGGTCATCCCCTGAGTTCGACGGTCAGCTCGACCTCGACCGGGGCACCCAGCGGGAGCTCGGCCACCCCGATGGCGCTGCGCGCGTGCTGCCCCGCCTCGCCGAACACCTTGCCCAGGAACTCGCTGGCGCCGTTGACCACCCGCGGCTGGCCGGTGAAGCCCTCGGCGCTGGCGACGTAGCCGACCACGCGCACGATCCGCGCGACCTCGTCGAGGCCGACCAGGTCGTCCACGGCGGCCAGGGCGTTGAGCGCGCACACCTTGGCGTCCGCGGCGGCCGCCTCGACGTCCACCGAGCCGCCGACCTTGCCGGTCCGGCGCAGGCCGCCGTCGACGAAGGGCAGCTGGCCGGAGGTGAACACCAGCGAGCCGGTCCGGACGGCGGGCACGTAAGCGGCCACCGGTGCGGCGACGGCGGGCAGCCGGATGCCCAGCTCGGCCAGGCGGGCGTGCCAGCTCATGCCGGGCGCTTGAGGTAGGCGACGAGCTGGTCGGAGCCGCCGGGACCCGGCAGCACGGTCACCAGCTCCCACCCGTCGACGCCCCAGGAGTCGAGGATCGCCTTGGTGTTGTGGACGAGCAGCGGGATGGTCGCGTACTCCCACTTGCGGCGGGCCGGTTCGGTCATGCCTGGACGCTAGCGCAGCGGTGGCGGCCTGCTCCTAGGCTGGTGCAGGTGAGCCCCGACCCGTCCTCCGTGCGCCTGCACGTCGTCACCGGCAAGGGCGGGACCGGCAAGACCACCGTCGCCGCCGCGCTGGCCCTCGCCCTGGCCGCGGACGGCCGGTCCGTCCTCCTCGTCGAGACCGAGGGCCGGCAGGGCATCGCACAGCTCTTCGACACCCCGCCGCTGCCCTACGAGGAGCGCCGCGTGGCCGTCACCCGCGGGGGCGGGGAGGTGAAGGCCTTGGCGATCGACGTCGAGGAGGCCCTCCTCGACTACCTCGACATGTTCTACAACCTGCGCCGGGCCGGCCGGGCGCTGCGCAAGATGGGCGCGATCGACTTCGCCACGGCCATCGCGCCGGGCCTCCGCGACGTGCTCATCACCGGCAAGATCAAGGAGGCCGTCACCCGCCGGCACGACGGGCGGCCGGTGTACGACGCCGTCGTCGTCGACGCGCCGCCGACCGGCCGGATCACCCGCTTCCTCGGCGTCACCGCCGAGATGGCCCAGCTCGCCCGCTCCGGCCCCATCAAGACCCAGAGCGACGGCGTCATGGCCGTGCTGCGCTCGCCCCAGACGGCGGTGCACCTGGTGACCCTGCTCGAGGACATGCCGGTCCAGGAGACGGCCGACGCCATCGCGGAGCTGACCAAGGCCGACCTGCCCGTCGGCTCGGTGATCGTGAACATGGCGACCGAGCCGGTGCTCCCGGTCGACGCCCTGACCCGCGCCGCGGAGGGCCGCCTCACCGGTGCCGACCTGCTGTCCGGCCTGGCGCCGGCGCACCTGCCGGGCGGGACCGACGTCGCCGACGCCCTGGCCGCCGAGGTCACCGAGCACGCCCAGCGCTGGGCCGGGCAGGACGCCCTCCGCGACGACGTCGAGGCGCTCGGCCGCCCCACCGTGGAGCTGCCGCTGCTCACCGGTCCCATGGACGTCGGGACGCTGTTCGAGCTGGCCGGCCGGCTGGAGGACCACGTGCGCACCGAGGTGGCCGCGTGACCGCCGCCCCGGAGGAGCGCCCGGGCCGCCCCGCGGCCGCCGCCCGCCCGGCGCCCGCCGCCCCGGCGATGGACCTGGACGCCCTGGTCACCGACCCGGCGACGCGGATCATCGTCTGCTGCGGGGCCGGCGGCGTGGGCAAGACGACGACGTCGGCGGCGCTGGCCCTGGCCGCCGCGGAGGCCGGCCGCACGGTCGTCGTCCTCACCATCGACCCGGCTCGGCGGCTGGCGCAGTCCCTGGGACTCGTGGAGCTGGACAACGAGCCGCGGCGGGTCGAGACGCCGGGGGCCGACGGCGAGCTGCACGCGATGATGCTGGACATGAAGCGCACGTTCGACGACGTCGTCGTGGCGCATTCGACCCCCGAGCGGGCCCAGCAGATCCTGGAGAACCCCTTCTACCAGTCGCTGTCCTCGTCCTTCGCCGGGACGCAGGAGTACATGGCGATGGAGAAGCTGGGCCAGCTGCGGGCCAGCGACCAGTGGGACCTGATCATCGTCGACACCCCGCCGTCGCGGTCGGCGCTGGACTTCCTCGACGCCCCGAACCGGATGAGCCGCTTCCTCGACGGCACGATGATCCGGCTGCTC
Source organism: Blastococcus sp. SYSU D00922 (assembly GCF_054050495.1). Taxonomy (NCBI): domain Bacteria; kingdom Bacillati; phylum Actinomycetota; class Actinomycetes; order Geodermatophilales; family Geodermatophilaceae; genus Blastococcus; species Blastococcus sp. SYSU D00922. Next base: position 236,296 of record NZ_JBJGZL010000003.1, read on the forward strand.
ACCGCGCCCAGCCGGACCGGCTTCAAGATCGCCAGCGCCGGGTTCATGTTCTTCAGCCGGATCATCTCGAAGATCCTCGGCGGGCAGCTGCTGCGCGACATCTCCGCGTTCGTCGCCGCGCTGGACACCATGTTCGGCGGCTTCCGCGAGCGGGCGACCGCGACCTACGAGCTGCTCCGCCGTCCCGGCACCTGGTTCGTCGTGGTGGCGACGCCGGAGCCGGACGCGCTGCGCGAGGCCTCCTACTTCGTCGACCGGCTGTCGGCCGAGGGGATGCCGCTGGCCGGGCTGGTGCTCAACCGCACGCACCCGCCGGCCACCACGCTGCTGTCGGCCACGCGGGCGGAGGGCGCCGCCGAGCGGGTCGGCGAGGCCGGTGCCGAGGGGGCCGAGCTCGCGGCCGCAGCGCTGCGGGTGCACGCCGAGCGGATGGTGCAGGCCGCCCGGGAGCAGCACCTGGCCGACCGGTTCACCAGCGCCCACCCGGAGGTCGCCGTCCGCACCGTCCCGGCCGCCGCGGGCGACGTGCACGACCTCGACGGGCTGCGCGTCATGGGCGAGGCGCTGACCGGCCTGGACGCGGACACGCCGACCGGCACGCCGCGCACCCGGGTCCTCCCCGCGCGCCGCAGCTGACCTCGGGCTCCGCGGCGCCGGGGCACGTACATTCGACGCCGATGTCGGAGAACGCTGCCCTCAGGACCCGCACGCTCGTCAAGCTCGCCGCGACGATCGTGGTCGCCGGTGCGCTGCTCGCCGGATTCCTCTTCCCCTGGGTGGGCGGGTCCGGGCTCGTGGCGCGCAACTCCGCGTCGCTGCTCGACGCCCTCCCGGTGGAGCTGACCGACGAGACACCGGCGGGCAACACGAAGATCCTGGCGGCCGACGGCTCGCTGATCACCAACCTGTACGAGAACAACCGGACGCCGGTGACGCCGGACCAGATCTCGCCGATCATGAAGCAGGCGCTGGTCGACATCGAGGACTCCCGCTTCTACGACCACAACGGCCTCGACGTGCAGGGCACCATGCGCGCCCTCGTCACCAACGTGGCCGCCGGCTCGGTCGAGGAGGGCGGCTCGACGCTGACCCAGCAGCTGGTCAAGCAGACCCTGCTGCAGACGGCGGAGACCCCCGAGGACCAGCAGGCCGCGGTCGACCAGAACGTGGGCCGCAAGCTGCGCGAGGCGCGACTGGCGCTCGCCCTGGAGGAGACCTATCCCAAGGACGAGATCCTCACCCGCTACCTGAACATCGTGTACTTCGGGCACGGCGCCTACGGCATCCAGGCCGCCGCCCAGAAGTACTTCAGCGTCAACGCGATCGACCTGACGCTCCCCCAGGCCGCCATGCTCGCCGGGCTGGTGCAGAGCCCCACCAACGACGACCCGATCTCCAACCCGGAGAACGCGGTCGCCCGCCGCAACCAGGTGCTGCAGCGGATGTTCGACCTCGGGCACATCACCGAGCAGGAGCTCAACGAGATCTCGCCCCAGCCGGTCGCGGTCGCCGAGGGCGTCGACCCGCCCAACGGCTGCATCGACGCCGCGGTCGGCGGCTTCTTCTGCGCCTACGCGGTCCAGCACCTGACCCGCGAGCTCGGCATGAGCGAGAACGACCTCAAGCGCGACGGCCTGACCATCCAGACGACGCTGCGGCCGGACCTGCAGACCTACGGCGACCAGGCGGTGCTCAACACACTGGCCATGGGCGACCAGCTCGCGGGCATGTTCACCGCCATCGAGCCCGGCACCGGCCACGTGCTGGCCATGAGCACCAACCGCCGCTACGGGTGCAGCGACCCCGACTGCGAGTCCGTCGTCCTCAACGACGTGGCCAGCAAGGGCGCCGGCTCCACCTACAAGGTCTTCACGGCCGCGGCCGCGCTCGAGGCCGGCATCGGCGCCGGGACGACGATCAGCACGCCGGGCAACCAGTACACCTCGCGGGTCTACCGCGGGCCGGCGTGCGGCGCGAACCGCGACCGCACCACGGGCATGTACTGCGTCGAGAACGCCGGCAACTACCCCGACACCCTCGACATGGTGGGCGCGCTGGTCCGCTCGTCGAACACCTACTTCCTCGCGCTCGAGGACCGCCTGGGCAGCGTCGAGGGCCCGGTCCGGATGTCGGAGCGGATGGGGCTGACGTACGACCAGCCCACCCAGAACCCGGCGCAGGACATCATCGACGGCAACTTCGGCTCGTTCACCCTCGGCGCCGAGGCCACCAGCCCGCTCGAGCTCGCCAACGCCTACGCCACCCTCGGCGCCCAGGGCACGAAGTGCGACCCCATCCCGGTGACGGCGGTGCTCGACCGGGCCGGCCAGCCGCTGACCAAGGACGGGCAGCCCCTGGTGACGGGTGACTCGTGCACCCCGGAGTCGATCCCGCCCGCGATCGCCAACACGCTCAGCCAGATCCTGGTCGGCGACGTCGCCACCCCGGCCGGTACCGGTACCCGCGCCGCGGTGCCGGGCCACGAGATCGCCGGCAAGACGGGTACCGCGCAGGGCCGCGACTCGGTGGCGTTCGTCGGCTTCATGCCCGAGTACGCGGCCAGCGTGATGGTGTTCAACCCCAAGGAGAAGCAGGACGTCGGCGGCTACGGCGGCAACCTGCCGGCGACGATCTGGCGTGACGCGATGGCGCCGTTCCTCGCCGACAAGCCCACCTCGCCGTTCCCGCCCGCGGACCAGGGCCTGCTCAACGGCGGCCGGCCCGCCCCGCAGCCGGCACCCTCTCCCGCCCCGGCGCCCGCCCCCACGGGTGACGCCCCGGCGCCCGACCCCAACGCCCCCGCGCCCGACCCGAACGCGCCGGTCCCGCAGGGCGGCACGGAGGGGCCGCCCGCGGACCCGGGCAACCCTGACGCGAACCGGGGCCGCGGTCCCGGCTGAGGCTCAGCCGAGCTGGCGGCGCACCTCCGCGGCGACCCGACCGCCCTCGGCGCGCCCGGCGACGGCGCCCTGCACGGCGCCCATGACCTTGCCCATGTCCTTCATGCCGGAGGCGCCGGTGCGGGTGATGACGTCGGCGACGAGCGCGGTCAGGTCGGCGTCGTCCAGCTGCGCGGGCAGGTAGCCGGCGAGCACGCCGCCCTCGGCCTCCTCGCGCTCGGCCTGCTCGGTGCGCCCGGCGCCGGCGAAGGCCTCGGCGGCCTCCCGGCGCTTCTTCGCCTCACGGCGCAGCACGGCCATCACCTCGTCGTCGGAGAGCTCGCGGGCCTCCTTGCCCGCCACCTCCTCGGCGCTGACGGCGGCGAGCACCATGCGGAGGGTCGCCGTCCGCAGCTCGTCGCGGCCCTTCATGGCGGTGGTGAGGTCGTCGCGCAGGCGGTTCTTGAGGTCGGCCACGGGTCCAGCCTGGCACGGCGCGGGATCCGGGCGCGCACGTAGGCTCTGCGACCGTGCGCTGGTACACCGCCCTCCCCGCCGCGACCGTCGCCTCCGGAGCGGCGGTGACCGCCTACGCGGGGCTCTACGAGCGCACCCGGTGGACGCTGCGCCGGTTCGACGTCCCCGTGCTGGCGCCGGGGTCGGCGCCGCTCACGATCCTGCAGATCTCCGACCTGCACATGACCGCCGGCCAGCGCTCCAAGCAGGAGTGGGTCGCCGGGCTGGCGGACCTGGAGCCGGACCTGGTGATCAACACCGGCGACAACCTCGCCGGGTTCGACGCCGTGCCGGGCACGCTCAAGGCCCTGGACCCGCTCATGGACCGTCCCGGCGCCTTCGTGCTGGCCAGCAACGACTACTTCGCGCCCCGGCCGAAGAACCCGCTGAAGTACTTCTGGCCCGACCACAAGCGGGTGCACGGCACGGAGCTGCCGTGGCGGGACCTCCGGGACGGGATGGCCGCCCGCGGGTGGCTGGACCTCACCAACGCGGCCGGTGAGCTGACGGTGGACGGCCGGCGCATCGACTTCGCGGGCGTGGACGACTCCCACCTCAAGCGGGACCGCTACGACCTGGTCGCCGGCCCGGCCGACGCGACGGCGGACGTGCGCATCGGGCTGGCCCACTCCCCCGAGCCGCGGGTGCTCGACCGGTTCGCCGCCGACGGCTACGACCTCCTGCTGTGCGGGCACACGCACGGCGGCCAGCTCCGGGTCCCGTTCTACGGCGCGCTGGTCACCAACTGCGGAATCGACCGCGACCGGGTGCGGTGGCTGCACCGCTGGGCCGAGCCCACCGCCGACCACCCCGCGGGCACGTGGCTGCACGTCTCCGCGGGCCTGGGCACGAGCCCCTACGCGCCGGTCCGGTTCGCCTGCCCGCCGGAGGCGACGCTGCTCACGCTGACCCCCCGGGCCGGCTGACGGAGGACCCGGCTAGACTCGTCCACGGCCTCGGGGTGTGGCGCAGCTTGGTAGCGCGCGTCGTTCGGGACGACGAGGCCGCAGGTTCAAATCCTGTCACCCCGACCACCAGCTCAGGGGCCGCCACATGGCGGCCCCTGAGTCGTTCTCCGGCCCTGGGAGGATGGGGCGGTGACCGCCGAACCCGCCGCTGTCCCCGCTCTCTCCCCCGAGGTCACCGCCCGCTGGCAGGCCCGCTTCCGGGCGCCGCGGGTGTCGCTGCCCGACTGGGCGCAGGACGCCCCGCACCGCAACCTCTACGCCTCCGACCTCGGCGGCGTCGTCGAGCAGTACGCGTGGGACCGGGAGACCGGCGAGCACCGGCAGGTGACCGACCGGCCCAACGGGACGCTCATCGGCACGCTCAGCCCGGACGGCGAGACCATCTGGTGGTTCGCCGACACCGACGGCGACGAGTTCGGCATCTGGATGACCCAGCCCTTCGGGGGCGGCGAGGACGTCGTGGCCGTGCCGGAGGTGGAGCCCGCCTACCCCGCCGGCCTGGAGGTCGGGCGCACCCTGGTGGCCATCGGCCGGGCCACCGACGACGGCAGCGAGCTGTGGCTCGCGCCGTCCGGCGACGCGCCGAGGGTGGTCTACCGGCACGCCGACCCGGCGTCGGTCGACGCGCTCAGCCAGGACGACGCCCTGCTGGTCATCTCGCACTCCGAGCACGGTGACCCGCGCTACCCGGCGCTGCGCGTGCTGGGCACCGCCGACGACTCGGTGCTGGCCGAGAAGTGGGACGGCGAGGGCCGCGGCCTGCACGCCCTGGAGTTCGGGCCGCTGCCCGACGACCGCCGGCTGCTCGTCAGCCACGAGCGGCGCGGGCGCGACGAGCTGCTCATCTGGGACGTCGCGACCGACACCGAGACCGAGATCGTGCTCGACCTGCCCGGCGACGTGACGGCGGGCTTCTACCCGGACGGCACCGCGCTGCTGGTGGGTCACGACCACGCCGCCCGGAGCGAGATCTACCGCTACGACCTCGCCACGGGCGCGCTGGAGAAGCTGGAGACCCCGCCCGGCGTCGTCCGCGGGGCGACCGCCCGGCCCGACGGCACCGTGGAGCTCGCCTGGTCCTCCGCGGCGCTGCCGCCGGTGATCCGCCGCGCGGACGGCCCGGTCGTGCTGTCGGTCGCCGACGAGGAGCCGCCGGAGGCCTACCCGGTCGAGGACCGCTGGGTGCCCGGTCCCGGTGGAGACATCCACGCGCTCGTCGTCCGGCCGTCCGGTCCCCCGCCGTACGCGACGGCGTTCCTGGTGCACGGCGGGCCGGAGGCGGCCGACGACGACTCCTACCGCGCCCGCCGCGCGGCCTACGTGGACGCCGGGTACGCCGTCGTGCACGTGAACTACCGCGGCTCCACGGGCTACGGGTCGATCTGGCGCGACGCGCTGACGGGGCGCCCGGGGCTCACCGAGCTCGAGGACGTCGCCGCCGTCTACGACGCCCTGCTGGCCGAGGGGTTCCTGGACCGGTCGCGGGCGCTGCTCACCGGTGGGTCGTGGGGCGGGTTCCTCACCCTGCTCGGCCTGGGCACGCAGCCGGAGCGCTGGGCTGCCGGCATCGCGGAGGTGCCGGTCGCGGACTACCTGGCCGCCTACGAGGACGAGATGGAGGGCCTGCGGGCCTACGACCGCGCGCTCTTCGGCGGGTCACCGGACGAGGTGCGCGACGTCTACGTGCGCTCCTCGCCGATCACCTACGTCGACGCGGTGGCCGCGCCCGTCCTGGTGGTCGCGGGCGCCAACGACCCGCGCTGCCCGATCCGGCAGATCGACAACTACCTCGGCCGGCTCGAGGAGCTCGGCAAGGAGCACGAGGTGTACCGGTTCGACGCCGGCCACGGCTCGCTCGTCATCGAGGAGACCATCCGCCAGGTCGAGATCGCGCTCGCCTTCGCCCTGAAGCACGTGACGCCCTGAACTGAGGGACTTTCTGTACAGAAAGTCCCTCAGCGGGAGGCGGCGATGAGCTCCGCGATCTGGACGGTGTTGAGCGCCGCGCCCTTGCGCAGGTTGTCGTTGCTGACGAACAGCACCAGGCCGCGACCGCCCTCGACGCTCTGGTCCTGGCGGATCCGGCCGACGTAGCTCGGGTCCTTGCCCGCCGCCTGCAGCGGGTTCGGGACGTCGGACAGCTCGACCCCGGGCGCGGTCGACAGCAGCTCGGTGGCCCGCTCGACGCTCAGCGGCCGCGCGAACTCGACGTTCAGCGACAGCGAGTGCCCGGAGAAGACCGGCACGCGCACGCACGTGCCGGAGACCCGCAGGTCGGGGATGCCGAGGATCTTGCGGCTCTCGTTGCGGAGCTTCTGCTCCTCGTCGGTCTCGAACGAGCCGTCGTCCACGACCGAGCCGGCCATGGGCAGCACGTTGAACGCGATCGGGGCGACGTACTTGACCGGGTCGGGGAAGGCCACGGCCGAGCCGTCGTGGGTCAGGGCGTCGGCCTTGTCGACGACGGCCTTGGCCTGCCCGTGCAACTCCTCGACGCCGGCGACGCCGCTGCCGGAGACCGCCTGGTAGGTGCTGGCGACGATGCGGACCAGCTGCGCCTCGTCGTGCAGCGGCTTGAGCACCGGCATCGCCGCCATGGTGGTGCAGTTCGGATTGGCGATGATCCGGCCGGAGGCCTTGGCGATGTCGCCGGGGTTGACCTCGCTGACCACCAGGGGGATCTCCGGGTCGCGGCGGAAGGCCGAGCTGTTGTCGATGACCGTCACGCCGGCGGCGGCGAAGCGTGGCGCCTGCGCGCGCGAGGTGGTGGCACCCGCGGAGAAGATGGCGATGTCCAGACCGGTCGGGTCGGCGGTCGCGGCGTCCTCGACGGTGATCTCGCCGCCCGCCCACGGCAGGGTGGAGCCGGCCGAGCGCGCGGAGGCGAAGAAGCGGAGCTCGGCCAGCGGGAACTCCCGCTCGGCGAGGATGTCGCGCACGACGCGGCCCACCTGGCCGGTCGCGCCCACGATGCCGACCCGCAGGCCGCTGTCACTGAACGAGCTCATCGCCCCGTCCCTCCGTAGACGACGGCCTCGACGTCGGAGCCGAGGTCGAACGCGTCGTGCACCGCGCGGACGGCGATGTCGACGTCGGTGTCGCGGCAGACCACGGAGATGCGGATCTCCGAGGTGCTGATCAGCTCCAGGTTGACGCCCGCGTCGGCGAGCGCGCCGAAGAACTTGGCCGACACGCCGGGGTGCGAGCGCATGCCCGCGCCGACCAGCGACACCTTGCCGATGTGCTGGTCGAACTCCACGTCGGTGTACCCGACGGTGTGCTTGACCTTCTCCAGGGCCGCGATCGCGGCAGGGCCGTCGCTCTTGGGCAGCGTGAAGGAGATGTCGGCGAGCTTGCTGGCACCGGCCGACACGTTCTGCACGATCATGTCGATGTTGATCTCGGCGTCCGCGAGCACGCGGAACAGCTGCGCCGCCTCGCCCGGCCGGTCGGGCACCCCGTAGACGGTGATCTTGCCTTCGGAGCGGTCGTGCGCGACGCCCGTGATGATCGCCTGTTCCACCGGGAGGTCCTCCATCGAGCCGGACACGATCGTGCCGGGAAGGTGTGAGTAGGAGCTGCGGACGTGCACGGGGATGCCGTAGCGGCGGGCGTACTCGACGCAGCGGAGCATGAGCACCTTGGCCCCGGAGGCGGCGAGCTCGAGCATCTCCTCGTAGGTGATGGTGTCCAGCCGCTGGGCGTTCGGGACGATCCGCGGGTCGGCGGTGAAGACGCCGTCGACGTCGGTGTAGATCTCGCAGACGTCGGCACGCAGGGCGGCGGCGACGGCGACGGCGGTGGTGTCGGAGCCGCCGCGGCCGAGCGTGGTGATGTCCTTGGTGTCCTGGCTGACGCCCTGGAACCCGGCGACGATGACGATCGAGCCCTCGTTCAGCGCGTCGCGCAGCCGGCCCGGGGTCACGTCGATGATGCGGGCCTTGCCGTGGCTGGACGTGGTGATGACGCCGGCCTGCGACCCGGTGAACGAGCGCGCCTCGTAGCCGTGGGTGGAGATCGCGATGGCCAGCAACGCCATGGAGATCCGCTCGCCGGCGGTGAGCAGCATGTCGAGCTCGCGACCGGGCGGGTCGTCGGTGATCTGGCCGGCCAGATCGAGCAGTTCGTCGGTGCTGTCGCCCATCGCGGAGACGACCACGACGACGTCGTCGTCGTTCTTCTTCGCGCTGACGATCCGCTCGGCGACACGCTTCATGTGCTCTGCGGAGGCGACGGAGGAACCGCCGTACTTCTGGACGACGAGGGCCACGGGTCCACAGGCTACCGATGTGGCTGCTCGGCCCGGTGGTTGCGTCCCCGGGAGCAGCGCGTTGTGATCATGCGGTGGACGACCCCGAGCAGTGGATGCTGACCGGCGAGGAGCGCGGGAACCCGCACACCGACCTCCCCGCGTGGACCGCCGGCAACCTCGCCGAGCCGCTCCTGCACGGCAGCACCTACTTCGACCGGCTGGTCGACGAGGTCCGAGCGCTGAACGCCGGGGACCACCTCTTCTTCACCGACTGGCGTGGCGACCCGGACGAGAAGCTCCGCGACGAGGGACCCACCGTGGCGGAGCTGTTCTCCGAGGCGGTGCAGCGCGGGGTGTGCGTGCGGGGCCTGGTGTGGCGCTCGCACATGCAGCAGCTGTCGCTGAACAAGGAGTCCAACCGTGCGCTGGACCGGGAGGTGGAGCACGGCGGTGGTGAGGTGATCCTGGACCAGCGGATCCGCCGCATGGGCAGCCACCACCAGAAGCTGGTGGTGCTCCGCCACGACGAGGCACCCGAGAAGGACATCGCCTTCGTCGGCGGGATCGACCTCTGCTACTCCCGCCGCGACGACGCCGACCACGGCGGTGACCCGCAGGCGCTGTCGATGTCGGCCGCCTACGGGGACAACCCGCCCTGGCACGACGTCCAGCTGCAGATTCGCGGGCCGGCGGTGCACGTCCTCGACACGGTGTTCCGGGAACGCTGGGACGATCCCAACAGCCCCGACGAGGACCACCCCCTCGCCTGGATCCACGACAAGCTGCACCACGCGCGGATGCACGCCGACCCGCTGCCGCCGCAGCTCCCGCCGCCACCGCGGTGCGGGCCGCACTACGTGCAGAACCTGCGCACCTATCCCGCGATCCGGCCGCCCTACGACTTCGCGCCGGACGGCGAGCGGTCCGTGGCGCGCGGCTACACGAAGGCGATCAAGCGGGCCCGGCGGCTCGTCTACCTCGAGGACCAGTACATGTGGTCGGCCGAGGTGGCGCGGCTGTTCGCCGAGGCGCTGCGGGACCACCCCGACCTGCACCTCGTCGTCGTGGTGCCGCGGGTGCCCGACCAGGACGGCGCGCTGGCCGAGCGACCGCAGCTCGTCGGGCGGTGGCAGGCGATCGAGATGTGCCGGAAGGCGGGCGAGGGGCGCGTGCACGTCTTCGACGTGGAGAACCACGCGGGCACCCCGGTGTACGTGCACGCGAAGGTCTGCGTCGCCGACGACACCTGGGCGAGCGTCGGCAGCGACAACTTCAACCGGCGCTCCTGGACCCACGACAGCGAGCTCTCCAGCACCGTCCTCGACACGACGCGTGACCCCCGCGAGCCGCGGGACCCCGCCGGGACCGGCGACGGAGCCCGGACCTTCGCCCGCGACCTGCGACTGGCCCTGGCGCGCGAGCACCTCGACCTGGCCGCCGACGGGAGCGAGGACGACCTCGTGCTCGACCCCGAGCGCTTCATCGCCACCCTGACCGAGCGCGCCGAGGCCCTGGACGCCTGGCACGAGGGCGGTCGGCAGGGCACCCGGCCCCCGGGGCGGCTGCGGCCCCACCACGCCGAGCGGCTGCCCTGGTACACCCGGCTCTGGGCGACCCCGGTCTACCGCCTCGTCGACGACCCCGACGGCCGCCCGCTACGCCTGCGGCTGCAGAAGAGGTTCTGACCGCACCGGCGCGCCCTCCGCCCGAGCACCTCAGGACCACGTTCCCCGAAGCTCTGCCTCTGCTTACCCCTGTAATCAGAGGCAGAGCTTCCGGAGATCCCTGGTGCGCTGACCAGTCCTGCGTCCACAGACCGCCCGGAGACTCATCTGCTGCGCCCAGCACGGCGCACCAACCTTGTCGTGGACAGCCCGTTCGACCTGTGCGGGGCCCTGCGACGCATCCGTCGCGTCGCGGACCTCTCCCAACGCGAGCTGGCCGACGCCGCTGGGATCCCTCCCTCGACACTGGCGCACGCGGAGTCCGGAACCCGCGATCTGGGAGTCGGCTCGCTGGCCCGAGCAGCCGCCGTCGCGGGGCTGCGCCTCACTGTCGTCGACAGCTCCGGTGCAGAGGTCGGGCCCATGTCAGCAGGTGCCGTCCGGGACCTGGGCGGCCGCCGGTTCCCCGCCCATCTCGACACGGCGCGCAGCGACGAGGCCCTCAGGCTGGACGGACCCCGGAGGGACCGCCCGGAGACCTCGTTCACGTACGGCAGGGACCGCGGCGCCCGTGACGCATGTCGTCGCGTGGCGGGCACCCCTCCCGACCACCACGCACGTGTTCCCGGCGACTCCCCCGCCGGCCGCCGGGAGGAACGGCGGCGTGCGGCTGCCCAGGCCCGGGACGACGAACGCCGGCGTCGCTTCGTCGCGGGCGAATCTCGCCGCCTGCCCGAGCCGTTCGTGTGCACCTGCCCGCCCGGCTGCGACGAGATGGACGACTGGTCGGGCCGCCCCGTGCACACCGAGGACTGCCCGTGTTCCTGCGATCTCGGCTGATCCGCTGCTACCGTGGGCACGTGCGCGGCAGCCTCCTGCTTATGAGCCGCGGCGAGGCCCTCTCCTAGGTCGGCCCCCTCGCCGCGGGTTTCGCGCGTTCCCGGCGCCGCTGACCGCCCCACCGGAGCTGAGTCCAGCCCGCGCCAGAGGAGCCTCATCGTGAACGAGCAGCACCCGCACGTACGCAACCCCCAGCAGCCCTCGCGGATGCCGATCCACCGCTACGCCCCCTTCACCCCCGTCGTCCTGCCCGACCGCACCTGGCCGGACACCGTCACGACGCAGGCCCCGCGCTGGTGCGCCGTCGACCTGCGCGACGGGAACCAGGCCCTGATCGACCCGATGACCCCCGACCGCAAGCGCCGCATGTTCGAGCTGCTGGTCCGCATGGGCTACAAGGAGATCGAGGTCGGGTTCCCCGCGGCCAGCCAGACCGACTTCGACTTCGTCCGCCAGCTGATCGAGGACGACCTGGTCCCCGACGACGTCACCATCCAGGTCCTCACCCAGGCCCGGGACGAGCTGATCGAGCGCACCTACGAGTCGCTGCGCGGCGCCAAGCAGGCGATCGTGCACCTCTACAACTCGACCAGCACCCTCCAGCGCCGGGTCGTCTTCGGCTCCGACCGCGCCGGCATCGTCGACATCGCCGTCCACGGCGCCCAGCTGGTGCGCAAGCTGGCCGAGCAGATGGGTGACACGGAGATCCTCTTCGAGTACTCCCCCGAGTCCTTCACCGGCACCGAGCTCCACTTCGCCGTCGAGATCTGCAACGCCGTCACCGACGTCTGGGAGCCCACCCCCGACCGGCCGACCATCCTCAACCTGCCGGCCACCGTCGAGATGGCCGAGCCGACGGTCTACGCCGACCAGATCGAGTGGATGCACCGCAACCTCGGCCGCCGCGACGCCGTGGTCCTGTCCCTGCACCCGCACAACGACCGGGGCACCGCCGTCGCCGCCGCCGAGCTGGGCTACCGCGCCGGCGCCGACCGCATCGAGGGCTGCCTGTTCGGCAACGGCGAGCGCACCGGCAACGTCGACCTGGTCACCCTGGGCCTGAACCTGTTCAGCCAGGGCATCGACCCGCAGATCGACTTCTCGGACATCGACGAGATCCGCCGCACCGTCGAGTACTGCAACCAGCTGGGCGTCCACGAGCGCCACCCGTACGGCGGCGACCTGGTCTACACCGCCTTCTCCGGCTCCCACCAGGACGCCATCAACAAGGGCTTCAAGGCACTCGCCGCCGACGCCGAGGCCGCCGGCAAGACCGTCGCCGAGATGCCGTGGGCCGTCCCGTACCTGCCGATCGACCCCAAGGACGTCGGCCGCAGCTACGAGGCCGTCATCCGGGTCAACAGCCAGTCCGGCAAGGGCGGCGTCGCCTACATCATGAAGACCGAGAACCAGCTGGACCTCCCGCGCCGCCTGCAGATCGAGTTCAGCGCCGTCATCCAGCAGCACACGGACGACGAGGGTGGCGAGGTGACCGCCCAGCAGATGTGGGCGGCCTTCAGCAACGAGTACCTGCCCGACCCGGCTGCACCGTGGGGCCGGTTCTCCCTCACCGGCCACCGGCACCAGGCGCACGGCGACAAGGTCGACGAGATGGTCGTCGAGCTCGTCGACAACGGCGTACCGGTCACCGTCGACGGCCGCGGCAACGGGCCGATCGCCGCGTTCGTCGACGCGCTGAAGAGCCTGGACGTCGACGTCCGCGTCCTCGACTACGCCGAGCACGCGCTGTCCTCCGGCGGCGACGCCAAGGCCGCCGCCTACGTCGAGTGCGCCGTCGGCGACCGCGTCCTGTGGGGCGTGGGCATCGACCCCAACATCGTCAGCGCCTCGCTGCGCGCCGTCGTCTCGGCGGTGAACCGGGCACAGCGGTAGAAAAGTCGTCGTCCGGGCGTCGGAGAACGCGACCGCCGGACGACGGAGGGACATGGGCAGCCCGGGATCGCGCGCGGTGGGACCACCGCCGGATCCCGGGCTGCTGTCGCTCTACGACCGCGCCCTGCCCGAGGTGTACGGCTACCTGCTCGCCCGGTGCGGCCAGCGCACCCTCGCCGAGGACCTCACCGCCGAGACGTTCCTCGCGGCCGTGGGCGCGACCGGGCCGGTCACGGTCCCGTGGCTGATCGGCACCGCCCGCCACAAGCTCGTCGACCACTGGCGGCGGCAGGAGCGGGAGCAGCGCACCCTGCGCCTCGTGGAGGGCGCCGAGGTGGACGACCCGTGGGACGTCCGCCTCGACGCGCTGCGGGCCCGGCAGGTCCTCGACGGGCTCTCCCCGCAGCACCGCGCCGCCCTGACCCTGCGCTACGTCGACGACCTGCCCGTCCCGCAGGTAGCCGCGCTCCTCCAGCGCACGGTGCACGCGACCGAGGCACTGCTCGTCCGCGCCCGCGCCGCCTTCCGACGCGCGTACGTCACCACCGGGGGCAGCGATGACTGACCCGTTCACCGGGCTGCGGCGGCCCGTCGAAGCCGTCGACCCCGACCCGGCGTTCGCCGCGACCCTCCGCGAGCGGCTGCGCCGCGCCCTGCTCCAGCAGTCCCCGTCCGCACCCAGCGCTGTGCCGGCCACCCACCCCACCACCCCAGCGAGGAGTACCGCCGTGTCCGCTCTGGTCCCCTACCTCGTGGTCCGTGACGCCCGGGCCGCCATCGCCTGGTACGCCGAGGCCTTCGGCGCGCACACCGTGGGCGACCCCTACCTCGACGGCGACCGCGTCGGGCACGCCGAGCTCGAGGTCGCCGGCGCCACCCTCTACCTCGCCGACGAGTACCCGGAGTACGGGTTGCAGGGGCCGGGCGACGGGAAGCCGCCGGTCTCCCTGCACCTGTCGGTGCCCGACGTCGACGCCGTCATGGACCGGGCCGCCGCGGCCGGAGCCACCGTCGAGCGCCCCGCGACCGACGAGCCCTACGGCCGCGGCGGCAGGCTCATCGACCCCTACGGCCACCGCTGGATGGTGCAGAGCGCACCGGCCGCGGCCGGGCCCGCACCCAAGCCCGGCGACGCCGTCTACCTGACGCTGCAGGTCCCCGACGGCGCGCGTGCCCGCGACTTCTACGAGGCGGTGCTCGGCTGGTCGCTGGATCCTGGCCGGGTCGCCGACGGGTGGGAGACGCAGGAGCAGACCCCGATGATCGGGGTGCACGGCGGGCAGCACGAGGACACGGGCGTCGTGCCGATGTACGCCGTCGACGACATCGAGGTGGCGGTCGCCGCCGTCCGCACCGCCGGTGGGCAGGCCGGCGAGATCGAGCGGCAGTCCTACGGGCTCTCCGCGCTGTGCCGGGACGACCAGGGGCTGCCGTTCTGGCTCGGTCAGCTCGGCTGACGGTCCTCCGGTGCCTCGTCCTCGCGCCGGCTCTCGACCAGCGCCCGGGCGGGGTTCTCCGGCGGGGCGTCGGCCGGCTCGTCGCCCTGGTAGACGCTGTCGCGCCCCTCGGCCTCGCGCAGCTCGTCGACCAGCAGCAGGTCGCGGCGGACGTGCCGTCGGCGGTAGGCCACCCGGCTGATCATGTGCGCGCTGACCGGCGCGGTGAGCAACTGGAACGCCGCGACCAGCAGCAGCATCCAGGTGGCGGCCAGCCCGTGCAGCCGGATGGCGCCGCCCACCATGACCAGCAGGACGCCCAGCACCTGCGGCTTCGTGCCGGCGTGCATCCGCGACAGCACGTCGGGGAAGCGCACCAGCCCGACGCCGGCGGTCAGGCAGAGGAAGGCGCCGGCCAGCAGGCAGGCCACCGCGACCACGTCCGCGGCGGAGGACAGCCCGCTCATCGCCGCACCTCGCGTTCCTCGGCCGCCTCGGGCAGCCCCACGTCGGTCCCATCACCGGTCGCCGACTGCAGGAGCATGCCGCCGACGTAGCGGGCGATCGAGACCGAGCCGACGAACGCCAGGAGGGACACCACCACCAGCACCGGGACCACGGTCGGGTCGCGCTGCAGGGCGGCGTGCACCGCCAGGCTCGCCGAGATGATGACCAGCAGGGTGTCGGTGGCCACCACCCGGTCGAGCAGGGACGGCCCGCGGGCCAGCCGGATCAGGGCGAGCAGCGCGCCACCGCCCAGCAGGGTGTGCGCGACGACCTCGACGACGGTCACGACGCCGTCCCGACCGGAGGGGTGCCCGCCAGCGCGGCGATGTCCTCCGCCGTGCCGAACGCCCGCACGATCCGCTCCTCGGTGGCCAGCACGTCCGCCTTCTGCCGCTCGACGTCGTCGAGGTCGTCCGCGTGCAGCAGGTGCACCGAGATCAGCCGCTCCTCCCGGTCGAGGTCGAGCACGAGCGAGCCCGGGACGAGCGAGATCGTCTCGGACACGACGGTGAGCAGCAGGTCGGAGTCCGCCCGCAGCTGCACCCGGACGATGGCGCCCTGCCGCACCCCGCCCGGCCCCAGCGCTCGCCACGCCACCTGCGCGCCCGAGACGACGAGGTCGACCAGGAAGTGCCCGACGAAACGGATCAGCGGCAGCGGCCGGACGCGGCCACCCCCCACGACCGGAGGCAGCGGGAGCAGCAGCATCACCGCGAGGCCGACGGCGAGCCCGGACAGCAGGTTCGCCCACGACCAGGTCCCCCACAGCAGGATCCAGACGACGACCAGCCACGCCAGCAGGGGGAGCTGGTGCCGCAGCCGGGGTCCGGCGGGTTCGACGCTCACTCGCCCTCCTCCGCCGGCACCGGGTCGCCGAACACCGAGTCGACGTAGGGCGCGCGGTCCAGCAGGTCCACGGCCGCCCGTTCGGTGTAGCCGTAAAGCGGGCCGGCGACGAACGTCAGCCCGACGGTCACCACCACCATGGCGCCGGTGGCCGCGGCCATGACGCGCGGCAGGGGGCGCAGCGCGCGCACCCCGGCGGCGCGGGGCGCCGGCTGCGCCGTCCCCGCCGTCGCCACCTGCTCGTGCCGCTCCCACGCCGCCCGCCAGGCCGCCTGCCGCTGGCTGGGCTGCCCGTCCCCCGACGGCGCGGCGGCACCGGCCATCGCCGCCTCCCCCGCGTCGCTGGCCGCCGCCGCGGCGGTGTCGGCCGAGGGCTCCTGCGTCGGTGGGCGCCAGAACGCCCGCGTCCACACGCGGGCGACGGCGAGCAGCGTCAGCAGGCTGGTGACCACGCCGCCGGCGACGAGGGTGAGCGCCAGCGGGCCGCCGTCCGCGACGCCGGCCTCGAGCAGCCCCAGCTTCCCGATGAACCCCGACAGCGGCGGGATCCCGGCGAGGTTCATCGCGGGCACGAAGAACAGCACCGCCAGCAGCGGCGACCGGGTGGCCAGGCCGCCGAGCCGGTCCACCGACGTCGACCCGCCCTGGCGCTCGATCAGCCCGGCGACCAGGAACAGCGTGGTCTGGATGGCGATGTGGTGCGCGACGTAGAAGATCGCGCCGGCCAGCCCGGCCGCCGTCCCGAGGGCGATGCCGAACACCATGTAGCCGATGTGGCTGACCAGGGTGAAGGACAGCATGCGTCGGACGTCGGTCTGCGCGACCGCGCCGAGGATGCCCATCACCATGGTGGCGAGGCCGGCCCACATCAGCAGGTCGTCGAGCGCGCCGGACGGGAACAGCAGGGTCTGCGTGCGGATGATCGCGTAGACGCCGACCTTGGTGAGCAGGCCGGCGAACACCGCGGTGACCGGCGCGGGCGCCGTCGGGTAGCTGTCGGGTAGCCAGGCCGACAGGGGGAAGACCGCCGCCTTGATGCAGAAGGCGATGAGCAGCATCGACTGCAGGAGCAGCTGGGTGCCCTCCGGCAGCTGGGCCAGCCGGCCGGCGAGCTGCGCCATGTTCACCGTGCCGGTCGAGGCGTAGACCAGCCCGATCGCGGCCAGGAAGATCAGCGAGCTGGTCAGGCTGACGATCACGTAGGTGACCCCGGCCCGCACCCGGGGCGCGGACCCGCCGAGGGTGAGCAGCACGTAGCTGGCCATCAGCAGGATCTCGAAGCCGACGTAGAGGTTGAACAGGTCGCCGGCCAGGAACGCGTTGCTCACGCCCGCGATCAGCACCAGGAACGTCGGGTGGAAGATCGACAGCGGCGACTGCTCCGACCCGTCCGCCGACCCCTGGCCCACGGCGAAGACCAGGACGCCCAGCGCCACCGTCGAGGCGACCACCAGCATCAGCGCCGACAACCGGTCGACGACGAGCACGACGCCCAGGGGAACCGGCCAGCCGCCGACCGAGATCGACGCCGCCCCCTCTGCATCGGCCTGCACGAGCAGCAGGAGCGACACGACGAGGACCGCGGCCAGGACCAGCAGGCTCACCGCCCGCTGGGTGCGCGGGTGCCGGCCGACCAGGAGCGTGCCGGCGGCGCCGAGCAGCGGCAGCAGGACCGGCAGGGGAGCCAGGACCGAGATCACCGCGTCACCTCGTCCAGCGGCAGGTCGACGTCGTCGGCCAGGACCTCGCTGCGCCGGTGCCGGGTCAGGCTGTCGGCGTGCCCGGCGGGGCGGTCCTCCGGCGCGAGGTCGTCGGGGTCGAGCTCGTCGGCGTCGGTGGCCGACCGCCCGGCGACGCGGCGGTCCTCCTCGTCGGTGCCGATCGCCTCGTTGCGGGCCAGCGCCCACGAGCGGTGGATCATCGCCAGCACGAACGCCGCGACGCCGAAGGTGATCACGATCGCGGTCAGGATCAGGGCCTGCGGCAGCGGGTCGCTCATCTCGTCGGCCTCGGAGACCCCGAGGATCGGCGGCAGCCCGCCCGGGCCCGCCGACGAGAGCAGCAGCAGGTTGGTGGCGTTGCCCAGCAGCAGGAACCCGACGAGGACGCGGGTGAGGCTGCGGTCCAGCAGCAGGTAGACGCCGGCGGCGTACAGGCCCCCGATGATGACGGGCAGGACGACGGTGGGGGTCATCGCACGATCACCTCTCCGGGCTCGGCCTCGATGGGGTCGTCCTCGTCCTCCTGCCGGTCCAGCTCCGCGCCGAGGCTGCGCAGGATGTCGAGGACCAGCCCGACGACGATCAGGTAGACGCCGATGTCGAAGAACAGCGAGGTCACGAGCTTGACGTCGCCGAGGACCGGCAGCGTCGTCTCGAGGATCGCCGTCTGCAGCACCTCGGCGCCGAGCAGCAGCCCGGCGACGCCGGTGCCGCCGGCGAACAGGAGGCCGGCGCCGAGCAGCAGGCCGGGGTCGACCGGCGCGGCCTCGCCCAGCTCGTACCGGCCGCCGGCCAGGTACCGGAGCACCAGGGCGAGGCCGGCGACCAGACCGCCGGCGAAGCCGCCGCCGGGCTCGTTGTGGCCGGAGAACAGCAGGTACAGCGAGAACACCAGGATCGTGTGGAAGAGGACCCTGGTGATCACCTCGAGGACGACCGACCGCCGCTCCGGCGGGAGGGCGACGCTGGCGGCCAGCCAGCGCCGCCGGGGGGCGCGCCCGGCCGGGGTCTGCGGCTGGAGCCGGTCGGCGGCGTCGAGCCGGTCGACCCCGCCCGTGCGGCGGCGGAGGAACACCAGGCTCGCGACGCCGGTCGCGGCCACGACCAGCAGCGAGATCTCCCCCAGCGTGTCCCAGGCCCGGATGTCGACGAGGGTCACGTTGACGATGTTCTTGCCGCCCCCGAAGTCGTAGGCCTCCTCGGGGTAGTCGGCGGACACCGGCGTCGCCGTCCGCGTGGCGAGGGCGACCGCACCCACGGCACCCATGAGCAGACCCATCGCGATCGCGATGACCCCGCGCACCGCCCGTTCCCGGGGCCGGTGCCGCTCGGTGATGTCCTTGGGCAGCTTGCGCAGCACCAGCACGAAGGTGACCAGCGTGAGGGTCTCGACGAGGAACTGGGTGAGCGCGAGGTCCGGCGCTCCCTGCAGCGCGAACAGGACGGCGAGGCCGTAGCCGGTGACGCCGACGACGAGGACGACCGACAGCCGCTGCCGGATCCGCAGGGCCATGCCGGCGGCGATGAGCACGACGACGCCGACGAGCACCTGCACCGGGGTGTCCCACGCCCGCCACTCCCCGGGCCAGGGTGCCCGGGTCAGCAGCACCGTGCCGGGCAGCGCCAGGACGACGACGAGGATGGTGCCCAGGTAAGCGGGCAGCGATCCGCGCTGGGTGGTGCCGGTGACCAGCACCGACAGCCGGTCGACCCCCTGGACGACGTTCCAGTAGCCCTCGTCGGCCGACGCCCCCACGGCGAACCGCGCCTGCACCCGGTTGACCGGGCGACGGGCCGCGAACAGCGCCGCGCCGGCGAGCAGGCTGCCCAGCGACAGGAGCAGCGCGGGCTGCCAGCCGTGCCAGAGGGCGAGCTCCTCCGCCTCCGGCGCCAGCAGCGGCAGGGTCTCCGCGTACGCGGCGACGAGCGGCTCGAGCAGCGGGCTGGCCGGACCGAACACCACCCCGGCGAGGACCAGCACGGCCGGCGCCGCGAGGAACAGCGCGCCGGGTGGGTGGGCCAGCTCCACCTCGGGCACGTCCGGCTTGCGGGCGAACGCCCCCCACCAGAAGCGCAGCGTGTAGGCGGCGGTGAGGGCGGACCCGACCACCAGGACGGCGAGCTCCACCGTCGCCGCGGTCGCGTCGGGGAGGCCGCCGTCCAGCAGCGCGGTGAACGCCGCCTCCTTGCCGACGAAGCCGAGCATCGGCGGGACCCCGGCCATGGAGAGGGCGGCCAGCGCGCCGATGGTCGCGAGCACGGGCACGCGCCGGCCGAGGCCGGACAGCTTCCGCAGGTCGCGGGTGCCGGTGGCGTGGTCGACGACGCCGACGGTGAGGAACAGCGCGGACTTGAACAGCGCGTGGGCCAGCGTCATGGCCAGCCCGGCCGCGGCCATCTCGTAGCTGCCCGCGCCGACGAGCACCATGAGGAACCCGAGCTGGCTGACGGTGCCGAACGCGAGCAGCAGCTTGAGGTCGGTCTGCCGGATGGCCCGGTAGCCGCCGACGAGCATCGTGGCCCCGCCGAGCACGAGGACGATCGGCCGCCAGCCGGGCAGCTCGGCGAACCCGGGAGCGAACCGGGCGACCAGGTAGATGCCGGCCTTCACCATCGCCGCGGCGTGCAGGTAGGCGCTGACCGGCGTCGGCGCCTCCATGGCGGCGGGCAGCCAGAAGTGGAACGGCACCATCGCCGACTTGGTCACGGCGCCGGCCAGGACGAGGACGGTGCCGGCGACGAGGAACGGCCCGCTGCCCGGGTCGGCGACGACCTCGGACAGGAGGTAGCTGCCGCTGGACTCCCCGATCATGATCAACCCGACCAGCATCGCCAGCCCACCGGCGGTGGTCAGGATCAGCGCCTGGCTGGCCGCCCGCCGGGCCGCGAGCCGGCTGCCGCTGCCGCCGATCAGCAGGAACGAGAAGACGGTGGTCAGTTCCCAGAAGACGTAGAGCAGCAGCAGGTCGTCGGCGACCACCAGCCCGAGCATCGAGCCGGCGAAGGCGGTCAGGTTGCCGGCGAAGCGCGCCGTGCCCTCGTCCCCGGGCTCGAAGTAGCGGGCGCAGTAGACGAGGACGAGCGCGCCGACGCCGGTGACCAGGAGCGCGAAGGTGAGCGAGAGGGCGTCCAGCCGCAGCGCGATGTCGAGGTCGAGGGCCGGGATCCACGGCGTCGTCTCCCCGACCTCGCCGCCGCCGGTGACGGTCGCGAGCTGCGCGAGGAACCAGGCGCAGGCGGCCGCGGGGACCAGGGCGAGCGCGAGGAACGCCTGCCTCCCCCACCAGCGCACGAGCACGGGCGCGAGCACCGCGGCGACCAGGTGGGCGAGCAGGAGTACGAGCACGGGTCTCCGGGAGTCTCGAGGGGCTCGGGGACGACCACTGACTGAGTCGGACGACGGCCGGCGGTAGTGCCCAGGCTACCTTCCCGGCGTGACGAGCCCGCTCTCGTAGGCGAAGGCCACCGCCTGGACGCGGTCGCGCAACCCGAGCTTCAGCAGGATCCGGCTCACGTGCGTCTTCACGGTCGCCTCGCCGAGGTAGAGGCGTGCGGCGATCTCGGCGTTGGACAACCCGGCCGCGACCAGCGCGAGGACGTCGGTCTCCCGCTCGGTCAGTTCGGCGAGCGCCGCGGCCCGCGCCGGGTCGGGGGCCGGCGCGGACGCGTAGCCCTCGATGACGCGGAGCGTGACGGCCGGGTCGAGCAGCCCGTGCCCGGCGGCGACGGTGCGCACCGCCGTCACGAGGTCCTCGGGCGGGGCCACCTTGAGCAGGAAGCCGCTGACCCCGGCGCGCAGGGCGGCGGTCACGTACTCGTCCTCGTCGAAGGTGGTGAGGACGACGACGCGCGTGGGCAGCTCCGCGGCGAGGATGCGGCGGGCCGCCTCCAGCCCGTCCATGCCGGGCATGCGGACGTCGAGCAGCACGACGTCCGGCTGCTGCTCGGTGACGACGCGGACGCCCGCGGCGCCGTCGGCGGCCTCGCCCACGACCTCGATGTCCGGCTCGGCCGCCAGCACCATGCGCAGGCCGGTGCGCACCATCGCCTGGTCGTCGACCAGCACCACGCGGATCGTCACGCCACCACCGCCGGCTCCACCGCCGGCACGGGGAAGGCGGCGCGCACCCGGTAGCCGCCGCCCCGGACGGGGCCGACCTCCAGGCTGCCCCCGGCGACGGCCACCCGCTCGCGCATGTGCAGCTGGCCGTGGCCGCCGGACGCGGACTCCATCGAGCGGTCGGGCACCGGCAGCCGCCGCCTGCCGTCGTCGGTGACCGTGACCGCGACCCGGTCCGGCGCGTAGGCGACCTCGACCGTGGTGGCCGCTCCGCCGGCGTGCCGCAGCACGTTGGACAGCGCCTCCTGCACGACCCGGACGGCGGAGACGTCGACCAGCTGCGGCAGCTCGACCGGGTCGCCGGTGACCCGGAGGTCGATCTGCAGCCCACCGGCCCGCAGGTCGTCGAGGACCTCCCCGAGCCGGGAGAGGGAGGGCTGGGGCGCGGGGTCGCCGTCCGCCTGCTCGCGCAGGATGCCGACCACGCGGCGCATCTCGTCGACGGCCTCCCGCCCGAGCCGCTCGAGGCCGAGGAGGACCTCCTGCGCCTCGGGCTTGTCGGGCAGCAGCCGCCTCAGCCCGCCCATCTGAAGCACCATGACGCTCACCGAGTGGGCGACCGAGTCGTGCACCTCGCGGGCGATCCGCGACCGCTCGGCGACGACGGCGGCCTCGGCGATGGCCTCCTGCTGCGCGGCGAGCCGCCCGGCGAGGACCTGCAGCTCCCGTGAGCGGACCTGCATCTGCCGCACCAGCGTGCCGACGCCCCACGCCGCACCGGTGACCAGGAGGTAGAAGAACCCCTCCCACGGCGACGGGTTGAAGGCGAACCCCGCGACCAGGACGACGATCGTCGACACGACCGCGGCGAGCGCCCCCCGGCGGTCGGAGAGGACCGCGGCGGCGTGCCCGACAAGGATCCCCATGCCGATGAGCTGGGCGCCGCCGGGCCCGGGAGTGCCCAGGGCGTAGTTGCCGACCACGGTGAGCGAGCCCAGGACGGCCGTGACGGCCGGCCAGCGCGGGCAGACCGCGAGCAGCAGCCCTACCGCGACCCCGGGCAGCGAGGTGACCATGCCGGAGGGGCGGAACGTGTCGATCGCGGTCTCGACGACGGCCATGCCACCGAACACCAGCCCGACGGCCGGCCACAGCCAGCGGTCGCGCAGGCGGAGGGACGTCGTCCATGGCGGCATGGCGAGCACGCTATTGGCCGCGCGGACCTGCGGGCATCCCCCGCACGGCCGAACGCGCGGCGCGTCCGTTCCCCCTCAGGGCGGACGCAGGTCGGTGCGTCCCGGCGGACGCCCAGGACCCCCTGCCGTTCCTAGCGTTCCGGCCATGACTTCCGACCTGATGACCACCGCACCCACGACCACCGCGACCACGTCCGCCGCCGAGCGCCCCGCCCGGTCCGCCGGCTCGCTGATGCTGCCGATCGCCGGCGGCGCGCTGATCGCCGGTTCCCTGCTCTACGTCGCCGGCCTGGCGACCTCGCCGCCGGCGGACTCCATGGCGAACGCCGACTACATCGCCTCGCTGGCCCGCGACCCCGGGCAGACGGCCCTGTCCGCGCTGCTCCTGCACTACGGCAACCTGGTGCTGGGCCTGGCCTGGCTCGCCGTCCCCACGCTGGTGCGGGGCGTCAAGGGCCGCATCCCGACGGTCGTCGGCGCGCTCATGTCGGCGATCGGCCTGGTCACCGTCGCGGGCTTCGTGCTCTACGACTTCTGGACCGGTGGCATCGGCCGCGAGCTGGACGCCGGCACCGCCGAGGCGCTCTTCGACACCGTGCAGGCCGACCCGGGTCTCGCCGTCGTCGGGATCGTGACGGTGCTCGGGCTGGTCGGCCCCCTGATCGGCTACATCGGGCTCGCGCGGGCCGGTGTCACCAGCTGGTGGCTCGTGGTCCCGGTCGTCGCCTCGCTCGCGGCCTCGGCGGCGATGGAGTTCCAGCCGCTGCCCTTCGCCGCATTCGCCCTGGTCGGCGCGAT
The DNA here is from genome assembly GCF_054050495.1 of Blastococcus sp. SYSU D00922. Classification (NCBI taxonomy): domain Bacteria; kingdom Bacillati; phylum Actinomycetota; class Actinomycetes; order Geodermatophilales; family Geodermatophilaceae; genus Blastococcus; species Blastococcus sp. SYSU D00922. The sequence continues at coordinate 259,872 of NZ_JBJGZL010000003.1, forward strand.
CCCGGCCGTCGTGGTGGGCCTGCGCATCATCCGGCGCCGCAAGGCCGAGGAGGCCGTGGCTGCCTGACCACCCCGTTCACCGACGCTCTGCCTCTGCTTGCACGGGTAAGCAGAGGCAGAGCGTCGTCGTGGGTGTCCGGCCGTCAGCCTTCGGCGAGCTCCGAGGCGAGCAGCCAGGCCTCCTCGACCTCGTCCTTCTCCGCCTGCAGCGCCTTCAGCTGCGCGTCGAGCTCCGCCGCCTTCGCGTAGTCGGTCGCCGCGGCGGCGAGCTGCTCGTGCAGCTTCTTCTCGTCGGCGTCCAGCTTGAGCATCCGCCGCTCGAGTCTGCTCGCCTCCTTCTTCGCCGCCCGCGCCTCGGCTGCCGAGACGGCCGGGGGCGCGGTCGACGGCGAGCCGACCGGACGGGCTCCCGAGTCGCCGGACGCCGTCGTCAGGGGCGCACCTCCGGCCGCGCGGCGGCGCAGGTACTCGTCGACCCCGCCCGGGAGCTCGGCCAACGAGCCGTCGCCGAGGAGGGCGACGACCTTGTCGCAGACCCGGTCGACGAAGTAGCGGTCGTGGCTGACCACCAGGACCGTCCCCGGGAAGCTGTCGAGCAGGTCCTCGAGCGCGGTGAGGGTGTCGATGTCGAGGTCGTTGGTGGGCTCGTCGAGCACCAGCACGTTGGGCTCGCCCATGAGCAGCCGCAGCAGCTGCAGCCGGCGGCGCTCGCCGCCGGAGAGGTCCCCGACCGGCGTCCACTGCCGGCTGGCGGCGAAGCCGAACCGCTCGGCCAGGGACGACGCCGAGATCTCCTGGTTCCCGATGCGGGCGATGCGGGCGACGTCCTGCACCGCCTCCAGCACACGGGCGCGCGGCGGCAGCTCCGCCACGTGCTGCGACAGGTACGCCGGCGCGACGGTCTGGCCGACGACGATCCGCCCGGCGTCCGGCTTCGTCTCCCCGACCAGCAGCTTGAGCAGCGACGTCTTCCCGGCGCCGTTCACCCCGACGATGCCGATGCGGTCACCCGGGCCGACGTGCCAGGTCAGGTCCCGGAAGAGGGTGCGCGGGCCGTCGTCCGTCGGTACCGCGTAGTCGACGTCCTCGACGTCGTAGACGGTCTTGCCGAGCCGACGGGCGGCGAAGCCCTTCAGCGCCATCGAGTCCCGCGGCGGCGGCTCGTCGGCGATCAGCGCCTGCGCGGCCTCGATGCGGAACTTCGGCTTGCTGGTGCGGGCCGGCGGGCCACGCCGCAGCCAGGCCAGCTCCTTGCGGACCAGGTTGAGCCTGCGCTCCTCGGTCACCGCCGAGATGCGGGCCCGTTCCGCCCGCGCCAGCGTGTAGGCCGAGTAGCCGCCCTCGTAGGCGTGCACGTTCCCGTCCGCCACCTCCCACGTGGTGGTGCAGACCTCGTCGAGGAACCACCGGTCGTGGGTCACGACGACCATGCCGCCCACGCGCGCCTTCACGTACTCGGCGAGCCAGGCGACGCCCTCGACGTCCAGGTGGTTGGTCGGCTCGTCCAGCACCAGGAGGTCCAGCGGCCGGATCAGCTGGGCGGCCAGCGCCACGCGGCGCCGCTCACCTCCGGACATGGGTGCGACGGGGGCGTCGAGGCCGAGCCGGTCGAGCTCCAGGCCGGTGAGCACGGAGCGCACGGCCGGGTCGCCGGCCCACTCGTGCTCGGCCGCGAACATCGACGGGGGCAGAACGACGTCGCGGACCGTCGTCCCGGGCGGGAGCGTGCCGGACTGGTCCAGCACGCCCATGGCGAGGTCGCCGCGGCGGGTGACCCGGCCCGAGTCGGGCTCGTCGACGCCGGTGAGCAGCGACAGCAGCGTGCTCTTCCCGCCGCCGTTGCGGCCGACGACGCCGATCCGCTCACCGGCGGCGACGCCCAGCGAGACGTCGTCGAGCACGACCGTCGTGCCGAAGGCCTTGTGCACCCGCTCGAAGTTGACCAGGTTCAGGGGTGCGCTCATCTCCCCCAGTATCCGCCTGGCCGTGCCGGGCCGTGGCCGGCGGGCGTCAGGTGAAGCGCTGGACGAAGGAGAGCGCGGTCCGCGCGACCTGGGGCCACCCGTGGTCGATCGTGAGCGAGTGGCCGCGGTCGGGCATCTTCACGATCTCCGTCACGCCGGGGTTGCGCCGCTGCAGTTTGTACGCGGCGTGCGCGATGGCCCAGGGCACGGTGTGGTCCTTCTCGCCGTCGATGATCAGGAGCGGCCCGCGGTCCGGGTTCCGGGTGTCGACCTTCGCCTCGGTCCACGGGTTGAGGTTCGCGTTGCCCATCTGGACCAGCGCCATCCCCGAGCCCGCGACGTGGAACCGGTCGTAGAGGTCCCTCGCCTCCGCCTCGTCCAGGGCGTTGGCCCAGCCGTACCGGAACTGGTCGTAGGTGAGGGTGACCGCCCGGCCGCGCGTGCGTGGATCGGCCAGCAGAGGGCCTACGCCCTTGAGCACCGAGAGGGGCAGCGGCAGGACGCCCCGGAAGATCCCGGGGTCGATGGCCACGGTGGCCGCCGCCAGACCTCGGCCCGCGAGCATCTGCGCGATCAGGCCGCCGGTCGAGTGCCCGATCAGCACGGGCTTCCTCTCCAGGGCCGCGACGACCTCGCCGGTGTGGTCGGCGATCCGGTTCAGCGACGTGCCGCTGAGCGCCTCGGGCTCGGCCCGGGCCGCGTCGACGGTGACCGGGTCACCCGGCCAGTCCGGCGTCAGCGGTGCGTAGCCGGACTGCCGGAAGAGATCGGCCCAGGCGTCCCAGCTGCTGGGCAGCAGCCAGAGGCCGTGGATGAAGAGGACCGGCGGGTGGCCCGAGGCGTTGGCCGCCTCGACCTCGGCCGTCTCCCGGTCCGACATCGACGCCATGGCTGCCCCCTCCGCTCGGTGGAGTGGGTGCGACCGTAGCGAGGTCCGCGCGCGGGCAGGGGGTCCGGCCGCACGGTTCAGGCGAGGCGGGTGACCTCCACCGTCACCGTGTGACCCTCGCTCTTCGGGCCGGAGAACAGGCCCTTGAACGGCGGGACGTCGCCGTAGTCGCGCCCCCGCCCGAGGGTCACGTGCCGGGTGCCGACCTCGACGGAGTTGGTGGGGTCGAACGCGTTCCAGCCGCCGTCCCACCACTCCACCCAGGCGTGGCTCTCCCCCGTCACCGGCACGCCGATCTCGGCGCCCGGCTTCGGGTGCAGGTATCCCGAGACGTACCGCGCCGGCAGCCCGAGCGCCCGCAGCAGGCCGACGGTGACGTGCGAGATGTCCTGGCAGACGCCCTGCCCCTTGGCCCACGCCTGCATGGCGTTGGTCTTCACGTTCGTCGAGCCTGACAGGTAGGCGATGTGGTCGTGCACGAAGCCGCACACCAGCCGCCCGGCCTCGTGCGGGTGCGCGTCGCCGACGGCCGCGCGGGCCTCCTGCACCACCTCGTCGTCCATGGCGGTCAGCGCGGTCGGGGTGAGCAGTTCCCCGAACTGCTCGCGCACCTCACGCGCGGCCAGGCCGCTCCAGCCGACCCGGTCGTGGCCGCCGAGGTCGGGCCCCGCCTCGACGATCGAGGTCCCGGTGACCACGAGCTCCGAGTGCGGGGTGTGCAGGTCGAAGGCAGTGACGGTGGAGCCCCAGTAGTCGCGGTAGGCGTAGGCGGTGGCGGCCGGCTCGATCTCGACCTTGGAACGCAGCGTCGTCTGGCGGTTGCTGTTCTCCGGCGTCAGGCGCGCCTCGTTGTAGCTCGACCGCACCGGCCCGCTGTAGTGGAACCGCGTCCGGTGGACGACCTGCAGCCGCCACCGGTGCGCCGCCGGCCGCGGGCCGGCCACCGGCACCTGGGTCTGCGTCTGGGGGCTCACCCGGCCTCCTCCGGCACCCACACCTGCGGCGCCTGCTCGGTGAAGAAGCGGTGGGTCACCGCGGCGCTGGCCGCCGAGCAGGTGCGCTGCAGCTCCTCCAGGCGCGACGGCAGCTGCGCGAGCAGCTCGGGCGGGCTCATGAACTCCAGCATCGTGCGCGCGCGGCCGACGATGCGGTGCGCCTCGCCGGCGACGCCGATGCGCGCGGCGTCGCGGACCGTCGAGCGCTCCAGCTCGGCCAGGCACCCCTCCGCCTGCTCCAGCGCGGCGAACACCGACCGCGGGAACAGCCGGTCCAGCAGCAGGAACTCCGCCGCCCGGCTGCTGTTCACCATCCCGCGGTACGTGCGCAGGTAGGGCTCGTAGGCGCCGGTCGAGCGCAGCACGAGCGTCCAGGACGGCGCCGCGTCCCCGGCCAGGATGCGTGTGGAGATGATCCGCGAGGTCATGTCCACGCGCTCCAGCGAGCGGCCCAGGATGAGGAACAGCCAGCTCTCGTCGCGGCTCATCGTGGCGTCGGCCAGCCCGAACACCATCGCCGAGCGCTCGCGCACGAACCGGAACAGCGAGTGCGGCCCGTACCGGCGGGCCATCGTGCGCTGCTGCGGCAGGGCGTTGTGGGTGACGTTGAGCGACTCCCAGATCTCGGCGCTGAGCACCTCGCGCGCGCCACGGGCGTTCTCCCGCGCCGCCGACAGCGCGCCGACGATCGAGCTGGGGCTGGTGCGGTCGAACGCGAGCGTGGCCAGCACCCGCTCGGTGTCGGCCTCGGCGTCGGGCACCGGCGAACCCATGAGCGCCAGCAGGTTGGCGCAGGCGCGGCGCTCGTCGATCCACGGGTCCTCGACCAGCCGCTGGGTGTGCACGTCAAGGATCCGGGCGGTGTCGTCGGCGCGCTCCACGTAGCGGCCGATCCAGAACAGCGACTCGGCGATCCGGCTCAGCATGAGCAACTCCCGCCGAGCCGAGCAGCGTCACCAGCCGTCGGCCCCGTCCGGAGGCTCGGCCCGAGCGTGCGAGGGCTGAGAGGGACGGGGTCCTTCAACTGTTGCTGCTGCTGGGACTGGCCCACCACCGTGTCGTTCAGCGGACCGGGGTCCTGCGCCGGCGGGTCGTCGGGCAGGTCGGCCGCGGTGAACTCGATCGTGGTCAGCTCGGGCTCGTCGGCGTCCGCGGTCGGGCGGGGCGGGCTGATCACCCAGGTGTCCTTGGACCCGCCGCCCTGGCTGGAGTTGACGACGAGCTCGCCCTCGGGGAGCGCGACGCGGGTGAGGCCACCGGGCAGCACCCACACCTTCTCGCCGTCGTTGATCGCGAACGGCCGCAGGTCCACGTGCCGCGGGGCGATCCGGCCGCCGATCAGCGTCGGCGAGGTGGACAGGCCGATCGGCTTCTGGGCGATCCAGTCCCGCGGCCGCGCCCGCACCTTGACCGCGAGGTCGCCGAGCGTCTTCTCGTCCGCCTTCGGCCCGATCACGATGCCCTTGCCGCCCGACCCGTCCACCGGCTTGAGCACCAGCTGGTCCAGGGACTCGAGCACCCACTCGACGGTGTCCCGCTCGTCGAGCCGGTAGGTGTCGGCGTTCTGCAGCACCGGCTCCTCGCCCAGGTAGTAGCGGATGAGGTCGGGCACCCAGGTGTAGAGCAGCTTGTCGTCGGCGACCCCGTTGCCCACGGCGTTGGCGATGGTCACCCGGCCCGCCCGCGCCGCGTTCAGGACGCCGGCGCAGCCGATCACCGAGTCCGGCCGGAAGTGCACGGGGTCGAGGAACTCGTCGTCGATCCGGCGGTAGATGACGTCGACGCGCTGCTGGCCGTCCGTCGTCCGCATGCTGACCTGGTTGCCCGAGCAGACCAGGTCGCGGCCCTCGACGAGCTCGACGCCCATCTGGCGGGCGAGCAGCGCGTGCTCGAAGTAGGCCGAGTTGTAGACGCCGGGGGTGAGGACGACGACCGTCGGGTCGGCGACGTTGGACGGCGCCGACGCCTTGAGGGCGGCCAGCAGCCTCGTCGGGTAGTCGGAGACCGGCTCGATCCGGTGGTCGGCGAACAGCTCCGGCAGGACCTGGCTCATCGCCGCGCGGTTGGTGATGACGTAGCTGACGCCCGACGGCGAGCGGAGGTTGTCCTCGAGCACCCGGAACTCGCCGGCCTCGTCGCGCACCAGGTCGATGCCGCTGACGTGCACCCGCACGCCGTTGGGCGGCACCAGGCCGTGCGCCTGGCGGTGGAAGTGGGCGCTGGTGGTGATCACGTTGCGCGGGACCACCCGGTCGGTGAAGACCTGGCCGGCGCCGTAGACGTCGGCGAGGAAGGCCTCCAGCGCGTGCACCCGCTGGGCGACGCCGCGCTCGATGACGTCCCACTCCTCGGCGCCGATGACCCGCGGCACGATGTCGAGCGGGAAGGGCTGCTCCTCCCCCGCGTGCGCGAACGTCACCCCCGCGTCGCGGTAGGTCTGCGAGAGCACGTCGGCGCGCGCGGCGAGCTCGTCGCCGGCCATCGGCTGCAGCGACGCGAAGAGGCCGGCGTACGCGGCCCGCGGCTCACCGACCCCGCCGAACATCTCGTCCCACTGCTCCCCGAGGGAGTAGCCGTCGAAGAGGTCCGCCATGAGGGGCAACCTAGTGACGACGTGTGTCGCGCGCGTGTCGAAGGGTCAGCGCGCCCTGCCATCGCGAGCACGGGCGATGCCCAGCCACGGCCGCAGCGCACCGCGCGAGATGAGCCGGCCCACCCGGTGGGCGTTCTCGCGCGCCTGGGCGAACTCCGGGCGGTCCCCGTGCCGGCGCTCCACCTCCGCGTCCACCGCGTCGGCCCGCTCCAGCCAGTCCGCCGGGCTGTCGGAGAGGTCGGCCACGCCGGTCTCCTCGAGCTCGAAGCCGGCCCGGTCCAGCAGGTCGAGGAGCTCACTCTCGTCCGGGAACTCGTTCCCGTCGGGCAGGGGCGGCGGCAGCGGGCCGGTGGCCACGAACACCAGCAGGCCGAGCCGGGCTCCGGGGACCAGCACCCGGCGCAGCTCCGACAGCAGGCCCACCTTGTCCGACGTCGTGCACATGACGCCGAGGCACCAGGCGGCGTCGAACGATCCTGCCGCGAACGGCAGGTGCTGCGACATGGCCACAGCCGACGGCAGCCCGAAGAGGCGCCGGCCGGCGTGCACCGCGGCTGCCATCGGCTCGGCGCACACCGGCCGCACCCCCCGCTCGGCCGCCAGCCACCCGGCGGGGCCGCCTACCCCGGCCCCGTCGTCGAGCAGCCGGGTGGTCGGCCTCAGGTCCAGCCGGTCGGCGAGCCAGCGCAGCGCCCCCTCGCTGCCGCTGCCCCGGCACCCCGCCGGGATCGCGTACTCGGGACCGAGCGCGCGCACGGCCTCCTCGGTCCAGGCGGCGACGGTGTCGAACTCCGCCTCCATCGCCTCGCTCTCGAGCTCGCTCACGGACTCCCTCTCAGTCGTGCGGCCACCTCGGCCTTGATGTGCGCGCCGTCGTCCTCGCCCCGGTCGGAGGCCAGGCCCGACAGGTTGACGCCCACGACGCCGGGGACGGCGAGCAGCGCCCGCGCCTCCGCGACCGCGGCCGCGATGCCCGCCTCCCGCGGGTCCGGCGCGGCGAGCACCCGCTCGACGACGTCGTCGTCCAGGTGCAGGCCGGGGAACCGCTGGAGCACGCGCGCCGAGCGCTCGTCGGTGTAGACGGCGACACCGGCGACGAACGGCAGCGTCGCGCCGGCCGCCCGCGCCGCGGCGACGAACGACGCCGCCCGCGCCGGGCTGCTGACGTGGTTGAGCACGCACAGCTGCGCGCCCGCCCGCTGCTTCTCCGCCACCCGCGCCGGCCGGAGGTCGACCGGCGGTGCCTCGGGCGACTCGGGGACGGCGACCGTCAGCCCGCGCTCCGCGGCCAGTGCGGCGAGGCGCACCCCGTCGAGGTCGAACACCTGGCTGGTGCCCGCCCGCACGCCTGGCCCGCGGCCGTCCCCCGTCACGCAGAGGACCCCGTCGACGCCCAGCGAGGCCAGGCCGGCCAGCTCCTGCTCGAGGACGACGCGGTTGCGGTCGCGGCACGCCAACGTCGTCCACAACCGGGCGCCAGCCCCGATGGCCTCCGCGGCCAGCATGGTCGGCGGGAAGTCCGGGCGGTTGGCGTGCTCCCCCAGCAGCAGGCCGTCCGACTCCGGCGCCAGGACGCCGACGATCCGGCGCACCGCCGCGAGGTCGAACGCGGGGACCGACAGGTCGGTGAGCACCACGGGAACTGGGACGGAGCGAGCGGGTGCCGGCGGTCCGGACCACCGGACGAGCGGCGTGTCGAGGAAGACGCACCGGTGCTGGGCCAGCTCGCAGCGCTCGTCCTCGCGCACGCCGCCGCAGGGCCCGAACACCATCCGCTTCGGGCAGCCGAGCCGCCCGGCGACGGTCGACTCGGGCTCCATGCGTCGCCCCTGCCCGGACCGTGGGTGCGCCGAAACCCCACCCCGACGTGCCGAGATCACGGGATCTCGGCACATCAGCCCCTTCGAAGCGCCGAGATCGCGCGATCTCGGCAGAGGCGCGGCGGAGGGGGAAGACAAAGCGGGCCGCGGGGGTTACCGTCGCCACTAGTTGAACTCTCAACCCAGGAGGCCGGCATGCCTGCCGTGACCGTCGAGGACACCACCACCCTGGCCCGCGTCCCGGTGCCCGCTCCCGGGACCGTCCGCCGCCGGACCCGCTCGGTCACGACCGCGCCGTCCGGGTTCGAGGGCGAGGGCTTCCCGGTCCGCCGCGCGTTCGCCGGCGTCGACCTCCGCGACCTCGACCCGTTCATCCACATGGACCAGATGGGCGAGGTCGAGTACGCCCCGGGTGAGCCGAAGGGCACCAGCTGGCACCCGCACCGCGGCTTCGAGACCGTCACCTACATCATCGACGGCACCTTCGAGCACGCCGACTCCCACGGCGGTGGCGGCACGATCAGCAACGGCGACACCCAGTGGATGACCGCGGGCGGCGGCGTCCTGCACATCGAGCGGCCGCCGGAGCACTTGGTCGTCAGCGGCGGGCTGTTCCACGGGCTGCAGCTGTGGGTGAACCTGCCCCGCGCGCAGAAGTGGGTCGAGCCGCGCTACCAGGACCTGCGCGCCAACGAGTCGGTGCTGCTCGCCAGCCCCGACGCCGGCGCCCTGCTGCGGGTCATCGCCGGTGACGTCGCCGGCCACGTCGGCCCCGGCTCCACGTACACGCCCATGGCGATGGTCCACGCGACCGTCTCCCCCGGTGCCACCCTCGACCTGCCGTGGCGGCGGGACTTCAACGCGCTGGTCTACGTTCTCTCCGGCGCGGGCTCCGTCGGCATCGACGGGGCTCCCGTCCGCACCGGGCAGCTCGCCGTCCTCGGACCCGGCGACACGGTGACCATCAACGGCGCGGTCCACCAGGAGTCGCGCACCCCGGCGCTGGACGTGGTCGTCCTCGGCGGCGCCCCGATCCGCGAGCCGATCGCCATGTACGGGCCGTTCGTCATGAACACCCGGCAGGAGGTCATGGACGCCTTCACCGACTTCCAGGCCGGGCGCCTCGGGTCGATCCCGGCGAGTTACGGCCGGCGAGTTCCGCACGAGGACGTCCGGGGCGAGACTGACCAGGACGCCTAGGGGGATCCCATGAGCAACCTCGACCGCCGCCCGGCCGCCCGCGAGATGGGCGGCCTGGAGGCGACGCCGGCCGGCCCGGCGCTGGACCTGCTGCCCGGCAAGGAGGTGCTGCTCGGCGAGAGCACGCGCGTCCGGCGGCTGCTCCCGACGCTGGGACGGCGCATGGTCGGCGCCTGGGCGTTCGTCGACCACTACGGCCCGGACGACGTCACCACCTCCGCCGGCATGCAGGTCGCGCCGCACCCGCACACCGGGCTGCAGACGGTGTCGTGGCTGCTCGAGGGCGAGGTGCACCACCGCGACTCCGTCGGCAGCGACGTGGTGTTCGGCCCCGGCCAGCTGGCCCTGATGACGGCCGGGCACGGTATCGCGCACTCCGAGCAGTCGCCGGTCGTGCACCCGCGCTACCTGCACGGCGCCCAGCTGTGGGTGGCGCTCCCGGACGCGCACCGGGAGGTGGCCCCGCACTTCGAGCACCACGCCACGCTGCCCGGCTTCACCTCCGACGGGCTGACGACGACGGTGCTCATGGGCTCGGTCGGCGGCGCCACGTCCCCCGGCACCGCCTACAGCCCGCTCGTGGGCGCCGACCTCAAGCTGACCCCCGGCGCCGACGTCGAGCTGCGGCTGGAGCCGGACTTCGAGTATGCCGTGCTGGCCGCGGGCGGCTCGGCCACCGTCGAGGGCGCGCCGGTGGCGCACGGCTCGATGCTCTACCTCGGCACCGGGCGGCGGACCCTGCGGCTGCAGGCGGAGGAGGCGGCCAGCCTCCTGCTGCTCGGCGGGGAGCCGTTCGAGGAGCAGCTGGTCATGTGGTGGAACTTCGTCGGCCGCACGGGCGAGGAGATCGCCGAGTACGCCGAGCTCTGGAACGCCGAGGACGACCGCTTCGGCGTCGTCGTCGGCTTCGACGGTGACCGGCTGCCGGCACCGGCGCTGCCGGCCATGCCGCTCAAGGCCCGCGGCCGGGTCCGCTAGTGGCGGCCGACCCGCGCATGCTCGCGTTCGTCGCGGAGAACCGCTGGGGCGTGCTGGCCACGGTCAAGCGCGACGGCCGCCCGCAGCTGTCCAACGTCGGCTACGCGTACGACGCCGCCGAGGACCTGGTGCGCGTCTCGGTGACCGCCGACCGCGCCAAGACCCGCAACCTCGAGCGCGACCCGCGCGTCACGCTCCACGTCGCCTCACGCGACTTCTGGACCTGGGTCGCCGTCGAGGGCACGGCCGAGCTCACGCCGGTCGCCGCCGATCCGCACGACGCCACCGTCGAGGAGCTGATCACCTACTACCGCGGCGTCAGCGGCGAGCACGAGGACTGGGACGAGTACCGGTCGGCCATGGTGGCCGACCGGCGTCTCGTCGTCCGGTTCCGCCCCGAGCACGCCTACGGCCAGCTGCGGAGCTGACCGGCCGCCGTCACCCGGGCGGGTTCTGCATCACCTCGAAGGGCGCGCCCCACGGGTCCTCGACGATCGCGAAGCGCCCGAAGGGCGTGTCCATCGGCGCCATGACGACCTTGCCGCCGTGGGACTCCACCGTGGCCACCGCCTCGTCGGTCGAGGCGACCGAGAAGCAGGTCAGCCATCCCTTGGGCATGCTCGGATCGGCTGCCCCCAGCCCACCCAGCGGGTTCCCGCCGGTGCTGAAGGTCGTGTAGTCCATGCCCTCCTCGGCCTGCCCCGGCGGCAGCTCGTCGAAGCGGAACCCGAAGACGGCGGAGTAGAAGCCGCGGGCCGCGGCCGCGTCCTCGGTCATCTCCTCGTTCCACGCCAGCGCACCGGGTTCGTTGTGCAGCTGGGCGCCCGTGTGCGTGCCGGCCTGCCAGACCCCGAAGGCGTACCCCTGCGGGTCGCGGGCGATCACGAAGGTCCCCATCGGACCGACCTCCATCGGTTCCACGAGGATCTGCCCGCCGGCGTCGCGGATCCTGGTGGCGAACGCACCCGCGTCCGCCCCGGCGAAGTACGTCATCCACTTGGGCGGGTCGTCCGGGTCCTGCTGCGGACCCATGCCGGCCACCGTTCGGCCCTGGAGCGTGGCGTTCAGGTAGCCGCCGAACTCGGGGTCGCCGCCGGTGTACTCCCAGCCGAACAGGGCCGTGTAGAACGCCTTCGCCGCGTCGACGTCGGGGACGCCGATGTCGATCCAGCACGGGGTGCCGTCGGGCCAGGGTGCGTCGCGAGTGGGCATCGCTTCCTCCTCCGGATGTGCGTGAGGCCGGTCACGGTGCCACCGGGGTGCGACAGTTCCCAGGGGCCCGTGAGTCAGGCGGCCAGCAACCGGTGGCCGACGAGCGGCAGGACCTCCTCGCCCACCCGCCACGCCTCCTCCAGGTGCGGGTAGCCGGAGAGGATGAACTCGTCGAAGCCCAGGCGGGCGTACTCCTCGACGCGCTCGGCCACCTGCTCGTGGCTGCCGACCAGCGCGGTGGCCGCGCCCTCCCGCACCAGCCCGATGCCGGCCCAGAGGTTGGGCGCCACCTCGAGCGCCCGCGCGCCGTCGGGCGTCCGCCCGCCGTGCAGCGACGCCATCCGCGCCTGCCCGACCGAGTCCATCCGCGCGAAGCGCTCCTGCGTCGCCGCGATCGACTGCGGCGACATCCCGGCCAGCATCCGGTCGGCCTCGGCCCACGCCTCCTCCGTGGTGTCGCGGCTGAGCACGTGCAGCCGGATGCCGAAGCGCAGCTCCCGGCCGGCGGCGGCCGCCTTCTCCCGCAGCCGGTCGAGCCGGGCGGCCACCATGGACGGCGGCTCGCCCCACGTCAGGTAGGTGTCGACGAGGCGGGCGGAGACGTCCTCGGCCGGCGCCGACGCCCCACCCAGGTAGATGCGCGGCAACGTGCCGGGGACGGCGAGATCGGCACCCTCGACCCGCACGTGCTGCCCGGCGAAGTCGAAGGGCTCGCCCGAGAACGACCGGCGCAGCACCTCGAGGAACTCCCCGGTGCGGGCGTAGCGGGCGTCGTGGTCGAGGAAGTCGCCGAACGCGCGCTGCTCCCCCGGGTCGCCGCCGGTGACGACGTTCAGCCGCAGCCGCCCGCCGCTGAGCTCCTGGAAGGTGGCCGCCTGCTGCGCCACCAACGTCGGGAGCGCGAAGCCCGGCCGGAGCGCGACCAGGAACTCCAGGCGCTCGGTGAGACCGATCAGCGCCGAGCAGACCACCCAGGGATCGGGGCACCCGGCACCCACCGGCGTGAGCACCCCGGTGAACCCGGACTGCTCGGCCGCGCGCGCCACCGACCCCAGGTAGCCCAGGGTCGCCGGCCGGCTCAAGGCCGATGCGGCGGTGCCGGTGACGACCGTCGCTGGCGCGACCTCGCGGCCGTCGCCCCGGGTGGGCAGGAACCAGTGGAACTGCACGGCGGGACCTCGCAGACCTGACAGGAGGGGAACGGACCCAGCAAACCACATCAAGTCGATGGGATTTGACGGGATAGCCGTGGAACCTCTAACGTCCGCCGTCGTCGACCCCGGGGCACCCGCCCCGCGAACCGGACGGAGGTGCGCCATGGCTGCCCGCCTGCTCACCTCCCGCCGCACGGTCGACCACGGGCGCCTCTCGAGCGCCCTCTGTCGCGCTGCCTGAGCCAGGTCCCGCGCCTCGTCGAGGCGCACCCCCCAAGGACGACGTCGTCGTCCCCTGCTCCGGAGCGCACCCGTGTCCACCCTGCTCACCGCACCTGCCGTCGAGACCTCGGTCGGGACGCCACCCCTGCCGGCCCCCGCCCGCACCGGCTCCGGCCGGTGGCGGCGCGTCGGCGTCCGCGTTCTCGCCACGCTGGCCCTCCTCGGGCTGTGGCAGCTGCTGTACGCCCTCGAGGTATGGAGCCCGGTCCTGCTGCCCTCGCCCGGTGACGTCTGGGAGGCGCTGATCCGGACGTCGACGGTGCACGACGGCGTCGTCGGCTACCAGGGCCGCTACCTCTGGGAGCACCTCGCGATCAGCCTCGGCCGGATCGGTCTCGGCTCGCTGTTCGGGATCGCCGCCGGCCTGGTGGTCGGGCTGCTCATGGGCACGCTCCCCTGGGTCCGCGTCGTCGTTGAGCCGTGGGTGACGTTCCTGCGGGCGCTGCCGCCGCTGGCCTACTTCAGCCTGCTGATCATCTGGTTCGGCATCGAGGAGTCGCCCAAGATCTGGCTGCTCGCCATCGCGGCGATGCCGCCGGTCGCCGTCGCCACGGCCGCCGCGGTGGTCGGGGCGCCGGCCACGCTGGTCGAGGCGGCCCGGGCGATGGGCGCCCGGGGGTGGCGGACGACGACCACCGTCGTGCTCCCGTCCGCGCTGCCGGAGATCTTCACCGGCATCCGCCTGGCCGTCGGCATCGCCTACTCGTCGTTGGTGGCGGCCGAGACGGTCAACGGCCTGCCCGGCATCGGCGGCATGATCCGCGACGCCCAGACCTACCTGCAGTCCGACGTCGTGATCCTCGGGCTGTTCGCGATCGGCCTCTCCGGCCTGGCGATCGACGGCTGCCTGCGCGCGATCGAGCGCCGGCTGCTGCCCTGGCGCGGCCGCGGCTGACGCCGCTCACCTCCCCCTGACGCACCACCCCCCCGACCCGGGGTCGCCGTCCCCGGCTGCCCTGACACCGAGAGAAGGAAGAGACATGACCCCGCCCCGCGGCTGGCGCCGCCTGGCTGCCGCCCTCGCCCTGACCACCCTCGCCGGCGCCCTCGCCGCCTGCGGCTCCGAGTCCGCCGACGCGGCCGGCGACGAGTCCGGCGGCGGCACCATCCGGATCGCCTACCAGGCGTTCCCGAGCGGCGACCTGATCGTGAAGGACCAGGGCTGGCTCGAGGAGGCCCTGCCCGACTACGACATCGAGTGGAGCAAGTTCGACTCCGGCGCCAGCATCAACACCGCGTTCGTCGGCGACTCGGTCGACATCGCCGCGATCGGCTCCAGCCCGGTGGCCCGCGGGCTCTCCGCGCCGCTGAACATCCCCTACCAGGTCACCTGGATCCTCGACGTCGCCGGCGACAACGAGGCCCTGGTCGCCCGGGACGGCAGCGGCATCACCGACCTCGCCGACCTGGCGGGCAAGAAGGTCGCGACGCCGTTCGCCTCGACCGCGCACTACAGCCTGCTGGCCGCGCTGGACCGGGCCGGGGTGGACAGCTCGACGGTGACCTTCCTGGACCTGCAGCCGCAGGACATCATCGCCGCCTGGAGCCGGGGCGACATCGACGCGGCCTACACCTGGCTGCCGTCGCTGGCGGAGATCTCGCAGACGGGCACCGTCCTGGTGACCAGCCGCGAGCTGGCCGGTGACGGCAAGCCGACCCTGGACCTGGGCGTGGCCTCGACCGCGTTCATCGAGGAGCACCCGGACGCCATCTCCGCCTGGCGGAAGGTGCAGGCGCGGGCGCTGCGGCTGATCGCCGACGACCCGGACGCCGCCGCGGCGGCCGTCGGCCGGCAGCTCGGCATCGAGCCGGAGGCGGCGGCCGAGCAGCTCTCGCAGGGCGTCTTCCTCGACCCGGCCGACCAGCCGACCGCCGAGTGGCTCGGCACGGCGGATGAGCCCGGCAACCTGGCGGTCAACCTGCAGGACGCCGCGAAGTTCCTCGTCGGCCAGCAGCAGATCCCGTCGGCGCCCGACGTCGAGGTGTTCGAGAAGGCCATCTACCGCGAGGGTCTCGAGGACGACGTCCGCGATGAGTAGCGCGACCGGAGCCGTCGCCCGGGGTGCCCAGCGCACCCCGGGCGGCGGGGCCGCCCTCTCGATCCGGGACGTCGGCCACGAGTACGGCCGCGGGGCGTCGCGGGTCAGCGCCCTCGGGCCGGTGTCGCTGGAGGTCCCCGCTGGGGAGTTCCTGATGCTGGTCGGCCCGTCCGGCTGCGGCAAGAGCACCCTGCTCCGGCTGCTCGCCGGGTTCGAGCGCCCCACCCACGGCGAGGTCCTCGTCGGCGGGGAGGCGCCCGAGCCGGGCCGCCAGGCCGGGGTGGTGTTCCAGCAGGCGCGGCTGTTCCCCTGGCGGACCGTCGGCGGCAACGTCGAGCTGGCCCTCGGGCTGGCCGGCGTCCCGCGGCCGGAGCGCACGGAGCGCGCCGCCGAGCTGCTCGACCGCGTCGGGCTGTCCGGCACCGCCGGCCGCCGCACCTGGGAGATCTCCGGCGGTCAGCAGCAACGGGTCGCGATCGCCCGGGCGCTGGCCGGCGAGCGGCCCCTGCTGCTGCTCGACGAGCCGTTCGCCGCGCTCGACGCGCTGACCCGCGAGCGCCTGCAGGAGGACGTCCGCGACGTCGGCAACCGCACCGGCACCACGTCGGTCTTCGTGACCCACAGCGTCGACGAGGCGGTGTTCCTGGCCTCGCGCGTGGTGGTGCTGACCGCCGCGCCCGGCACCGTCGCGCTCGACATCCCTGTCGAGCTGCCGCGCACCGGCCTGACCGCCGACGAGCTGCGCGGCCTGCCCGAGTACGCCGCCTACCGCGCCGAGATCGGCGCCGCCGTCCGTTCCGTCGCCCGCTGACCCACCCACCGCACAGGAGGACCCTATGACCCTCACCGTCCCCACGCCGACCCTCACGCTCGAGCGGCTCGGCACCTTCCACGGCGCCCGCGTGACCGGCGTCGACCTGGTCACCGCCGACGACGCGACGCTGGCCGCCGTCCGGGCGGCGCTGGTCGAGCACAAGGTGCTGTTCTTCTTCGGCCAGTCGCTCGACCCCGACTCGCAGGTGCTGCTGGGCCGCCGGCTCGGCGAGCTCACCCCCTCGCACCCCGTGGTGAAGGGCATCGACGAGGACCACCCGGAGATCTACGCCCTCGACGCGGCGGACAACGGCTTCGCCGACGTCTGGCACACCGACGTGACGTTCGTGCGCCGCCCACCGCTCGGCTCGATCCTGCGCGCCGTCCAGGTGCCCGAGGTGGGCGGCGACACCCAGTGGGCCGACGCCGAGGCCGCCTACCTCTCCCTGTCGCCGGCGGTGCGCGAGCTGGCCGACCAGCTGACCGCCGTCCACGACGGCACCCGCGAGTTCGGCTACTACCTGGCCCAGCGCGGCGGGAACAGCTGGGACGGCGACGACTACCGCCGGCTGGAGCCGGTCGAGCACCCCGTCGTCCGGGTGCACCCCGAGAGCGGACGGCGGAGCCTGTTCGTCAACCCGGGCTTCACCTCGCACATCGCGGGGGTGTCGGAGTTCGAGAGCCGCGGGCTGCTCGACCTCTTCTACGCGCACCTGACCAAGCCTGAGCACATCGTCCGGCACCGCTGGACCGCCGGGGACGTCGCGATGTGGGACAACCGGTCGACGCTGCACTACGCCAACCGCGACTACGGCAGCTTCCGCCGGATCATGCACCGCATCACGTTCCGCGGGGACGAGCCGGTCGGGCCGTCCCGGGGCTGACGGGGTGGGGGGGGGGGGGGGGGGGGGGGGGGGGGGGGGGGGGGGGGGGGGGCCCCCCCGCCCCCCCCCCCCCCCCCCCCCCCCCCCTGCCGCCGCCGCCGAAGCCGCCACCGCCGCTGCGGCCGCCGCCGCCGAAGCCACCGCCCCCGCCGCCGAAGCCGCCACCGAACCCGCCGCCACCGCGGGCGCCGCCCATGAGGATGCCGCCGAGCACCAGGCTGCCGAGGTCGACACCGCCCCGCCGGTGGCCGGGGCCGTAGCCGCCACCGAAGCCGCCGCCGTAGCCACCCGGGCCGCCGTAGCCGCCGCCCCAGCTCGAGACGTCGTCCTGCGCGCGGTCGAGCGCCGACTGCGCCAGGTTCGTCGCCTGGTGCGCCTCCCGCAGGGCGGTCATGGGGTCGTCTCGGCCCATGCCGACGGCGACGTCGAGCCGGCGCTGCGCCTCCGCCAGCCGGGTGCGCGCCTCCGGGCCCACGGCGCCGCGGCGGGTGCTGATGAAGTCAGCGGCGGCCGCGATCGTCGACTGCGCGGTCATCACCGCCTGGTCGAGGGCCGCCGCTGCCCGCCGCTTCTGCGTCTGCGCGTCGCGGGCGACGGTCAGCGCCTGCTCCAGCGCGATGTCGGCCTCCTCCAGCTGGCGCAGCGCCGAGAGCGGGTCCGGCCGTTCCCCCGCCATGAGCTGGTCCGCCGAGGCCAGGACCGCCTCCGCGCGGGCGACCTGCGGCCCCAGCCCGCTCCGGTCGCCCCCGCTGCTCAGCGAGCGCGCCTCCGCCAGGTCCTTCTCGGTCTCGGCCCGGACGGCGGCCACCCGCGCACCCGCGGAGTCGAGGTCGGCGGCCATGCGCGAGACGGCGTCCAGCAGCGTGGTCGTCTGGGCGACGGCGTCCTCGGCTGCCCGGATGTCACCGACCGCGCTGCCCTTCTCGTTCGACGCGAGCGCCGCCCGGGCCTCCTCGACCTCCTGCTCGGCCGCGGCCAGCCGGGCGCGCGCCTCCGTGACATTGTCGGCGACCGGCGCCAGCGCGGAATCGGCGAACCGCCGCTGCAGCTGGGCCAGGCGCTCCTCCTCCTGCGGGATCCGCGAGTGCAGCGAGACGATGCGCGGCCCGAGGGCGTCGAGCACCTGCGGCGCGGTGTTCTCCAGGTCGCGCAGCTTCGCGAACGCCCCGGCCTGCTCGTCCAGGCGCGCGCCTGCGGCCCCGGTCAGCTGCAGCATCTCGCCGAGCATCTGCCGGGTGGTCGGCTCGTCCTCGGGCACGTCGTCGTCGAGCTGCTGGCGGATCATGAACGCCCGGGCGAGCTCGTCCTTGGAGGTGGCCAGCGCCTGGTCGAAGCCCACGACCGCCTCCGGGCCGTACTGGACACGGGCGTAGTCGAGGTCGAGCTGCGAGGTCTTCATCGCCTCGTCCAGCTCGAGCAGGGCGCTGCTCGCCCGGCCCTGCAGCTCGTCGGTGGACACCCCCGCGTAGGGGTCGGGCCGCTCGAGCCGCTTCACCGGCGGGGGCTGCGACTCGCGCCTGCGCCGCCGCGCTCGGGAGACGAGGTACGCGCCACCACCCAGCACGGCGATGGCGCCGATGGCCAGGAGTGGCCCCCCGCCGCCGCCGTCCCCGCCACCGGGCGCCTCGCCGGTGCGCACGATGTCGGCGAACGCGACGACGCCGGCCTCCCAGTTCCCCTCCGAGAACTCGGGCTCGACCACCTGGCCGGCCAGCTCGTCGGCCTCGCTCGCGGAGACGTCGGCGTTGCGCGGGAGGGCGAAGGCGTAGTTGTCGTCGTCGACCGCGATCGCGAGCATCCCGTCGTTCCCGCCCAGGCCCGACAGGTCCGCCGTCGCGTTCATCCACTGGCCGGGGTCCGCCCCGTCGAAGCTGTCGACGGTGACGACGAAGAGCTGGACACCGTCCTCGGTCTGCAGCTCCTCCAGCGCGGCCTCGACCTGCGGTTCGTCGTCGATGACGCCCGCCTCGTCGGCCAGCTGCTCGTCGAGCCGGAAGGGCTCCTCCGCGAGCGCCGGCGCCGCCGGCAGGGCGAGCAGCGCCGAAGCACCCAGGACGACGCACAGCCGGCGCACGGCCACCTCCATCTGTCGGGAGATCGACAGTACCGACGGGGCAGGCGTCCGGCGCCGTCGCGCGGGGTAGGGGGCGGTCCGCCGTCCGAACAGAGGAGCGCCCGTGCCCGAGCCCGACCGCCTGCCTGCCGCCGACCTGCCCCCCGGCGCCGTCCGCCGGGTCGGCGACTGGGCGGTGGGCAACCGGGGCGACGACAGGTACTTCGCGGTCTCCCGGCGGTGCCGGCACCAGCTCGCCGACCTGTCCGAGGGCAGCATCGACGCCGACGGGTGCCTGGTGTGCCCCTGGCACCAGAGCCGCTACGACGTCCGCACCGGCGAGATGGTCGAGGGGCCGAAGGGCTTCCTCGGCTACCACGGGCCGACGCCGGGCTACACGCAGCTGGTGGAGCTGCTCGGCCGGATCGCGCGCCTGCGCGTGCGCCGGGCGACCCGGCAGCGAGACGACGTCGTCCTGGAGTGACGGTCAGGCCCCGCGCAGTCCCGCCACGAGCCGCCGGACGACGGCACGCGCCTGCTCCATCTCGGCCACGGTGACACCGGCTACCCGCAGCACCCCCGCGCGGTCGGCATCCGACGCCGCGACGAGCCGGCCCAGGGCCTCGCCCCCGGTATCGGTGAGCGCGACCAGCGGCGCCCGGGCGTGATCGGGGTTCGGGCGCAGCTCCACGTGCCCCGCGGCGGCCAGGTCGTCGACCACGCGCTGCACGCTCTGCCGTGCCAGTCCCAGCCGCCGGGCCGCCGACGCCACGGTGCGCGGGCCGTCGGAGACGACGCTGAGGACGTGCCAGCGCGCGGTGGTCTGGCCCTCCCCGCGGGCCAGCACCTCGCTGGTGCGCCGCGACTCCCCGGCCAGCTCGTAGACGTCGGCCATCAGCAGCCGGTACGTCGTCAGGTCGTCGGACATGTTGACAGCATACTGTCAAGGGAGCAGTGTGCTGCCATCACCGGACGGACGGAGGGACGACGTGATCCTGCGACTGTGGCGCGGCTGGACCGAGCCCGCGAACACCGCTGCGTACGAGCAGCTGCTGACCGGGACGATCGCGCCCGGCATCCTCGACCGCGCCGTCCCGGGGCTCCGGAGCCTGACCGTGCTCCGGCGGCACCCGGACGAGCTCGACCCCGCCACGGGCGGCGAGGTGCTCACCGCCATGACCTTCGACGACCTCGCGGCCGTGGCAGCGTTCACCGGCGGCGACCCCCGCCGCTCCGTCGTCCCGCCCGCCGCCCGGGCGCTGCTGGCCCGCTTCGACGAGCACTCGCTGCACTACGAGCAGGTCGCCGACTTTCGGGCCTGAGCGCTCAGGCGTGCCGCAGCTGCTCCCAGACCCCTCGGCGGGTGGCCTGCTCGTCTGGATCGGGCACGGGCAGGGAGGCCAGCAGCCGCTGCGTGTACGGGTGCCGCGGCGCGCCCAGCACCTCGGCGCCCGTGCCCTCCTCGACCAGCTTGCCCTTGTAGAGCACCGCGATCCGGTCGGCCAGCAGGTCGACGACGGCGAGGTCGTGGCTGATGAACAGGCAGGCGAAGCCGTGCTCCCGCTGCAGCTCGTCGAAGAGCTCCAGCACGCGGGCCTGCACCGACACGTCGAGCGCGGACGTCGGCTCGTCGGCGATGAGCAGCTCGGGCTCGAGCGCCAGCGACCGGGCCAGGCTGGCGCGCTGCCGCTGACCACCGGAGAGCTCGTGCGGGAACCGGTCACCGAACGCCTTGGGCAGCTGCACCTGCTCGAGCAGCTCGTCCACCCGCGTCCGGGCGTCGCCGACGTCGCGCGCCCGCTTGTGCACGACCAGCGGCTCGGCGACCGCCTCGGCGATGGTGAGCAGCGGGTTGAAGCTGGACGCCGGATCCTGGAAGACGAAGCCGATGCGCTCTCGCACCGGCCGGAACGCCTTCTCCTTGACGCCGTTCATCTCCGTGCCGAGCACCTGCAGCGAGCCGCCGGTGACCTTGGTCAGCCCGGCGATGGCCCGGCCGATGGTGGTCTTGCCGCTGCCGCTCTCCCCGACCAGGCCCAGCACCTCGCCGGGGCGGATGGCGAAGTCGACGCCGTCCACGGCCACGAAGTCCGGCTGGCGCAGCCGGCCGGGGTAGACGATCCGCAAGTCGCGGGCCTCGACGACCGGCGTCGCGCCGTGCCAGTCGGCCGACCGGCCGGCCGCGCGCTCCTCCGTGCGGGCCCGGCCCGAGCCGAGCTTCGGGACGGCAGCCAGCAACTGCTGCGTGTACGGGTCCTGCGGCGCGGAGAACAGCGTGCGGACGTCGGCCTGCTCGACGATCCGCCCTTGGTACATGACGGCGACCCGGTCGGCGAGGTCGGCGACGACGCCCATGTTGTGCGTGATGAGCACGATGGCGGCGCCGAACTCGTCGCGGCAGCGGCGCAGCAGGTCGAGGATCTCGGCCTGCACCGTGACGTCGAGGGCGGTGGTCGGCTCGTCGGCGATGATCACGCCGGGGTCGAGCACGAGCGCCTGGGCGATGACGATGCGCTGCTTCTGCCCGCCGGAGAACTGGTGCGGGTAGTGGTCGACGCGGTGCTCGGGGTCGGGGATGCCCACCCGGCGCAGCACGTCGATCGCCTTCTCCCGCGCCTCCTTCTTCGAGTACTTCCCGTGCGCGCGCAGGCCCTCGGCGATCTGCCAGCCGACCGGGTAGACCGGGTTGAGCGCGGTCGACGGCTCCTGGAACACCATCGCGGCGTCCCTGCCCCGGACCTCGCCCAGGGCGGCACCGGTCAGCGGGACGACGTCCTGCGTCGTCCCGCCGTCCTTGCTGGTCAGCAGGATCGCGCCGCGGGTCAGCGCCGTCTCGGGCAGCAGGCCCAGGATGCTGCGCGCGGTGACGGTCTTCCCGCTGCCGCTCTCGCCCACGATGGCCAGCACCTCGCCGGCCGCGACGCCGAGGCTGACGCCGCGGACGGCGTCCACGGTGCCGAGGTCGGTCGCGAAGCTGACCGACAGGTTCTCGATGTCGACGACGTCAGTCACTGGTCGTACCGCCTTCCGTCGTCAGGTCCTTCCAGACCGGCCAGGCCACCCGGGCCGGCGTCCAGCGAGCCGCCGGGAACGACCGTCGTCTCCGCGACGTCGGCCGGCGTCGCCGCCGCCCGGCGCCGGGTGCGCAGCCGCGGGTCGGCCAGGTCGTTCAGGCTCTCCCCGACCAGGGTCAGGCCGAGCACGACCCAGACGATCGCCAGACCGGGGAACACCGAGGTCCACCAGATGCCGCTGGAGACGTCGGCCAGCGCGCGGTTGAGGTCGTAGCCCCACTCGGCAGCCGCGGTCGGCTCGATGCCGAAGCCGAGGAAGCCCAGGCCGGCGAGGGTCAGGATGGCCTCGGAGGCGTTGAGGGTCAGGATCAGCGGCAGCGTGCGGGTCGCGTTGCGCAGCACGTGCCGCGACATGATCCGCCAGTGGCCGGCGCCGATGACCTTCGCCGACTCGACGAACGCCTCGCTCTTGATCCGCACCGTCTCCGCGCGGACGACGCGGAAGTACTGCGGGATGTAGACGACGGTGATCGCGATCGCCGCCGCCAGGATGCCGCCGAGCAGGCTGGACTGGCCGCCGTTGATCGCGATGGCCACCACGATGGCCAGCAGCAGCGTCGGGAAGGCGTAGATCGCGTCGCAGATGACGATGAGGACGCGGTCCAGCCAGCCGCCGAAGTAGCCGGAGACCAGGCCGAGGAACACGCCCAGGAAGATCGACAGCACGATCGCGACGACGATGACGTAGAGCGCCGTCCGCGAGCCCCAGATCACCCGGGACAGGACGTCGTAGCCGCCGACCGTCGTCCCGAGCCAGTGCGCGGACGACGGCGCCTGCTGGGCGCCGAACGCGCCGGACGGGTCGCGCAGCTGGTTGTACTCGTAGGGCGCCAGCAGCGGGGCGAAGATCGCCGAGATCAGGAAGATCCCCGACAGCACCAGGCCGGCGATCAGCATGCCGCGCTGCAGGCCGACGCTCTGCCGCAGCTGGCGGACGACCGGCAGGTTCTTCCAGCCGCCGCGGGTGCGGGGCGCCGGGGCGGTGGTGGTGGCCATCAGTACCTCACCCGCGGGTCGATCAGGGCCGCGATGACGTCGACGATGAAGTTGGTGACCGCGACGATGACCGCCAGCAGCACGACGATGCCCTGGACGGCGACGAAGTCACGGGCCTGCAGGTACTCGGCCAGCTGGAAGCCCAGGCCCTTCCACTCGAACGTCGTCTCGGTGAGGACCGCGCCGCCGAGCAGCAGGGCGATCTGCAGGCCGATGACCGTGACGATCGGGATGAGCGCCGGCCGGTACGCGTGCTTCTTGAGCAGCCGTCGCTCGGCGACCCCGCGGGAGCGGGCGGCCTCGACGTAGCCCATGCCGAGGGTGCCGATGACGTTGGTGCGCACCAGCCGGAGGAAGACGCCGGCGGTGAGCAGGCCCAGCGCGATGGCAGGCAGGACGGCGTGCTCGAGGACGTCGGCGATGACCTCGCCGTCGCCGAGCCGGATGGCGTCGATCAGGTAGATCCCGGTGGAGCCGTCGAGCGTCTGCAGCTGGATCTCCGCGCCGGTCGAGGCGCGGCCGGCGACCGGCAGCCAGCCCAGGTTCACCGCGAAGACGAGCTTCAGGATCATCCCGAAGAAGAAGACCGGGGTGGCGTAGCAGAGGATCGCGAAGACCCGCAGACCGGCGTCGGGCCACTTGTCGCGCAGGTAGGCGGCCAGCCGGCCGAGCGGGATGCCGACGACGAAGGCCACCAGGAGCGCGTACACGGCGAGCTCGAGCGTGGCCGCCCCGAAGGTCGTGAGGATCTCGGTGACCGGGCGGCGGTCGCTGATCGCGGTCCCGAAGTCGCCGGTGAAGACGTTGCCGAGGTACTCGAGGTACTGGGTGAGCAGCGGGCGGTCGTAGCCGGCCGCGGCCACGCGCTCGGCCAGCTGCTCGCCGGTGAGCCGGCCGCCCAGCGCCGCGGTGATCGGGTCACCGGTCGAGCGCATGAGGAAGAAGACCGTCGTCACCAGGATGAACACGGTCGGGATGATCAGCAGGAAGCGGATCAGCAGGTAGGTGCCCAGCCCGCCGCCGCTGCGCCGTCCCTTCGACGGCGCCGCCACGGGGGCTGCGTCAGGAGCCGCACCGCCGCCGGTGAGCTCGGTGGTCGTGGTGGTCATCTCTCCCGCTCGTGTCGTCCCCGTACGTGCCCGACCCCGGGTGGCCCGCGCTGCGGGTCACCCGGGGTCGGAGTGTGCTCCTGCGGTTCTGCGGAGGAGCGATCAGCCCTTGCTGAGCGCGCCGTAGCGGAACTTGAAGGACGGGTCGAGGGTGTCCTCGGCGCCTTCCACGTCCGCACCGGTGACGGCGACCTGCGCACCCTGCAGGTACGGCACCGTCGACAGGTCGTCGGCGACGAGGTCCTGGATCTGCTCGATCAGGGCCTGGCGCTCGGCGGGGTCGGCGGTGGCGGCCTGCTGCAGGATCAGGTCGTTCACCTGCTGGTTCTCGTAGTGGTTGCTCAGGAAGTTCTCCGTGAGGAAGAACGGCGTGAGGTAGTTGTCGGCGTCCGAGTAGTCCGGGAACCAGCCCAGCTGGTAGGCCGGGTAGACGTCCTCGGTGCGCTGCTCGGAGTACTGGACCCACTCCGTGGTCTGCAGGTCGACCGTGAACAGGCCGGTGGACTCCAGCTGGTCCTTGATCAGCGCGTACTCGTCACCCGACGACGGGCCGTAGTGGTCGTTGGAGTACTGCAGGCTCAGCTGGACGGGGGTCTCGACACCCGCGGCCTCGAGGACCTGAGCGGCCTTGTCGGGGTCCGCGCCACCGCTGCCGTCGCCGTACTTCTCCTGGAGCGGCGTGGTGGCGCCGGTCAGGCCCTCGGGGACGAAGGAGTACAGCGGGGTGTAGGTGCCCTTGTAGACCTGGTCGGCCAGCTCCTCGCGGTCGATCAGGTTCGCGACCGCCTGACGGACGGCGAGCGCCTTGGCCGGGTCGGCCTCGGGCGTCGTGGCGCCGTAGGGCTGGGTGTTGAAGTTGAAGACGATGTAGCGGATCTCGCCGCCAGGACCGTCGACGACCTTGACCTCGTCGTTGCCGCGCAGGTCCTCGATGTCGGTGGCCGACAGGCTGCGGAAGGCGACGTCGATGTTGCCCTCCTGGATGTCGAGCTTCAGGTTCGAGGCGTCCGCGTAGTACTTGACGTTGACCTGGTCGGTCTTGGCCTCGCCGAGGATGCCCTGGTAGTCCGGGTAGGCCTCGTACGACACCAGGTTGTTCAGGTCGTAGCTGGTGATGACGTACTGGCCGTGGAAGGCGTTGCCGTCGACGATCTCGTCGTCCGGGGTCAGCTCGGTGGCCGAGAAGACGTCCTCGTCCACGATCGGGCCGGCCGGGCTCGACAGGATCTGCGGGAAGACCTGGTCGTTCTCCGACTTCAGGTTGAAGACGACGGTGGTGTCGTCGGGGGTCTCGACGCTGTCGAGGTTGTAGAGCAGCGACGACGGTCCGTTCTCGTCGGCGATCGCCAGCTGGCGGTCGAACGTGAACTTGACGTCGGAGCTGGTCAGGTCGTTGCCGTTGGCCCACTTCAGGTCGGGCTTGAGGGTGACCGTGTACTGGGTCGGCGAGGTGAACTCGGCCGACTCGGCGATGTCGGGCTCGACGTCGGGGCTGCCGAGCGGGGTGTTCATCAGGAAGGGGAACACCTGGTTCATGACGGCGAACGAGCCGTTGTCGTACGAACCCGCGGGGTCGAGCGTCGTGACCTTGTCGGTCGTGCCGATGGTGAGCGTGCCGCCACCGCCGCCGCCCTCGGAGCCGCCGCTGTCACCGTCGCTGCCGCCGCACGCGGCCAGCACCAGGGCCGTCGCCGCGACGCCCGCCGTGGCGACGACGCGCCGACGGCTGCTCGATCGGGGAGTCATCCGTACCTCTGTCTTCGTGACGGCGGCGCGACGGGCGCCCGCGGCGCCACGAGGCCGCCAGGGCCAATGGAGGATCTAGGTCTAACACCTGGGCAACGCCGTAAGGAGTCCTGCGAAAAAGGTGTTACCCGCTCGTGACTGCGCGACGTGAGGCGCAACACGCGCACGCACCCGTCCGGGCGACACGCCGCCCGCCCCGGCGCTCCCAGGCCCCAACTTCCCCGAACTAGGGGCCCACACGCGCAGCCAGGCCCCCACTTCCCCGAAGAAGGGCCGCGGATCAATCCTCGACTTCCCGACGCGCGGACCCAGGCCCCAACTTCCCCGAAGCAAGGCCCTGCGCGCGGAGCCAGGCCCCTACTTCCCTGAAGTGGGGGCCCGCCGTGAGCAGACACCCAGGGCCCCGCGCGCGGAGCCACGCCCCTACTTCGCCGAAGTGGGGGCGCCCGCCTCAGGCGTCGATGCGGCGGCGGCCCTCGAAGGCCCGTCCCAGGGTGACCTCGTCGGCGTACTCCAGGTCGCCGCCGACCGGCAGCCCGCTGGCCAGCCGCGAGACGGCCAGCCCCATCGGGGACACCAGCCGCGCCAGGTAGGCGGCCGTCGCCTCCCCCTCGAGGTTGGGGTCGGTGGCGATGATCAGCTCGGTGACGACGCCGCTCATCAGCCGGGTCATGAGCTCCTTGACCCGCAGGTCGTCGGGGCCGACGCCGTCGATCGGGCTGATCGCCCCGCCGAGCACGTGGTAGCGGCCGCGGAACTCACGGGTGCGCTCGATCGCCACGACGTCCTTGGGCTCCTCGACCACGCACAGGACGTCGTCGCTGCGGCGCGGGTCGCGGCAGATCTTGCACTGCTCGGCCTCGGCGACGTTGTAGCAGGTCACGCAGAAGCGGACGTTCTCCTGCACGCGGGTCAGCGCCTGCACCAGGCGGCCGACGTCGGCGGACTCGGCCGACAGCAGGTGGAAAGCGATGCGCTGCGCGCTCTTGGGGCCGACGCCGGGCAACCGGCCCAGCTCGTCGATCAGGTCCTGGACGGCACCTTCGTACACGGGGTTCCTCTGCGATCCGGGGAGGCGGTCAGAAGCCGGGCAGGCCCAGGCCGCCGCCACCCAGGCCGCCCGCGAGGGGGCCCATGGTGTTCTGCGCGAGCTCGTCGGCAGCCCGCTTGGCGTCGTGCAGCGCGGCGACGACGAGGTCCTGCAGGGTCTCCAGGTCTTCGGGGTCGACGGCGGCCGGCGCGATGGTCACCGCGGTGACCTCGCCGCTGCCGGTCATCGTGGCGGTGACCAGGCCACCGCCGGCCGAGCCGGTCACCTCGGTGCGCGCCAGCTCCTCCTGGGCGGCGACCAGCTGCTGCTGCATCTGCTGCGCCTGCTGGAGGAGCTGAGCCATGTCGGGCTGACCACCGGGGAACATGCCACGAGAGTAGGCCGCGGATACGACGCGCAGCGGCACGCCGGGCGTCGTCGTCCCTCCGGCCTCAGCTCTCCCGCGAGCGCTCCACCAGGCGGCGCACGATGACGTTCCGCTGGATCTCGTTCGTGCCCTCGCCGACGATCATCAGCGGCGCGTCGCGGAAGTAGCGCTCGACGTCGAGCTCGGCCGAGTAGCCGGCGGCGCCGTGGATGCGCATCGCGTCCAGGGCGACCTGCATGCACGCCTCCGACGCGTACAGCTTGGCCATCCCGGCCTCCAGGTCGCTGCGGCGGTCGTCGTCGATCCGCGCGGCGGCGTCGAGCACGAGCAGGCGGGAGGCGTGCACCTTCGTGGCCATGTCGGCGAGCAGGTTGCCGACCGACTGGTGCTCCCAGATCGCCTTGCCGAACGTCTCGCGCTGCTGGGCGTAGGCGAGCGCGTCGTCCAGGGCAGCCTGCCCCACCCCGACGGCACGGGCGGCGACCTGCACCCGGCCGAGCTCGAGGCCGGACATGAACTGGGCGAAGCCGTGCCCCTCCTCGCCGCCCAGCAGCGCGCCGGCCGGCACCCGCGAGCCGGCGAACGAGAGCTCGCACGACTCGACGCCGCGGTAGCCGAGCTTGGGCAGGTCGCGGGAGACGTCGACCTGGCCCGGCTCGACCAGCAGGATGCTGATGCCGCTGTGCCGGGGCCGCGCCTGCGGATCGGTCTTGACCAGCGTGGCGATCAGCCCCGCGTGCCGCGCGTTGGTGATCCAGGTCTTGCTGCCGTCGACGACGTACGCGTCGCCGTCCCGCACCGCCCGCGTGCGGATGTCCTGCAGGTCGGAGCCGCCGCTGGGCTCGGTGAGCGCCATGGCGGCCCGGACCTCGCCGGTCGCCATCCGGGGCAGCCACCGCTCCTGCTGCTCCGGGGTGCCGTGCCGCGCCAGCAGCCGGGCGACGACGCTGTGCCCGCCGACCGCCCCGGCCAGGCTCATCCAGCCGCGGGCCAGCTCCTCGGTGACCAGCGCGAAGCAGCGCGTGGAGACGGCGGAATCGCTCCAGCGGGCGGGGACGGCGAGCCCGAAGACCCCCATCTCCTTCATCTGGTCGATCAGCGCCTCCGGGTACTCCCCCGCCCGCTCGAGGCGCCCTGCCTGCGGACGCACCTCGCGGTCGACCCAGCGCGCGACGGCCTCGACGATCGCCCGTTCGTCGTCGGGGAGGTCGCGCGCGCTCACCGGCTCAGCCGTCGACGGGGTGCGCGCCCAGCTGGGCCTTGAGCAGCGAGAGCGCGGCCTGCTCCGGGTCGACGACCGGTTGCGGCTCGCGGTCGCCGGAGGCGTCGGCAGCCCGCTCGGCCATGAGCTCCCGGGCCTCGGCAGCCTCCGCGGCGCGGGCAGCCTCCTGCGCCTGCGCCGGGGGCACGGCCTGCCCGGTCGCCGCGGCGGCACCCTCGACCACTGCCTCGACCCGCCAGCGGACGCCGAGCAGCTCGTTGAGCGCCTCCCGGATCACGTCCTTGTTCAAGTCGTCACCGAGGCGGCGGGCCAGCGCGGGGGACGACGTCGCCAGCGTCAGGACCCCGCCCGCCAGCTGGTGGACCTGCGCGTTCTTGAGCAGCGCCTCGGTCGTGCGCTTGTGCTTCTTGACGACGCCGAGCAGCTCCGGCCACATCCGGCGGACGTCGGTCGTGGTGAGCTCGCCGTCCTCCGCCGCAGGCTCGGGGTTGGCCGAGACCACCGGGGTCGGCTCGCCGCCGCGGGGGGCGGGCGACGACTCGGCGGCCGCGCGGGGTGGAGACGCGGGCGGCCTGGTCCCCGCCGCGTCGGTCCGGGCCGCGGCCGCGCGCGTGGCGGCGGGGCTGGCCGGGTGCGGCCAGTCCTCGTCGTCGGTCGGCTCGGGCGGCAGCGGGATGTCCGGCTCGCTCGAGGCGGCGCGGACGGGCTGACGCTCGGCCGGCGGTGCGACCGGCGGGGCGGCCGGCGCCGGAGCGGCGGCCGGCTTGCCCCGTCCGCTGCCCGGCCGGACGGTCTCGGGCCAGTCGTCGGCAGCGGGTGCCTGCGCCGGAGCCGACGCGGCCGCGGGTGCGGGCGCCGGGGCCTCGGTGCGCTGCGACGGCCGCACGTACTCCTTGCGCGGCCCGGCAGCCGGAGCGGCCGGAGCCGGAGCGGCCGGCTCCGGGGCGGGACGGGGCGCGGCCTCCCGGGCGAGTGCGGCCTCCCGGACGGGCGGGGCCTCGCGGACGGGCGCCGCCTCCGGGCGCCCGGCGTGCTCGCCGGCGATCGACATGCGCCGCTCGAGCCGCTCGAGGCGCTGCAGGGTCGCGGCGGCGCCGTCGTCGGTGGCCGGCAGCAGCATCCGGGCGCAGACCAGCTCGAGGAGGAGCCGCGGCGCCGTGGTCCCCCGCATCTCGGTCAGGCCCTCGTGGACCGTGTCCGCCATCCGCGACAGCGTGGCCGAGCCGAGCGCCGAGGCCTGCTGGTTCATCAGGTCGAGCCGGTCGGGCGGGCAGTCCAGCAGCCCGTTGCCGCCCGCGTCGGGGACGGCGTCGAGCACGATCAGGTCGCGCAGCCGGTCGAGCAGGTCGGTCGCGAAGCGGCGCGGGTCGTGGCCGGCCTCGACCACGCGGTCGACGGCGCGGAACACCGCCGGGGCATCGTGCGCGGCCAGCGCGTCGATCGTCTCGTCGAGCAGCGCGTCGTCGGTGACGCCGAGCAGGCCGACGGCGCTCTTGTAGGTGACGCCCTCCGGGCCGGCGCCGGCCAGCAGCTGGTCGAGGATCGACAGCGAGTCGCGGACGGAGCCGCCGCCGGCGCGCACGACCAGCGGGTAGACGGTCGGCTCCACCTGCACGCCCTCGGCCTCGCAGGTCTTCTCCAGCAGGCCGCGCAGCGTGGTGGGCGGCACGAGCCGGAACGGGTAGTGGTGGGTGCGCGAGCGGATGGTCGGGAGGACCTTCTCCGGCTCCGTGGTGGCGAAGACGAAGACGAGGAAGTCCGGCGGCTCCTCGACGACCTTGAGCAGGGCGTTGAAGCCCTGCGTGGTCACCATGTGCGCCTCGTCGACGATGTAGACCTTGTACCGGCTGTTCACCGGCGCGAAGAAGGCACGTTCGCGCAGGTCACGGGCGTCGTCGACACCACCGTGGCTGGCCGCGTCGATCTCCATGACGTCGAGGGAGCCGGGGCCGTCGGGCGCCAGGGCGATGCACGACTCGCAGACGCCGCAGGGCGTGGACGTCGGCCCCTGCTCGCAGTTCAGCGAGCGGGCGAGGATGCGTGCCGACGACGTCTTGCCGCAGCCGCGCGGGCCGCTGAACAGGTAGGCGTGGTTGATCCGGCCGGCGTCCACCGCGTTCATCAGCGGGGCGGTGACGTGCTCCTGCCCGACCACCTCGGCGAAGGTCGCCGGACGGTACTTGCGGTAGAGCGCCAGAGCCACGCCGCGAGGTTACGTGCCCCCACCGACGCGACGGCGCAGTTCCCCGCGCACGGTGCCGATCCCCCGTTGTGGAACCGATACCTCCCGGTATGGGGCGGCCGGCCGCGCCCACGGCGTCCACCTGATGACGGCGACCAGCGGAGGGCCAGTGCGCGATCCACGTGACGACGAGTTCACCGACTTCGTCGTCGACCACGGTGCGCAGCTGCTGCGCACCGCCTGCCTCGTCACCGGCGACCGGCACCTCGGCGAGGACCTGCTGCAGACCGCGCTCGCGAAGGCGTACGGCTCCTGGTCGAAGGTGCGGCAGGCCGACCACCCGCACGCCTACGTGCGGCGGCTGCTCATCAACGCGCACCTGAGCTGGGCCCGCCGGCTGATGAACACCGAGCGGGTCATCGAGACGATCCCCGACCGGGCCGACGGCGACCTGCAGGCCGCCCACGCCGACACCGACGAGATGCGGGCCGCGCTCCTCACGCTCTCCCCGCGCGTCCGCGCCGCCGTCGTCCTCCGGTTCTTCGACGACCTCAGCGAGGCGGAGACCGCCGAGGTCATGGGCTGCTCGCGGAGCACGGTCAACAACCACGTCACCAAGGGCCTCGCCGCGCTGCGCGCGCTGCTGCGCGCCGACGAGCGCCCGCCCGTCTCGAGGAGGAACCCGTGAGCGACTCCGAGACGTCCCTCCTCGGTTCGCGCCTGGTGGAGCTGGCCGACCAGCTGGCGCCGTCCATCGACGTCGCGGGCCAGGTCGACGGCGCCCGCGGGCGGTACCGCCGCATCCGGCGGACGCGCATCGCGCTCGCCTCGGCGGCGGTCGCGGTGGCCGTCGCGGCCGTCGGCGTCACAGCAGCCGTCGGCTCTCTGGCCGGTCCGTCCTCGGGCGAGGTGGCCGGGACGTCGTCGTCGACGACGCCCTCCTCGGTCCCCGCGGCCACGACCACCCGCGACCGCGACGAGGCGGTGATCGACAACGCACTGGCCGACCAGGAGCTGGACCAGGCGGATGCGGAGCGGCAGTTCGCCCGCAGCCAGCCGATCGCGGACGCCCTCGCGGGGCGGACCCCGCCGCTGGACCTGCGCGCTCCCGCGCTGCGCGGCTGTCCGGAGGCGACGGCCCGGCTCGCCGAGCTGCTCGGTTCCCCGGTGACGGCCGGGGACGGCACCGACCTCGTCGGCGGCTGCGCGTGGTCGGCTGGCGTGCTCACGCTGCGGATCTCGCTCGCCCCCGAGCAGGCGAAGGAGGAGATGGTGCGCGAGGTCGACCGCTCTGCCGTGAACGACGACTGCTACCCGCGGGCCATGCCCAGCACGGTCGAGCTGACGGCGCTCACCCTCTGCCCGGCCGATGTAGGGACGACGTGGACCCTGCGCGTGCCGGACAGCACCGGCGCCGGCTACTGGTCGCTGTCCGCGGAGGGCGGCACCGCGGCCGACCCCGACGCGGCCGCCGGCGGCCTGCTCGCCCTGGTGGACCTCGCCGCCGAGACCTGGTGAGCCCCGGTCACAGCGCCAGGTGGAGGAGGAACTCGACCGCGCCCCGGTCCTCGACGCGGACGAAGCCCAGGTTCGGTGCCTCGATGCCGTGGTCGGCGAAGGTCACCGGGATCGACCCCGAGACGTCGACGCCGTCCGGGGTGCGTACGACGGAGAGCTCGACCTCGACCGGCCGCGTCACGCCCGCCAGCGTGAGCTCGCCGCCCACCGGCACGGTCACCGGCGTGCCGGTCAGCTCGGGCAGCTCCACCGCCTCGGTGACCGCGAAGGTCGCGGTCGGGTGGGTGCCGACGTCCATGACGCTGTCGCGGAAGTAGGCGTCCCGGCGGCTGCTGTCGGTCGTGATGCTCGCGACGTCGACGGTGACCTCGGCGGACGTCAGCTCGCCGGCCTCGACGACGACGGAACCACTGACCTGGTCGGTCGTCCCGGCGACGGTGACGTCGGCGCCGTTGAGCACCTCGTCGACCCGGTAGCCGGCGGTCGAGCCCTCGGCCACCGACCACGTGCCGTCGGTGTCGGCGGCGAGCTCGGCGTCCTCCGGCTGGACCTGCACGGTCTGCGCGGCGGGTGCGTCGTCCTGCAGCGCCGCGTACGCCAGCGGCCCGAGCACCAGTCCCAGCAGCAGCACGACGGGGACGGCGACCAGGATCCAGGCGCGGCGGCTCATGGGACTCCTCTGCGTGAAGGTTCATGCATCGAAGCGCACGAACCTGGCAGGGACCTGGGAGCAGAGCCGGGAAAGCAAAGGACCCCCCGCGCACCCGCCAGAGCCCGCTTATCCTTGCTGCCTTCCGGCCCTGGGGAGGTTCACAGGATGACGCCACACGAGGGGTCTGGAGCCCACTGTAGAGGAACGCGGCAGACAGCCGACGACGCCTCCCGCTACCCTTCGGCGCCATGACGCCCCGGCACGCGCTCGTCCTCCCTCCGCCGCGCTCCTGACCCGGAGCACCGCGGGCTGAACGCCCTGCCGGACGGCCGCTCGGCCGCCGGCCCTCACGCCGTGCTCCGGATCCGACTCCCCACCCGGAACCGATCCAGGAGCGTCATGTCCTCCCCCGTCCTCCCCGCGGCCCGCCGCGGCTTCCTGCTCGTCGTCCTGGCCGCCCTCTGCTGGGGCACCTCCGGGATCAGCGGCGCGATCGTCGCCGACCGCACCGACCTCGGACCGCTCGACATCGCCTGGCACCGGATGGCCATCGGCGCGGTCGTCCTGCTCGCCGCGTTCGCCGCCTCGCGCAGGCGACGCGCCGCGACCACCCCGCCGCTCAGCCGGGGAACCGCCGTCCGGCTCGGCCTCGTCGCGGCCGGGCTGGCCGCCTACCAGCTCGCCTACTTCGCCGCCGTCGCCCAGGCCGGCGTCAGCATCGCCACGCTGGTGGCGCTGGGGCTGGCGCCCCTGCTCATCGCGGTCGGCGCGACGGTGCTCGGCCACGGCCGGCCCGACGGCGCCACCCTCGTCGCGCTGGTGGTCGCCCTCGTGGGCCTCGTCCTGCTGGTCGGCATCTCCGCCGGCGCCGACACCGGGACGACGGTCGTCCTGGGCGCGCTGCTCGCCGTCGGCTCGGCGCTCGGCTACGCCGTCGTCACCCTGGCCGGCGCGGGGGTTCCCGGCGGCATCCCGGTGACCCTGGTCGGCTTCGCCGGCGGGGCGCTGCTGCTGACCCCGGTCGCGCTGGTCGCCGGCCTCCGGTTCACCACCGACCCGGTCGCCCTGGGGGTGCTGCTCTACCTGGGCGCGGTCCCGAGCGCCCTGGCGTACGGGCTGTTCTTCACCGGGATCCGCACCGTGCCGGGCGCGGTGGCCTCGATCGTCACGCTGCTCGAGCCGCTGACCGCGACCGCGCTGGCGACCGCGTTCCTGGGCGAGCGGCTCTCCCCCGGCGCGCTGGCCGGAGGAGTGCTCGTGCTCGCCGCCGTCGCGGGGCTGTACCTGCGGAGGATGGGAGATTCGAACTCCCGAGGGGTTGCCCCCAACCCGCTTTCCAAGCGAGCGCCATAGGCCACTAGGCGAATCCTCCAGTGCGCCGCTGATGCTACCGGGCGGGCGGTCCGGCGCGACGGACCGGCCCGTCGTGCGGCATCCTGCACCGCAGTGGTTGATCGTCCGGCCGCAGGGGAAGGCCCCGAGACGAGGGGCGAGCGACGCCCGCGCACGGACGAGCGAGAGGAGGCAGGGACATGAGCGAGTCGGGCGAGGTGCGACCGGAGGTGGTCGAGGCGATCGTCGGCGTCCTCAAGGGGGACGACCCCGCCGAACTGCCCCCGGGTGCGACGGCCGCGGAGAAGGCAGCCGCCAAGGACCGCTACCTCTCGGAGTTCCTCGCCGAGCGGGGCAAGCGCGACCGGCAGTCCCAGGCCTGGGAGCTGCTGCTCACCCGCAGCTACGACGAGCCGCCCACCTGGCGGCAGATCTTCGACGACCTCTCCCCCGAGGTGCACTCGCAGCTCGGTGACCTCTACGACGCCCTGCCGGCCGGCGCCCAGGAGGAGTACGCGCGCCGGTTCGGAGTGCCCTCCGCGGTCTGACCGCGGCCGACTCCGCCGCCCCGAGCCGTCCATGACCCGACCCGTCACCACTCCCGGCCGCCTCGTCGCGGGCCGGTACCGGCTGCAACGGCAGCTCGGCGGCGGCGGCATGGGCACGGTGTGGCTCGCCCGCGACGAGCTCCTGGGGCGGCAGGTCGCGATCAAGCAGGTCCTGACCCCGGTCGGCATCAGCGCGGAGGAGGCCGACCAGCAGCGCCAGCGCGCGCTGCGCGAGGGCCGCATCGCCGCCCGGCTGAGCCACCCGCACGCCATCTCGGTCTACGACGTGGCACTCGAGTCCGGGCAGCCGTGGCTGGTCATGGAGTACCTGCCCTCCCGCAGCCTGGCCGCCGTCCTCACCGAGGACGGCGTCCTGCGGTCGGACCAGGTCGCGCAGATCGGCGCCCAGGTGGCCGACGCGCTGGCCGCCACGCATGCGGCAGGCATCGTGCACCGCGACGTGAAGCCGGCGAACATCCTCATCGGCGAGGGCGGCCGGATCGAGGGCCTGGTGAAGATCACCGACTTCGGCATCTCGCACGCCAGCGGTGACGTCACGCTCACCCAGACCGGGCAGATCACCGGGACGCCCGCCTTCCTCGCGCCGGAGGTGGCCCAGGGGCACCCGATGACCGAGGCCAGCGACGTCTTCTCCCTGGGCGCGACGCTCTACACGAGCATCGAGGGCGCTCCGCCGTTCGGCATGGAGGACAACGCCCTCGCGATGCTGCACCGCGTCGCGGGCGGCTCGATCGTGCCGCCGCGTCGTGCCGGGTCGCTCACCGAGCCGCTCCTGCGCATGCTGGCCGCCGATCCCGCTGACCGGCCGACCATGGTCGAGGTCCGCGACGAGCTGGCCAAGCTGGCCGCCGGGCGGGACGGCGACACCACCACCGTGCTTCTGGCCCGGACCGACCTGCGGTCCAGCGGTCCCGGCCGTGACCGCACCGCGTCCTTCCCGGCCGGACCGACCGCCTCGGCGCCGCCGCCGACCCGGACGACCCCGACGCCGGATCCCGCGCCGGCCGCCGCTCCGGCGGCCGTGGCGGCAGGCACGGCCGCAGCCGTGGCCGACCGCCCGCCCGTCGAACCTCCGCCCCGGCCGTCCGTCGGCCCTAGGAGGAAGCGCAGACGGGGTGCCTGGATCGCCGCCGGGGTGGTCGCGCTGCTGGTCGCCGGTCTCGTCGCGGTGCTGCTGCTCGACCCGTTCGGTGGCGACGGCGGGACCGAGGCCCAGGAGTCGCCTCCCGCGACCAGCTCAGCGGCGCCGTCGACGTCCACCGAGCCATCCCCCACGGACAACTCCGGCGAGGGGAACGCCGACGAGGACGCCGAGGACAACAGCGGTCAGGGGAACGGCGACCCGCTGTCGGCGGACAACATCCGGGTTTTTCTCGAGGACTACCACCGCCAGGTCCTCTCCGACCCGGCCGCCGCCTACGCACGGACGGGCCCGACGCTGCGCGCCAACATCAGCGAGGCGAACTACGTCGACTACTGGAGCCAGTTCGAGGACGTGCGCCTGAGCGACATCCAGGCGGTCGACGGGCAGAACACCGCGACGGCCACGATGGAGCTCGTCTACGCCGGCGGCGGCACCGAGACCTCGCAGCGGCTGTTCACGCTCATCGTCGAGGGCGACCAGCTGATCCTCGACAGCGACTTCCCGGCCTGACGGCAGACGGCGGCGCCCACTGGTGTGGACGCCGCCGTCGTGGTGCTTGGCGGTGGCGGTGGGATTTGAACCCACGGAGGGGGTTGCCCTCACACGCTTTCGAGGCGTGCTCCTTCGGCCGCTCGGACACGCCACCGCCGAAGAGACTACAGGGCCCTCTGCGCGCGGAAGAACGCACGTAGCAGCGTGGCGGACTCCTCGGCCCGCACACCCGCCGTCACCTCCGGCCGGTGGTTGAGGCGACGGTCCCGGACGACGTCCCACAGCGAGCCCGCCGCGCCCGCCTTCGGGTCGTCGGCGCCGTAGACGACGCGGTCGACACGGGCGAGCACGCTGGCGCCGGCGCACATCGTGCAGGGCTCGAGGGTGACCACCAGCGTGCAGCCGGTCAGCCGCCAGCCGTCCCCGTGCACCCGCGCGGCGGCCCGGAGCGCCAGCACCTCCGCGTGCGCCGTCGGGTCGCCCTGCTTCTCCCGCTCGTTGGCCGCCTCGGCGAGCACCGCACCGTCGGGCCCGAGGACGACGGCGCCGATCGGCGTGTCGCCCCACTCCTGCGCGGCGGCCGCCAGTTCGAGGGCACGTCCCATCGCGCCGTCGAGGTCGACGGTCACCACGTGACCTCGTCGACGCTCTGCCTCTGCTTTCCGGTGCAAGCAGAGGCAGAGCGTGCGGAAACCCTCGACCGCGTCACGCGGCGCCGTCCAGGGAGAAGCCGACGAGCTCCGAGAGCTCGGCGAGCGCGACGGACGGGTCCACGACCTTGATCGTCGAGAAGCCCAGCGCCCGGGCCGGCTTGAGGTTGATGCCGAGGTCGTCGAGGTAGGCGCAGTCGGTCGCCTCGACCGTCCGGCCGACCGCCTCGGACAACCGGTCCAGCGCCCGACGGTAGATGTCCGGCTCGGGCTTGCGCACACCCTCGACCGAGGACTCGACGACGGCGTCGAACAGCCCGAGCAGCTCACCGATCGGCCCGGTGCGCTCCATCGGCGCGACGTTGTTCGACAGCAGCGCCAGCGGCAGCCCTTCCTCCCGCAGCCGGCGCACCGCCGCCACCATGGCCGGCCGCACCTCGCCCCGCAGCGCGGCCAGCACCCGGGCGGCCTCCACCCGGTGCCCCGCGGCCGCCGCCTCGGCCTCGAAGGCCTCGGAGAAGCCGGCGACGTCGAGCTCGTTGCGCTCGAACCGCGCCCAGGCGTTGGTGTCCGGGTCGGTCGAGTTCAGGCGCACGATCAGCCCCTCGGGCAGCCCGGCCTCCCGCTCGTACGAGGTGAAGGCGGTGATCGGGCTCTCGGTGATCACGCCGCCGAGGTCGAACACCACGGCCGAGACGGTCACGGTGCGACCGCCGCGGCCAGCTCGTCCGCGAAGCCCAGCCGGCCGGCGATCCGCTCCACCATCTCGTCCGCCCAGAGGTCGTCGGCGGTGACGATCGCGCGCAGCTCGTCGTGCGACAGGCCGTCGTCGGAGAACACGTCGAGGTCGCCGCCGGGCCAGCCGGACTCGTCGTCGTCGAACGCGCCGTCGGTGTCGACGCCGATGCCGTACCGCTCGACCACCTCGGCGGCCAGCACCCACTCGAGCATCGTCGCGTCGGAGATCAGCGCCCGGACCATCCCGCCGGGGCCGTGGCGGAGGACGACGAAGTACAGCCGCGAGTCCACGACGACGACGAACGGTGGCGGCCAGCCGTCGGTCCCCGGCTCGCCGAGGGCGCGCTCGAGCACGGGCAGCTCGTCCCCCGCGTCCTCGGCCAGCAGTTCGACCCGCCACCGGTCACCGGGCCGGCTGACCCGGACCGCGAAGCTGGTGCGCGCGTCGCTCATCGCTTGCGCAGCATGGTCAGGCCGTCCGACAGCGGCAGCAGCACGGTCTCCCAGCGCGGGTCGGCGGCCAGTGCGGCGTTCAGCTCGGTGAGGGCGCGGTCGTCCTCGTCCTGCGGGTCGAGGACCCGCCCGTCGCGCAGCGTGTTGTCCAGCAGGACCACCCCGTTGTCCGTCATCCGTGCGTGCAACTCCTCCACGTAGGCGGCGTACCCGGTCTTGTCCGCGTCGACGAAGGCCAGGTCGAAGGTCGGCCGGGCGGGCAGCCCCCGCAGCGTCGGCAGCGCCTCGCCCAGGCGGACCTCGATGCGGTCGGCCACGCCGGCGCGCTCCCAGTAGCGGCGCCCGACCGCCGTCCACTCGGCGCTGCGGTCCAGGCAGACCAACGAACCGTCGTCCGGCAGGCCCCGGGCGATGCACAGGGCCGAGTAGCCGGTGAACGTCCCGATCTCGATCGCCCGGCGGGCGCCGAGGGCGCGGGTGAGCAGCTGCATGAACGTGCCCTGCTCGGGCGCGATCTGGAACGTCGGCGACGCCTCGCCGCGGGCCGCCAGCTCGGCGGTCTCGCGCAGCAGGTCGGCGACGACGTCGTCAGGGGCCTCCGACGACGCGCGCACGTAGTCGCCCAGCTCCGGGGTCAGGAGGAAGGACCGGGGGGTCATAGGGTCCGATCATGGCGGAAAGGTTCCCGGTGCCGACCATGCCCGCACCCCCGGTGGCGGTCGTGGGCCTCGGTCAGCTCGGCGGATCGCTCGCCGCCGCCCTCGTCGAGGCCGGCCGACCGGTCCAGGGCTGGGACATCGACCCCGCCGCCCGGGACGCCGCCGCGGCCTGCGGGGTGGAGATCACCCGCGAGCTGTCGGGCGTCGTCGTCCTCGCCGTCCCGTTGCCGGCGATGGCCACCGCCCTCGACGGTCTGACCGTCGCGGGCGACGCCACCGTCACCGACCTCGGGTCGGTGAAGCGGCCGGTGCTGGAGACGCTCGGCGGCACGTACGGGGCCCGGTTCGTCGGCGGCCACCCGATGTGCGGCACCGAGCGCTCCGGGCACACCGCCGTCGACCCCGGGCTGTTCGCCGGCGCCCGCTGGGCGCTCTGCCTGGAACCGGGCACCGAGCTGCCCCGCTGGCTGCGTGTCGCCGAGGTCGCGCTCGCGGTGGGCGCGGAGGTCGTCCCCGTCACCGCGGCCGAGCACGACGACGCCGTCGCGGCGATCAGCCACGTCCCGCACCTGCTGGCCGCCGCCCTCGCCGCCGCCGCGGGGCAGGCCGGACCGCTCGCGCTCTCCCTGGCAGCCGGCAGCTTCCGCGACGGCACGCGGGTCATCGGGAGCGATCCCGCCTTCGTGCGGGCGATGGTCGAGGGCAACGCGGCGCCCACCGCCGCCGCGCTGGCCCGCGTGCAGGAGCAGCTGGCCCGGCCGTGGCCGGAGCTGGTCGAGGACGGTCACGCCGTCGTCACCCGGCAGCGGGGACGGCGGGGCCTGCGGATCCCGCTCGAGCGGGCGGCCCTGCTGTCGTTGGGTCGGTCCGGGGGCGCGGTCACCCGCCGGCTGGCCGCGTTCGTCGAGGGGTACGTGCCCGACCCGGCGTGACACCCGCCCTGTTTCGCGCGGGCGCCGCGGGGCAGGCTGTCGGCATGGACGAGACCGACATCCTCAGCCGCATCCACTCGCTGGTGGACGAGGAGCACAAGCTCCGCGAGAACGCCGAGCACACCGACGAGACGCGCGCCCGGATGAGCAAGCTCGAGGCAGACCTGGACCAGTGCTGGGACCTGCTGCGCCAGCGGCGCGCGAAGCGGCAGTACGACGAGAACCCCGACGAGGCCTCCGCCCGCCCCGAGTCGACGGTGGAGAACTACCTCCAGTAGTAGAAGGACCCCGCTGCCCCCCGCGCCTCGCGCGCTCGGCGCGGGCCCCTGCAGCGGGGCCGGAGAAGACCGGAAGAGGCCCTCTTCTACGCCGACCGCTTCGCCGGCCTCCGGTGCTCGGTGCCCAGCAGCGCGAGCTGCCACAGCAACCGGGACCGGGGGTCGGTGAGCTTCCGGCCGGTCACGGTCTCGATCCGGCGCAGCCGGTGCATGACCGTGTTGCGGTGGCAGTACAGCTCGTCGGCCGCGCGGGTGGGCGAGCCGTCGGAGGCCAGGAACGCGGCCAGGGTGTCCAGCAGCACCTCGCGCTCGTCGGCGGGCAGCTCCAGCAGCCCGCCCAGCGACTGCCCCACCAGCCGGGAGCTGATCTCCGGGGAGTTGCGCAGCAGCGCCTCGGGCAGCCGCTCGTCGATGGTGACCACGCTGGTGCTGCCCTCGGGCAGGGTGCGCGCCGCCGTCTCGGCCAGCCGGTAGGCCGACCCGGCGGCCGCGGCGCCCTCGACGACGGCGGAGACCCCGACCGGGCCGGCGGTCATCCCGCGCAGCCAGCCCATCACCTCGCAGCCGGTCAGGCTGCCCAGGGCGACGATCCCCACCTGCGTCCCGTTCCGGGTGCCCCAGACGGAGCGGACCCCGCGCTTGAGCAGCGCGGCCGTGGGTGCCTCCAGCGACGGGAAGCCGTCCGGGCAGGGCAGCGCGACCACCGCCACCAGCCGGCCGTCCAGCGGGACGGCGAGCAGCTCCGACGCCGTCCGCACGAACGCCGGGTCGCCGCCGCGGCCGTCCAGCAACGCGTCGAGGAGCTGCTGACGGGCGCCGTCGTCGACCCCGGCCAGCCGGCGCTGCTCCTCGCGGTAGCCCTCGGCCACGGCGGCGCACTCGGCGTCGTTGGTGCGCCAGACCGACCCGGCGACCTCCAGCAGCAGCGTGTCGTGCCGGTTGCTGCGCCGCGAGACCTCCAGCAGCGCCTCCCACGTCACCTGACCGCCGAGCCGGTAGGCGCGCAGCACCGCCTCGAGCGGGATGCCCTGCGCCGCCCGCCGCCGGCCCACGTCGCGGGCGTCGCGCAGCGAGGTCCGGGCGTTGCCCGACGCGGCGCCGATGAGGCTGTGCAGACCGCGGGCGAGGTTGGCGCGGGTCGTCGCCCGCATCTCCTCCTCGCCGTTCACCAGCGCGTCGCGGTAGGAGGGCTCGCTGCGCACCAGGACGTCGAGCATCCGGTCGGTCATGCCGTCGAGCTGATCGAGCAGGAGCGGGGCCAGCTCCGCCAGCCGGGCCGACACCTCGGGCCGGAACGGTTGCACTCGATCACCTCCTCGTGACGCGTCGCACTCAGCACAACACGCCTGCACGATGACTGTGCGGTCAGCCCATTGTGACGACGGACACTGCCCGGCAAGCTCATACGGACGTACTCGTGACCCAATCGTCGCCGACCGCTCCGCGGGCCGGTCGACGACCCCTCCCCGACGAAGAGGAGCAGTGGGCCCCTTGGCGCAGCCGCCTCCGCACTCCGGCAGCCAGCCTCCCCAGGAAAGAACGCCCACCGCACGGCTCGAGATGAGCGGGATCAGCGTCGCCTTCGGCGGCGTCGCCGCCCTCAGCGACGTCTCGCTGACGGTGGAGCCCGGTCAGGTGCACGGGCTCATCGGCCCGAACGGCGCAGGGAAGACGACGCTGTTCAACGTCGCCTGCGGCCTCGTGCGCCCCTCGGCCGGCCGCATCACCTGGCGCGACCAGGAGCTGCGCCGGCTCCGGCCGAGCCAGCTGACGAAGCTGGGCATCTCGCGCACGCTGCAGGGCGTCGGCCTGTTCGCCGGGCTGACCGTGCTCGAAAACGTGATGATCGGCGCGCACCGGCACGCGAAGGCGGGGTTCTTCTCCGCCCTGTTCGCGCTGCCCACCGCCGACAAGGACGACAAGCTGCTCCGCGAGCGCGCCCAGCAGGCGCTGGTCGAGCTCGGCGCCGAGAGCTACGCAGACCGCTACCCGGGCAGCCTCCCCTACCCGGTGCAGAAGCGCGTCGCCCTCGCCCGCGCACTGGTCGCCGACCCCGAGCTGCTCCTCCTCGACGAGCCGGCCTCCGGTCTCTCCGAGGACGAGATGCACGAGCTGGGCGAGATCATCCGCGGCGTCACGTCGCGGATGAGCGTCCTGCTCGTCGAGCACCACATGGACCTGGTCATGCGGGTCTGCGACCAGATCACCGTCCTCGACTCCGGGCAGCAGATCGCCGCCGGCACGCCGGCCGAGGTGCAGGCCAACCCCGCCGTCACCGAGGCCTACCTGGGCGACGACGTCGACGTCGAGGCCGACGCGGCCGAGCTGGCCCGCACCAACGGAGGGTCGAATGCCTGAGTCGCACGGCAGCACCGCCGTCTCCGCCGGTGGCGGTACCGCCACCGCCCCCGGCACGGCGCTGCTCGAGGTCCAGGGCCTCACGTCCGCGTACGGCCCCGTCCGCGCCCTGGACGGCGTCACGCTGAGCGCCGAGGCCGGGAGGATCACCGCCGTCCTCGGGGCGAACGGCGCCGGCAAGACGACGCTGCTGCGCACGATCAGCGGCCTGGTCCGCCCGCAGGCCGGCACGGTCCGGCTGGGCGGCGAGGACATCACCAAGGCGCCGGTCGAGGCCATGGTCAGCAAGGGCATGGCGCACGTGCCGGAGGGCCGGGGCGTCATCGCCGAGCTGACCGTCGACGAGAACCTGCGCGTCGGCTCGCTGTTCCGCGGCAAGGTCGCCAAGAGCGAGTACGACCGCGTCTACGACATCTTCCCGCGCATCGCCGAGCGGAAGAACAACGCCGCGCACACGCTCTCGGGCGGCGAGCGCCAGATGCTGGTCATCGGCCGGGCGCTGCTGGCCCAGCCGCGGATCCTGCTGCTCGACGAGCCGTCGCTGGGTCTCGCCCCGCGGATCGTCGCGCAGATCTTCGGGCTGCTGCGGCAGCTGGTCGACCGCGAGGGCCTGTCGGTGCTGCTCGTCGAGCAGAACGCCCGCAGCGCCCTGTCGGTCGCCGACGTCGGCGTCGTCCTCAACCTCGGGAGGGTCGTCGTCACCGACCAGGCCCGCACGTTGATGGCCGACGAAGGCCTCCGGCACGCCTACCTCGGCTTCTGACCCGCCCGCCGCCCACGGTTCAGGAAGGCACACTTCGTGCAGCAATTCATCAACATCACCCTCTCCGGGTTGGTCGAGGGCATGATCTACGCCGCCTTCGCCCTGGCCCTGGTGCTGATCTGGCGGTCCACGCGCATCGTCAACTTCGCGCAGGGCTCGATGGCCGCGGCCACCACCTTCGTCGCGCTGGCCCTCATCGACAACGGCCAGTCCTACTGGGTGGCGTTCGTCGTCGCGCTGATCAGCGGCTTCGTCCTCGGCGCGATCGTCGAGCGGGTGA
Source organism: Blastococcus sp. SYSU D00922 (assembly GCF_054050495.1). Taxonomy (NCBI): domain Bacteria; kingdom Bacillati; phylum Actinomycetota; class Actinomycetes; order Geodermatophilales; family Geodermatophilaceae; genus Blastococcus; species Blastococcus sp. SYSU D00922. Next base: position 303,313 of record NZ_JBJGZL010000003.1, read on the forward strand.
TCATCCGGCCGGTCGAGGGCGGCCCCGAGCTCAACGCCGTCATCGTGGCGCTGGGTCTGTTCGTGGCGCTGCAGGCGCTGATCGCCGTCATCTTCGGCTCGTCGTTCCAGTCCTTCCCGACGCCGTTCGGCGTCCGGGGCTTCGAGGTCGGCGACACCACGATCGCCGTCACGCCGACCAGCCTCTACATCATCGGCTCGGTGCTGATCGTGATGGCGCTGCTGGTCGCGCTCTTCCGCTTCACCCGCATCGGCCTGGCCATGCGGGCGTCCGCCTTCAGCCAGGAGGTGTCCCGGCTGCTGGGAGTCCGCGTCGGCCGGATGCTCACCCTCGGCTGGGCGCTGGCGGCGGTCGTCGGGTCGCTCGCGGGCCTGCTCATCGCCGGTGGCGAGTTCGTCTACCCGGCCTACATGGACAGCCTGATCGTGTTCGGCTTCGTCGCCGCGGTGCTGGGCGGCCTCGACTCCCCGGTCGGCGCCATCGTCGGCGGGCTGCTGCTCGGCCTGGCCCTCAGCTACGTCAGCGGTTACCTCGACAGCGCGCTGGTCAACGTCGCCGCGCTGGTGATCCTGATGATCGTCCTGCTGGTGAAACCCGGCGGGCTGTTCGCCAGCAGCGTCGCGCGGAGGGCATGACGATGACCGACCCCCAGACCCCCACGACCGTCGACGGCGCGGCGACCCTGGCCGCCACCGACGAGGCGCCGCTGACCGCCACGGCCGCCGCCAACGCGCCGTCCGCCCAGGCGGCCGGTGGCGGGCGCTCCTTCCTGCCGAAGTCCACCCTGCTGCGGCACCTGGTAATCCTCGTGCTCTGCGCCGTGGGCGCCGTGATCCTCCTGGAGATCACCAGCCCGTTCCAGAACTCCCAGCTGGCGACGCTGTCCTACTACGCCATCGCCGCCGGCGGCCTCACCGTGCTCACCGGCCTCAACGGTCAGATCTCGCTCGGCCACGGCGCGCTGATGGCCGTGGGCGCGTACACCACCGCCCTGTTCCTCCAGGAGCGCGAGGCGGCGCTGCCGCTCCCGCTGATCCTGCTGGTGGCCGTCGTGATCGCCACCGCGGTCGGTGCGCTGGTCGGGGTGGCGGCCGCGCGGCTGCACGGCCCGTACCTCGCCGGCGCCACGCTGGCCCTCGCGGTCGGCCTGCCCGGCCTGGCGCTCTACTTCGACTCCGTCCTCGGTGGCGAGCAGGGCCTGCGCGTGCGGGCTCCGCAGGCCCCGGAGGTCTTCGACGACTTCATCGGGTTCGTCTCGGGCAACTCGCCGACGAACACGAAGTGGCTGGCCTACGTCGGGGCGATCTGCCTGCTGATCACGTTCTTCCTGCTGGCGAACCTGGTGCGCAGCCGGATCGGGCGCACGTGGCGCGCGGTCCGGGACCAGGAGGTGGCGGCCGAGCTGGCCGGCATCAACCTGGGCGCCTGGCGGGTGCTCGCGTTCACGGTGAGCGCGGCCGCCGCCGGTCTCGCCGGCGGGGTGCTGGCGCTCGTCGTCCGCCTCGCCGCCCCCAGCGGGTTCACGCTGGTGCTCTCGCTCTCGCTGCTGACCGCGATCGTGCTCGGCGGTCTGGGCAGCCTGCTCGGCGCGCTGCTCGGCTCGGCACTGCTGGTCTTCCTGCCGCCCTGGGTGACCAACGTCGGCGCCGACTTCGGCCTCGACAACACCGAGGCCGCCCAGCTCGCGCCCCTCGTCTACGGCGTGGTCCTGATCGTGGCGATGATCTTCGCCCCGGCGGGCTTCGTCGGCACCGTCCGCCTCCGCTGGCTCACCTACCGGGCGAAGCGGCGGATGGCGGCGGCCCGCGCCTCGAGCGGGGGGTGAGGACGACCCGATCCGTCTGCCCCACGCAGCGCACTGCCGATAACCAGACTCCCGGGCACCGACGCCCGGGCCGCACCAGAGGAGAACTGTTGTCCAGATCCTCCCGACGTCTCGTGTCCTTCGTGGCCGCAGCAGCCGTCGTCTCCACCGTCGCCGCGTGCGGTGGCGGCAACGACGACAGCGGCGGCGGTGGCGGTGGTGGTGGCGAGAACGAGGCCTCCGACATCGGTGTCACCGAGGACTCCATCAAGATCGGCTCGCACTACCCGCTGACCGGTGTCGCGGCACCCGGCTACAGCGAGATCCCGACCGGTGTCCAGGCGTACTTCGACTACGTCAACGAGAACGGCGGGGTGTACGACCGGCAGATCGAGTGGATCTACCGCGACGACGCGTACAACCCGACCAACACCAGCCAGGTCGTGAACCAGCTCGTCCTCGAGGACGAGGTCTTCGCGATCATGGGCGGTCTCGGCACCCCGACCCACAGCGCCGTCCTCGACTTCCTGAACAGCGAGGGCGTGCCCGACCTGTTCGTCTCCTCGGGCTCGCTGCTGTGGGGTGACGACCCGGAGGCCAACCCCTACACCTTCGGCTGGCAGACCGACTACGAGAGCGAGGGGAAGATCATCGGCCAGTACATCGCCGACGAGTTCCCCGACGCCAAGGTCGGGCTCTTCCTCCAGGACGACGACTTCGGCGAGGACGGCGAGGCCGGCATCCGCCAGTACCTCGACGAGGACCAGATCGTCGCCGCGGTGCGCTACACGCCGGGCAACACGAACGTGGCCCCGCAGATCTCCGAGCTGCAGGCCGCCGGGGCGGACTTCGTCGTCGGCTTCAACGTGCCCAGCTACACGGCCCTGTCGCAGCTGACCGCGCTGCAGCTGGGCTACCAGCCGGAGCAGTGGTTCTACTCCAACGTGGGGTCGGACCCGACGCTGGTCGGCTCGCTGCTGGCCCGCTTCTCGCAGGGTGCGGTGAGCGACGCCAGCCTGCTCGACGGCGCGCTGACCACCGACTACCTGCCGACGATCGACGAGACGGACAACCCGTGGGTCCAGAAGTTCCAGGAGATCTGGGACGCGTCCGGCCAGGAGGGTGAGCTCACCAACTACCGGATCTACGGCATGAGCATGGCCTACACGATGGTGCAGGCCCTGCAGGCCGCCGGTCAGAACCCGACCCGTGACGGCATCGTCGAGGCGATCGAGACCGCCGGTGCCGACTGGGAGGGTCCGGTCCTCGCGCCGTTCCGCTACTCGGCCGACAGCCACATGGGCACCAGCGGCATGTCGATCACCCGGATCGTCGGGACGGGCTCCGAGGAGGTCGTGCCGGTCCAGATCACCGACATCGGTGACGCGGAGATCGAGGAGTTCGACGGCGAGCCCGCGTCCCCGCCGGAGAACGGCATCCCGGACGAGGAGTCGGTCGTCGACTAGCAGTTCGCACCACGCACGCGGGCCGTCGGTCCCCTTCGGGGGCCGGCGGCCCGCCGCCGTTCCGGGACCGTGCCGAAACACTTCAGCTCCGAAGTGTGTGCACCTGCGCGCCGGGTAGGAGGCGCCCGACGGCCGCTCCGCTGCCGCGGCGGATCCAGCAGGAAGAGGTCGGCATGACCCACGAACCGAACATCGTGCGCGAGGCCCGGACGATCCGGCGGGCGGTGGTGACCGGTGGCGCCGGCTTCCTCGGTTCGCACCTGTGCGAGCACCTGCTCGACCGCGGCGTCGAGGTCGTGTGCCTGGACAACTTCCTCACCGGGTCCCCGGAGAACGTGGTGCACCTGATGGAGCACCCCGGCTTCCGGCTGGTCCGCTGCGACGTCACCGATTTCGTGCACGTGCCGGGCCCGGTCGACCTCGTGCTGCACTTCGCCTCGCCGGCCAGCCCCATCGACTACCTGAAGATGCCGATCGAGACGCTCAAGGTCGGCAGCCTCGGCACCCTGCACACGCTCGGCCTGGCCCACGAGAAGGGCGCCCGCTACGTGCTGGCGTCGACGTCGGAGGTGTACGGCGACCCGCTGGAGCACCCGCAGCGCGAGGAGTACTGGGGCAACGTCAACCCGGTCGGTCCGCGCGGCGTGTACGACGAGGCCAAGCGCTTCAGCGAGGCCATGACGACGGCCTACCGGACGTCGAAGGGCACCGACACCGGCATCGTCCGCATCTTCAACACCTACGGGCCGCGCATGCGCCCCGACGACGGGCGCGCCATCCCCGCGTTCGTGGGACAGGCCCTGGAGGGGCGGCGGCTCACGGTGGCCGGGGACGGGTCGCAGACCCGGTCGATCTGCTACGTCGACGACACGGTGCGCGGCATCCTCGCGATGGCCTGGTCGGGGCACCCGGGTCCGGTCAACATCGGCAATCCCGACGAGCTGTCGATGCTGGAACTGGCCGAGCGGATCGTCGCCATGACCGGGTCGTCCTCGGAGATCGGCTTCATCGACCTGCCGATCGACGACCCGAAGGTGCGCCGCCCGGACACCACCCGCGCCGAGCAGCTGCTGGGGTGGCGGCCGACGGTCCCCTCCGAAGAGGGCCTGCGGCGGACCGTCGAGTGGTTCGCGGCGCAGCGCGACGGGGCCGTTCTTCGCGCGGTGTGAGCGACACACCACGCACGGTCCGCCTCCGGCCAACTAAGCTGTGGTCCGCGGACTCGGGGGGGCCGCGTCTCCCCGAGTCGACCACAGAGAGCGAGCATGGGCCGCCACGCCGATCCCACTGCCCCGCGCCGCACCGCGCCCCTCCCCCTCCTGATCGCCGCCGGCGTCGTCGTCCTGCTGGTCGCCGGCGGGCTCGTCTGGTGGCTGACCGGGTCGGACGACGGGTGCGACACCCCCGAGGCGGTCGCCGTCACGGTGGCCCCGGAGCTCGAACCGGTCACGGAGGACCTGCTCGCCGACCCGATCGAGCTCGACGGCGGGGGCTGCGCCGAGGCCGAGGTGACGGCGCAGGAGCCGCTGCAGACGGTCGGTGACCTCTCCGCGCTGGAGGCCGACGCGCTACCCGACGTCTGGCTGCCCGACTCCTCGCTGTGGGTCGCGCGCGCCGGCGACGCGCCGCTGGAGCCGGTCGGCAACTTCGCCTCCTCCCCCGTGGTCCTGGGCACCAGCCGCGAAGCGGTCGACGCGCTCGGCTGGGCCGCTGCTCCCCCGGGCTGGGGTCAAGCGCTCGCCGGCGAGCAGGCGCTGGCCGTGCCGGACCTCGCCACCAGCGCCGAGGGGCTGGCCGCGCTCGGCGCCGTCCGCACCGCTTTGGGGAGCGACGAGGACGCGGACAACGCCGTCGTGCAGGCGGTGCTCGCCGCCCAGCGGGGGCCGTCGGTCTCCGCCGCTGACGGGCTGGCCGCGGGCGAGGCCGGTGGCCCGGACGCGCCGCTGGTGCCGGTGAGCGAGCACGAGGTCTACGCCACCAACCAGGCGGCCGACGGCTCGTCGCTGGTGGCGGTGTACCCGACCGAGGGCAGCCCGTCGCTGGACTACCCGATCCTGCAGGTGGGCTCCCCGTCGGACGACGCCGCCGCCGCGGTCGACGCCGTGGTGCGCCGGCTGACGTCCGACACCGCCCGCACGGCCGCCGTGGACGCGGGCTTCCGCGACCGCGACGGGGCCGGGCCGACCGACGCCGCCGACTCCGGCATCCAGCAGGCGGCCCCCGCGGCCCTCGAGCTCGACCCCGCCGCGATCCAGGCGCTGCTGTCGCGGCTGTCGAGCCTCGCCTCGCCGTCCCGCATCCTCGCGGTGTTCGACGTCTCGACGTCCATGGAAGCTCCGGTCGGCGACGGGACTCGCGCCACGCTGGCCCGGGACGCCGCCAAGGCGACCCTCTCGCTGGTGCCCGGTGACTACGCCATCGGGCTGTGGGTGTTCGCCTACCAGCTGGAGAACGGCCAGGACTGGGCCGAGCTGGTGCCCACCCGCGAGCTCGACGCCGACGCCGAGGGCCGGCCGCAGCGCGAGGTGCTCGACACCCAGCTCGACAGCATCCCCGGGCGGCTGACCCCGGGCGGGACCGGGCTGTACGACTCCACGCTGGCCGCGGTGCGCGCGGCCCGGGACAACTACGACCCCACCGCGGTCAACAGCGTCCTGGTGCTCACCGACGGCACGAACGAGGACGACGCGTCGGGTCTGCAGCTGGACGCTCTCCTGCAGACGCTGCGCGACGAGGCCAACCCGGAGCGGCCGATCAAGGTGATCGGTGTCGCGCTCGGCCCGGACGCCGACCTGGCCGCCCTGCAGCAGATCGCCGACGCCACCGCGGGTGCGGCGTACTCCGCGGTCGACCCGGCGGACCTCCAGACGGTGCTCTTCGACGCCCTCCGCCAGCGCGGCTGACAGCCGCGAACCCGCGTCCGCTTCCTGAGCAGGAGCGGCCTCTCGGGAGGAGACACCGATGACGCTCTGCCCCTGCTTGCACCGGTAAGCAGAGGCAGAGCATCGACCCAGGTGGGTCAGCCGCGAGCAGGCGCGTCGTCCAGAGCCCGGATGACCTCGTCGACGGTCACGGCTGCCAGCGCCGGGTCGAGGTCGGTGCCCCACGGGTCGCCGGTGCCGTCCCCGTGCCAGATGACCGTGTGCAGTGCTCCTCCGCCGAGCCCGGCCCGCGGCGGCGGCCCCCAGAGCGCCGGCGACACCGGTCCGAACAGCACGACGGACGGGCGGCGGTAGGCGGTCGCCAGGTGCGCGACGCCGGTGTCCCCGCACACCACGAGCCGGGCGGCGGCGACCACGGCGGCCAGCTCGAGCGACGTCGTCCGCCCGGCGAGCACGGCCTCCTCCCCGAGCCCGGCCAGGTGGGCGACCTCGCGGGCCAGCTCGACCTCGGCCGGCCCGCCCGTGATCCGCACGTCGTGCCCGTGGTCGGCGAGGTGGCGGGCGACGGCGGCGAACCGGTCCGGCGGCCAGCGGCGCCCGGGGAAGGCCGCCCCCGGGTGGACGACGCTCGCACCGGTCACCGGCGGCGGGACGTCCGGGACGGCGAGGTCGAGCGCGTCCGGGTCGGCGTCGACACCCAGGCCCTCGGAGACCAGCCGGCACCAGCGCCGCACCTCGTGCTCGTCGGCGTACCAGGTAGGCCCCGGGTAGCCGGGGCTGCCGAACGTCAGCAGCCGCTGGGGGTGGAGGTCGGCGACGATCACGTGCGAGGCCGGGCCCTTGCCGTGCAGGTCCACGGCGAGCTCCGGCGGCGGTCCGTCCCAGTCGAGCGGCTCCAGCTCGCGGGCGGGCAGCACCTCGTCGACGGCGTCGATCAGCTCGGCCAGCGGACGCAGCGCCTCCGTCGTCGCCAGAACCAGCCGGTGGTCGGGAACCGCGGACCGGATCGCCCGGATCGCCGGCACCCCGGTGAGCAGGTCCCCCAGCCCCAGCGGCCGCAGCACCACAGCGGTCGGGGGGCCGAAGTGGCCACTTTGGCCCCTGGTCACACGCGGGAGCGTTCGACCAGGGCGGTCGTCGAGTGGCCGTCCAGGTAGGGCAGGACGACGGCCTGGCCGCCCCACGTCCGCAGCACCGCGGCCTCCGGGAGGTCCGCCCCGGCGTAGTCGCCGCCCTTCGCCCACACGTCGGGGCGCAGCCGGTCGAGCACCTCGGCGGGGGTGTCCTCGTCGAAGACCACGACGGCGTCGACGAACTCCAGCGCCTCGAGGACGCGGGCGCGGTCGGTCGCGGTCACCAGCGGCCGCGTCGGGCCCTTGAGCCGCCGCACCGACTCGTCGGAGTTGATGCAGACCACCAGGCAGTCGCCGAGTCCGCGTGCCGCCCGGAGCGTCGCGACGTGGCCGGGGTGCAGCAGGTCGAAGCAGCCGCCGGTGGCCACCACGGTGCCCCCGGCCGCGCGCACGCGGGCGATCACGCCGTCGGCGCCCGGCTCTGCGACCACGTTGGCGCCGGCGGAGTCGCGGTCCCACGCCGAGGCGCCGCCGCCGGCCACGAAGGCGCCGGCGAAGGCCACGGCGGCCGACACCGCCTCGCCGGTCACCGCGCCGTCGGCCAGCGCGATCGTCGCCGCCGCCGCGAACGAGTCACCGGCACCGCACGGGTCGCCGCCGGTCACCGGCACGGCGGGGACGACCATCGGCGCGCCCGAGCCGTAGGAGAGCAGCGCCCCGCGGGCACCCATCGTCACGGCCACGGCCCCCACGCCCCAGGTGGCGATCAGGGTCTCGGCCCGCGCACCGACGGCGGCGAGCCCCTCGCCCTCCACATCGGGCACCACGCGCGCGGCCTCGGCCCCGTTCGGCGTCACCAGACGGGCGGTGGGCACGGGGTCGGCGCCGCGCGGGTGCGGGTCCCAGACCACCGGCCCGCGGGCGGCGGCCAGCGCGGCCCGTACGTCGGCCGCGGCGGTCGTGCCGCGCCCGTAGTCGGCGACCAGCACGGCGGCCGCGTCGCGGATCACGGCGGCCGCCTCCTCCGGCAACGGGCCGAGCGTCGCGAGCGGCGAGCCGCTGTCCAGCCGGACGACGGAGTGGTCCCCCACCCGCACCCGCTGCTTGACGGCGGTCCCGCCGCTCGACGGGATCTCGACCAGCCGCACCCGGCCGTCCAGCAGCTCCCGCAGCCGGCGGGCCCCGTCGTCGGTGTCGATCGGCGCGACCAGCACGACCTCGCGGGTGGTCGCGGACGCGGCGATGACCGCCGCCAGCGCGGCACCTCCGGGACGCTCCCGCGTCTCGACGTCCTCGACCACGGGCACGGGCGCGTCGGGAGTGAGCCGGGACGCCGTCCCGACCAGGTCGACGTCGAGCAGCGCGTCGCCGACGACGACGAGCGGAGCCTTCACGAGGCGCTCCCGAGCGACGGCCCGGTCGGCACCCGCGACGGCTCGGCGAGCACCGCCGCATCGAACGCGGCGCAGATCAGGTGCAGCGCGACCAGGTGGCACTCCTGCACGGTCGCCGTCCACGGCGACTCGATGCACACGGCGTCGTCGGCGACGGCGGCCAGCGGGTTGGGCGACGGCCCGGTCAGCGCCAGGACGGTGATCCCGCACTCGCGGGCCCGCCGGGCGGCGGCCACGGCGTTGGGCGAGCGGCCGGACGTCGACAGCAGGATCAGCACGTCGCCGGCGCGGCCGTGCGCCTCGACCTGCCGGGCGAACAGCTCGTCGGCCGGGTAGTCGTTGGCGATCGCGGTGAGCGACGAGGTCTCCGCGGTCAGGCAGATCGCGGAGAACGGCGGCCGGTCGGCGCGGTAGCGGCCCACCAGCTCGGCCGTCAGGTGCTGGGCCTGGGCGGCGCTGCCCCCGTTGCCGGCGGCCAGCAGCCGCCCGCGGGACTCGCTGCACAGGACGTCGGCCAGCTGCCGCCCCCACCGGTCGAGCGCGTCGAGCTGCCCGTTCAGCGAGCCCAGGGCCGCGGTCAGCGAGGCCACGTGGTCGGCGCCGGTGAGGTGCGTGCACGTGTCCGGGGCGGGCACCTCGGCGACCACGTTCTCGAAGAAGGAGTGCGGCGAGACGCTCATCGGGCGACCTCCACGGGACGGCGGCGGGCGAGCACCTGCCGGTAGACGGTTTCGGTGTCCGCGACGACGCGGCTCCAGCGGTAGCGGTCGCGCGCCCGGCGCACGCCGGCGGCGCCGTACGCGGCCCGCCGGTCGTCGTCGGCCAGCAGGGCGGCGAGCACCTCACCGAGCCGCTCCGGGTCGCGCGCGGGGACGAGGTCGCCGGTGACGCCGTCGGCGACGGAGTCCTGCAGCCCGCCGACGGCGGTCGCGACGACGGGACGCCCGCACGCCATGGCCTCCAGCGGCGTGATGCCGAACGGCTCGTACCAGGGAACGGCGAGGACGACGTCGGCCGAGCGGATCCAGCCGGGGACGTCGGCGCGCGCGACGGCGCCGGTGAACACCAGCCGCTCGGCCACCCCGGCGTCGGCGGCCACGGCCCGCAGCCGCTGCACCTCGGGGTCGGCGGCGAGCTGATCGGTCGGCGGGCCGCCCACGACGACCAGCTCGGCGTCGGGCACCGCGCGCAGCGCCCGCACCGCGTCGTCCTGGCCCTTGCGCTCGACCAGCCGGCCGAGGACGAGCAGCCGCTTCCGCTCCCCGCGCGGCGCCACCGGGCCGCGGGGCGTGAACACCGAGGTGTCGACGCCGCAGGGCACGATCGAGACGCGGTCCTTGGGCAGGCCGAGCCGCCGCAGCTCGAACACCTCGTCGGAACAGGTGGCGACCACGTGGCTGACGTCGCGGCAGAGCCCGCGCTCGAGGTCGATCCGCTCGGCGGGCGAGGTGTCGGCGTCCCCCTGGTGGCGCCGCTTCACCGAGCCGAGCGCGTGGAAGGTCTGCAGCACCGGGACCGGGGAGAGCAGGCTCGCCGACGCCTCGACCGAGGCCAGGCCGCTCATCCAGAAGTGCGCGTGCACGACGTCGGGCCGAGCGGCCGCCCAGCCGTGCCGCAGCACCCGCGCGAACGCCGGCATGTGCTGGAGCAGCTCGTCCTTGGGCAGCTGCTCGGGCGGGCCCGCGGTCACGTGGACGACGTTGTAGCCGTCCTGCACGACCACCCGTTCCGGCAGCGCGGCGTCGTCGCGGCGGGTGTGCACGGTGACCTCGTGGCCGCGCGCGGCGAGCCCGGCCGCGAGCGCGGCCACGTGCACGTTCTGCCCGCCGGCGTCCACGCCGCCGATGGCCGCCAGGGGGCTCGCGTGCTCGCTGACCAGGTCGATCCTCATCGGGTCACCTCCTCGAGCAGTGCATCCCAGTCGCGGAGGAACCGGGGAAGCCCGTACCGCTCCAGCGCGGCGGCCCGCGCCGCCTTGCCGGCCAGCCGGGCGGCGTCCTCGTCGTGCAGGTACGTGCGGACGGCCTCCCACAGCCGTTCGGGGCGCGTCGACAGCACGCCGGCGTCGGCGGGCACCGCCTCGACGGCCTCCGTCGTGGCCAGCGCGACCACGGGCAGGCCCAGGTGCATGGCCTCGAGCAGCGAGAGCCCGAGCGACGTCCAGCGCACCGGGTGCACGTAGACGCGGCGCTTGGCCAGCTCCGCGTGCATCGCCGCCTGCGGCGGGTCGTCGAAGAGGCTCACGCGGTCGGGGTCGAGCCCGTACCGCTCGTGCAGGCCGGACAGCCCCATGCCGAAGACGTCGACCGGCGCGACCTCCGCGAGCCCCGGCAGCAGGTCGGCACCCACCGTGCGGCCGCGGCGGACCGGCTCGTTGGTGACGACGGCGGCCCGCGCCAGCTCGCCGGTGTAGCGCTCCCCCGGGTCGACGATGCCGTGCTCGATGACCGTCGTCGGCGCCCGGCCGTTGTCGTAGAAGAGCCGGTTGAAGTGGGTGACGTGCGCGATCGGGATGTCGTCGCGATCGGCCAGCGGGTGCAGCGTGAGAGGTATCGGTGCGGCTCCGTCGTCCAGTCCCGGCGCGTTGTGCTCCAGGAAGACGGCCGGCAGGTCCCGGCCCGGCTCGCGGCCCAGCCACTCGCGCACGAGCTCGAGGTCGCGGGTCCGCTGGAGGACGACGACGTCGACGTCCTCCTCGCGCAGCTGCTCCGGGGTCACCTCGCGGGCCGACGCCGGCCAGTCCCACGTGCGGGCGCGGCCGAGGCCGTCGGGCCCCCGATCGGGCGTCACGGGGATCAGGTACTCGTGCAGTCCCTCGACGAAGGCCGTCGTCCAGGAGCCGTGCACGTGCCAGACCAGGACCTTCACGTCGTCACCAGCTTCTCCACCGCGGCGACCACGTCGTCAGCGGTCACCGAGGTCAGGCAGGGGTGGCCGGGCACCGGGCACTCGCGGGCCCGGGTGCCGCGGCAGGGGGCGGTCTGGTCGCCGAGCAGCACGGTGGGGACGCCGTAGGGCGCCCAGCGGGCGGCCGGGACGACCGGCGCGAACAGCGAGACGACGGGCGTCCCGACGGCTGCGGCCAGGTGCGCCGGGCCGGTGTTGCCGACGACGACAGCCGCGGCGCCGTCGAGCAGCGCGGCCATCTCGGGCAGCGAGGTGGCGCCCCCGAGGTCCACGCCGGAGGTGCCGGCGACGGCGGCGGTCAGGTCGCGCTCGCCCGGGCCGCCGGTGACCAGCACCCGGTGCCCCGCGGCGGTCAGCGCCTCGACCGCCTCCGCGCACCGCTGCGCGGGCCACGCCCGGGCCGGCACCGAGGCGCCCGGGTGGAGCACCACGTACCCCGGCTCGTGCCGGGGCTCAGGCAGCGGACGACGGACGGACAGCCGGCCCTCGTCGCCCTCGGGCAGGTCGAACCCCGCGGCGCGGGCCAGCGACAGCGCTCGTTCGGGTTCCGGCAGGTCGTCGTCCACCCGGTGGCGGACGTCGAGCAGCGACCCGGGGTAGTCGACGCTGATCGCCGAGATCCGCGGTACCCCGGCGGCACGCAGCAGCAGGGCCAGCGGCAGCGGCGACTGGTGGAACGACGTGCTGATCAGCGCCTCGTCGGGCGCGAGCGCGCGGACCCGCTCGGTGAGCACCGCGAGGTCGGTGGCGTCGACGGGCGGCGGGTCGCCGAGGATCCACGGGCAGGCCCAGGTCCAGACCTCGTCCACCCCGGGCAGCAGTCGCGCGGCCTCCGCACCGGCGGGTCCGGCCAGGAACACCACGCGGTCGGCACCAGCGGCGACCGCGCGGACCATCGGGCCCTGCAGCAGCACGTCCCCGGCGTTGTCCAGCCGGGCGACCAGCACCGTCCGCCCCTCAGGGACTTCCTGTACGGAAAGTCCCTCGGGGTCGGTCACCATCGCCCCGCCAGCACGTCGTCGACCGCCGCCGTCAGCGTGCCGGCGCGACGGCCGGCGGCGTCGACCTCCTCGCGGCGGGTGACCGGCGTCGGGACCATGATCCCGACCGCGCCGGCCGCCGCGGCGGCCTCGACGTCGGCGCCGATGTCGCCGATCAGCACGCACCGCGCGGGGTCGACGTCGAGCACGGCGCAGGCGGCCTTGACCATCCCCGGCGCGGGCTTGCGGCAGGTGCAGCCGTCGTCGGGGCCGTGCGGGCAGACCTGGACGGTGTCGAACGGGCCGAGCAGCTCCTCGAGCCGCGCCATGCAGGCGTCGACCTGCTCGCGGGTGATCAGCCCGCGGGCGACGCCGGACTGGTTGCTGACCACGCCGACCCGCACCCCGCGGGCGCGCAACCGGTCCAGCGCCTCCCGCGCACCGTCGACCGGCTGCACCTTGTCGGGATCGCCGTTGTAGGGGACGTCGTGCACGAGCGTGCCGTCGCGGTCGAACAGCACCAGGTCGGGCAGCCCGCGCCAGGCGGGGACCCCCCGGTGTCGGACGACCCCTTTCAGCCAGTGCCAGGTCGCCAGCGGCGGGATGGCGGCGCTGGTCAGGGTCATCGTGGCCACTTCGTCGCGGGTGCGGGGTCCGGATGCGATCCGTGCCCAGGCGAACTCCGCCGTGCCGGCCAGCCACGCGGCCGCGGCCACAGCCGCCGCGCGCGGCCGGCGCGCCGCGGCGAACCCCAGGGCGGCCACCGCCGCGGCCGTCACCGCGGTGTGCTGGGGGCGGCGGCCGAGCGCGGCGTCGGCCCGATCCCGCCAGTCCGGGCCGTGCAGCCGGCGCATGAGGACGTCGTCGGCGTTGCCCGCCTGCACCCGCACGCTGACCCAGCGGTCGGTCGGCCGCACCGGGTGGGTGATCCAGCGGTCGCCGCGGACCAGCCGGGCGCCGGTGTCCATCACCCGGAGGGCCAGGTCGGAGTCCTCGCGGAAGGCGCGGGGGAACCGCTCGTCGAAGCCGCCGACGGCGGCCAGCGCGGCCCGGCGGTAGGCCAGGTCGGCGGTGATCCAGCTGCTGGTGGCCAGGCCCGCGGTGCCCCGCTCCCAGTCGGTGGGCCGGCGGTCCTCGGGCAGCGGCACGCGGACCCGGCCCTGGCTGCCCGCGACGTCGGCCGGCAGGGAGGAGAGGTCCCGCTCGAGGCGCTCGTACCAGTCGGGGTCGGGGACGACGTCGTCGTCGAGGAAGGCGATCCAGTCGGTGCGGGCGGTCCGCCAGCCGAGGTTGCGGGCGCGGGCGGGGCCTCCGCCGCCGGTGCGGACGACGCGCACAGGCGGGAGACCGGGCCGCTCGGGCCGCAGCGGCGCTCCGGAGGGCCGGTCGTCGACCAGGATCAGCTCCGCGGGGCGCGGGCCCGGGGCAGCGGCGAGGGCGTCGAGCAGCACGTCCAGGGACGGCCGCCCGATGGTGGGAACGACGACGCTGGTGCTCGCGATCGTCGACGACATGATCGAGCCGGTGCCCGATCTTGTTCCGGTGAAACACTACGGGCTTGAAGCTTTTCCGGCCCGAAGTCGTCCGTCTGCCGGGAGGACGCCTCAGCGTCGAGTGCGCGTCGCCGCGGACACCCTCGCCAGCGCGTCGGTGACCAGCGGGGCGTCGTCCCCCAGCAGGGTCAGCAGGTGGGCCACGAGGTCGTCGTGGGTGCCGGTCGCCTGGACGGCGCGCTCCCGCCCGGCCGGGGTCAGCCGGGCGTGCAGGAGGCGGCGGTCCTCGCCCCCGCGCTCGCGCAGCACCAAGCCCTGGGCGACCAGCCGGTTCACCGTGCTGGTGACGCCCGCCCGGGAGAGCCCGACCGCCTCGGCCAGCTCCCCCATGCTCGCCCGCTCCCCGGCCGACTCCGCGAGCCGGCGCAGCACCTCGAACCCGGTCAGCGAGAGGTCGTGCTGGGTGTGCAGCGCGGAGTCCACCCGGTGCGAGATGCGGTCGTGCACCTGCACGATGCGCAACCAGGTCTCCGCCGGGCGGGGCGTCGCGCCGGGCACCGCCCCGGCGTCCCGGGGAACTCCGCGCGCGAGCGCGTCCTCGGGGCGGGGCACGCCTCCATGGTCGCCGATGCCGGCCTCAGGCGCTCCACGGGACGGCGAGTCGCCGGGCGGCGCGCCGGTCGCCGGCGACGGAGACCAGCCCGGAGACGCTGCCCACCAGCGCGACGGCCGCGGCGGTCAACGGGACCAGGTCGGCCCAGCCCTCGCTCGCCACGACGCGCTCCGAGCCGGCGATGCGCAGCTCCACGTCGGCGACCACCGCGGAGTCGGCGCCGACCAGGTCGACCGTCGTCCGGCCGGCGGCCGCGCCCTCGGGGATGCGGATCTCGGCCGAGACCGTGCCGTCGGGCCCGGCGGTGGCCGTGCCGAGGACCTCGCCCCCGGCCCGAAGCTGGATCGTGACCTTCTCCCCGGGCAGGAAGCCGCTGGCCTCGACCGTGACCGTCTCGCCGGGGCTGACCGCGCGCGCGGGCGGGGTGGCAGCACCCCCGGCGGGCGCGGGGACGGCCGGGTCGGACGACCGCGGCTCCGCGGTGGGTGCCGGCGTCGGGGACGTCGAACCGCTGGGCGGCGCCGCTCCGGTGCTCGGCCCGCCCGGCGTGCCGGAGGCGCTGCCCGAGGGGGACGCCGACGTCGGGGGCGCCGGGTCGGGGTTCGTCGGCTGGGCGACGGCGGCGCAGTCCTCCCGGGTGGGACGGGTGAAGCTGTACTCCTCGAGCTCGTCGACGTAGGTCGTCCCGGAGCCGTCGCCGGCGGTGAACTCCAGCCGGCCGTCGATGGTCTCGCCCCAGGCGACGTCGCCGCTGCGGAGCACCACGGTCTCGCCGGGCTGCAGTTGGGCCTCGTCCTCACCGGTCGGGGTGCGGGTGGTCGCCAGGCGGACGGTGTAGGGCAGCGTCCCCGCCACGACCTCGACCACCAGGCCGCCGGGCTTGCAGCTCGGGCCGTGCGTCACGCGGGCGTCGGGGCGGGTGGGGTCGTCGATCGCGGCGGCAGGCGCGGCGGAGGCCAGTGCGGCACCGAGGAAGGCGACGAGGAAACCGGTGAACAGACCTGCGGACGCGACCGGTCGAGCGAAGCGGGGCGTCGCGCGCTGATCGGCGACGAGCCGCGAGGTGGTGGTGATACGTGCTCCCCCAAGCGTGGTGCAACTTCGCAGCGACTATGACGGAAGTGACGCTTCGTTGCTAGCCCGTTACTGGTCAGTCGGGCGTGTCGTGCGGCGTGTCGGGAACTTTCCGGCCGAGCGGTCGCCCGCGGCCCCGGCCCGGTCAGCCGAAGATCGTCGGGCCGAGGCCACGCGGTGGGTTGCGGGGAAGGGCGATGAGGTGGTCGTCGCGGTTCTTCCCGCAGCGACGGCACACCTTCTCCCGGTACTGGTCCGGTCCCTGGTGCTCGTCGCGGGGATGCGCGTACACGTAGGAGTGGATCCCGAGTCGGCACATCACGGGCTTGCTGGCCATGAGGGACGCTATGTCCGTCGAGCTGCCCGCCTCCAGAGGCGAAGGCCCTCCACCCGCTCCGCGCGGATGCACGCTGCCGAGCACCGGGGAACTCCCCTCGGCGGACGCACGAGAGCTGGATCACTACGGTGACCGGCGTGGATGAAGCAGGAGCCGGGCGCCGTCGGCAGAACGAGGTCTACCGGGCCGGCGTGTACGGCCACTCCCCGCGCGTGCCGGTGGCGGCGCGCAAGCTGCAGGAGGCCGCCAAGAGGGCGTTGAACCCGCGCGCCTACGCGTACGTCGCGGGCGGCGCCGGGGACGAGGTCACCCAGCGCGCCAACCGCGCGGCGTTCGACCGGTGGGCCGTCGTCCCCCGCGTGCTCCGCGACGTGAGCAGCCGGGACACCTCCGTCGAGATCTTCGGACGGCGGATCCCCGCACCGGTGCTGCTGGGGCCGGTGGGCGCCCTCGAGCTGGTGCACGACGAGGCCGACCATGCCGTCGCGCGCGCGGCCGCTGCCACCGGCGTCCCGATGGTGTTCTCCAACCAGGGGTCGTACTCGATGGAGGAGTGCGCCGCCGTGATGGGCGACTCCCCGCGCTGGTTCCAGCTCTACTGGTCGACGTCCGACGAGCTGGTGGAGAGCCTGGTCGGGCGGGCCGAGAAGGCCGGCTGCGACGCCGTCGTCGTCACCCTGGACACCACGATGCTCGGCTGGCGCCCGCGCGACCTCGACCTGGGGCACCTGCCGTTCGCCCTGGGCAAGGGCATCGCGCAGTACACCTCCGACCCGGTGTTCCGCCGGCTGGTCGAGGAGAAGGTCGCCGCCGGCGGGCCCAAGGAGCCGCAACCGCGGCCCACGCCCGCGGCTGTCAAGGCGCTGGTCAGCATGGCCAAGGCCTGGCCGGGGTCGTTCCGGGACAACCTGAAGTCGCCGCTCCCCCGGGCTGCCGTCGAGACGTTCCTCGGCATCTACTCCCGGCCGTCCATCACCTGGGACGACCTGGCCTGGCTGCGCTCGAAGACGCGGCTGCCGATCCTGCTCAAGGGCGTCCTGCACCCGGACGACGCCCGGCGCGCGCTCGACGAGGGCGTCGACGGCCTCGTGGTCAGCACCCACGGCGGCCGGCAGGTCGACCGCTCGATCTCCGCGCTCGACGCGCTGCCGGAGGTGCTCGGCGCGGTGGCGGGGCGGGCGCCGGTGCTGCTGGACAGCGGGATCCGGACGGGCGGCGACGTCTTCACCGCCGTGGCGCTGGGTGCGACGGCGGTCCTGCTGGGCCGGCCGTTCGCGTGGGGGCTGGCGCTGGCCGGCGAGGAGGGCGTGAAGCAGGTGATCTCCGACGTCCTGGGCGAGTTCGACCTGACGCTGGGGCTCACCGGGCACACCGCCGTCGACCAGCTCTCCCCGGACGTCCTGCGCCGCGTCGGCTGACCAGGGGACTTTCTGTACCGGAAGTCCCCGGACTTCCGGTACGGAAAGTCCCCTCGGCGGTTTGCTCGGACGGCGGGTGGGGGCACCGGGGGGCGCGTGACCGCTCCCTCCGTGCGTGCGCAGCTGTTCCGCCGCAAGCCGGTCCCCGTCCTGGTGGACGAGGCCGGCCACGACACGGCGCACGGCGAGGGGCTCGCCCGGCGCATGGGCCTGGTCCAGCTCACCTGCCTGGGCATCGGGTCGACGATCGGCACCGGGATCTTCTTCGTGCTGAGCACCGCGGTCCCTGAGGCCGGCCCGGCCGTCGTCCTCTCCTTCGTGCTGGCCGCCGTGACCGCGGCGCTGACGGCGCTCTGCTACGCCGAGCTGGCCTCGACCATCCCGGTCGCCGGCTCGTCGTACTCCTACGCGTACGCGACCCTCGGCGAGGTCGTCGCGTACGGCGTGGGCTGGTGCCTGGTCCTCGAGTACGCGGTCAGCTCGGCGGCGGTCTCCGTGGGGTGGAGCGAGTACCTCAACCAGCTGCTCGACGACCTGGTGGGCGTCCGGATCCCGGAGGCGTTGTCGGCCGCGCCGGGGGCGGGCGGCCTGGTGAACCTGCCCGCGATCGTGCTCGTCACGCTCTGCGCGGTGCTGCTCGTCGGCGGCGTGCGCGAGTCGGCCCGGGCGAACGTGATCATGGTCGTGATCAAGGTCGCGGTGCTGCTGCTGTTCGTCGCCGTCGCGGCCACCGCGTTCGACGCCGGCAACTACGCGCCGTTCGCCCCGCTCGGCATCGCCGGGGTCAGCATGGCCGCGTCGTCGATCTTCTTCTCGTTCATCGGCCTCGACGCCGTCTCGACCGCCGGCGAGGAGGTGCGCGACCCGCGGCGGAACCTGCCCCGGGCGATCATCGCGGCGCTCGTCGTCGTCACCGTCGTCTACCTGCTGGTGGCGATCGCCGCCGTCGGCGCCCAGGAGGCCGGGGCGTTCGAGGGCCAGGAGGCGGGGCTGGCGGTGATCCTCGAGCAGGTCACCGGGTCGCGCTGGCCGGCCATCGTGCTCGCCGCGGGGGCGGTGGTCTCGATCTTCTCGGTGACGCTCGTGACCATGTACGGCCAGACGCGGATCCTGTTCGCGATGAGCCGCGACGGGATGATCCCGTCGTTCTTCGGCCGGGTGGACGCGCGCCGCCGGACGCCGGTGCGCGGCACCGTGGCCGTCGCCCTCTTCGTCGGTCTGCTGGCCGGCTTCGTGCCGCTGGACTTCCTCATCGACCTGACCAGCATGGGCACGCTCGTCGCGTTCACCGTGGTGTCGATCGGCGTCCTCGTGCTGCGGCGGACCGCGCCCGAGCTGCCGCGCGGCTTCCGCGTGCCCGGCTACCCCGTCGTCCCGGTGCTGTCGGTGGCCTTCTGCCTCTACCTGATCTGGGGGCTGCCGGGCATCACGTGGGCGCTGTTCGCCGGCTGGCTGGCGATCGCGGCGGTCAACTACGTCGCCTACGCACGGACCCACTCCGCACTGGCGGGACACGCCGGGGGCGACACTCCGGACCGGGGTTGACGGACGGCTGTGGCGCAGCTCACAGTGGTCTGCGGGGCGGGAGAGCCGGCAATCGAGTGGCTATCCACTGCTGGGTAGACCGACCAACGCGGCCAGACCGTCAGGCCCGGCCTCCCGCCCCCACAGCACGCACCTGCTGGGCCTCGGCGGCCGGCACGGTGCAGGATCTCCTCCGCGGGCGATGACTTCCCGGGCCGGTGGACGTCTCCCCCGGGACGCCGACGAAGGAGATGCGCATGACCGACGACGTGGCCGTCGACCTCCAGCCCTGGGTGGGGCGGACCTACGACGGCCTGGCCGACCTGCTGGCCGCCGGGCCGGACGCGACGTGGGACGCCCCGTCGTTGTGCGAGGGGTGGCAGGCCCGGCACGTGGTGGCGCACGTGACGATGCCCGCGCGGCTCACGCCGGAGCAGTTCGGCGCGGAGATGGCGGCCGCCCGCGGCGACTTCGGCGTCCTGTCGGACACCGTGGCCGCTCGCGACGCCGCGCTGCCCACCGGTGAGCTGCTCGACGCGCTGCGTTCGCCGGCCCTGCACGCGTGGCAGCCGCCGGGCGGGGGTGCCGCCGGCGCGCTCAGCCACTCGGTCATCCACTCCCTCGACGTCACCGTCGCCCTCGACCGACCGCCCGTCGCACCGGTGGAGGCCGTGGTCGCCGTCCTCGACCAGCTGACCGCCGCGGACGGCGCGTTCTTCGGGATCGACCTGACCGGCGTCCGCCTCGAGGCGACCGACACCGGCTGGAGCTGGGGCGACGGCGAGCCCGTGCGGGCGTCGAGCGGGGAGCTGGTCGTGCTCCTGGGCGGGCGCACGCTCCCGGACGGCCGGAGCCTGGCCCGCCGCTGACGACGAAGCGGCCCCGCACTTCCGTCGAAGTGCGGGGCCGCTCGGTGTCTCAACCAGACGTGCACCCGAAGGGATTCGAACCCCTAACCTTCTGATCCGTAGTCAGATGCTCTATCCGTTGAGCTACGGGTGCCTGTGTTCAGTTGTCGTGCGCGGAGGCTCCGGGATTTGAACCCGGGATGGGGATTAACCCAAACCGCATTAGCAGTGCGGCGCCATAGACCGGACTAGGCGAAGCCTCCCGGGGTCCGAGTCACCTCGTAACCACCGAGGAGAGAGACTACCAGCGGCCTCGAAGCGTCTCCCAGCCCGGGTCCCGGCCCCCGGCGAGATCTGCACACTCGCCCCCAACAAGCCCCTGATCGGGGCGAGTGTGCAGATCCCGTCCGGGCAGGTCAGGCGGTCACCGGCTCCCGGGCGCCGTCGACCGGCGCTCCGGCCCGGCGGCCGGGCACCAGGGTGACGACGACGGCCAGCGCCGCGCCGAGGGTGGCGAGCACCAGGCTCCCCGGCACCCCGGACGGGCCCTCGATCAGCGCGCCGCCCAGCGCCGCGCCGATAGCCGAGGCACCGACGGTGATCGTCGACAGCCAGGTGAACGCCTCGGTGGTGGCGTGCACCGGGGCCATCGCGCCGACCAGCGTGTTCTGCACCGTCAGCGTGGGGGCGATCGCGGTGCCGCCCAGGAACAGCAGCACACCGAGCGCCCACGGGCTGGAGATCCAGGCCAGCGGGGCCAGCCCGATGGTCACGCCGAGCAGCAGCAGCCGGTACTGGCGGGGCAGCGACGTGCTGAGCACGCGGGCGCCGAACCAGAGCCCACCGGCCACCGAGCCGAGCGCCCACAGCGCCAGCAGCAGACCCGACAGACCCGGCGACCCCGCGGAGTCGGCGAACGCCGGGATGGCGACCTCGAGCGCGCCGAAGCCGAGCATCAGGGCAGCGCCGCTGAGCAGCAGCCGCGGCATGCCCGGGGTGAGCACAGTGGAGAACAGGCCGGCCCGTGCGCCGACCACCGGCACGTAGGCCCGGGTGGCCGCCGACGTCGCGATGCCGAGGGCACCGACGACGCCGAGCACGCCGGCCAGGGCGACGGCCGCGGCGGGCGACACGAACACGGCCAGCGCAGCCACCAGCGAGGGGCCGACGACGAAGACCAGCTCGGTCGCCGTCGCGTCGAGCGCGTAGGCGGTCGAGCGGACGCGGACGTCGACCCGCGACCACAGCGCGCGGACCGTGCCGGAGACCAGCGGGGTGGCCATGCCGGCCAGCGCCGCGGCGGCGATCACCAGCACGTCGGCCGCACCGCCGAGGACGACGGCGATGAGCAGCGCCAGCAGGAGCGGGTAGGCCGCCGCCTGGGAGAAGAGGACCGGGCGGGGGCCGCGGCGGTCGGCGACGCGGCCGAGGACGGGCGCCATGACGGCGGAGGCCACACCCAATGTGGCGGAAGCGAGGCCCGCCACCGCGTAGGAACCGGTCTGCTGCTGCACCATCAGCAGCAGCGCCAGCGGCACCATGGCGGACGGCAGACGACCGGCGAAGCCGGCAAGGAGGAGGACCGGGGCGGAGGGAAGCCGCCACACGGACAGGTACGCACGCACAGCACTACTCGTTTCAGACTTGCGGGGAAGGAATCCGTAGGGGACTAACACTGTTTTAGCCCCTACGTAGTCCCGAACGCTATCACCCAGGGGTAGGGAGTCATATGGATTACGACACCTACGGGTCGACGGCGGTCGAGCTGGCCATCGAGCTGGCCAACGCCGACCGCACCGATCCGGGCTGGGCGCGCGCCTTCCTGAGCTCCCACGACGACTGGTTCACCCCGGGCACCCCGCTCGAGCTCTCCCCCGGCGAGACGCACAAGGCCGGCGCCACGGCCGAGCTCGTGCGCGCCGTCGCGCTGGCGCAGACGCAGGACGACGTCCTGACCCGGCTCAACGAGCTGCTGGCGCTGGCCCGGCCGCGCCCCTACGCCACCGACCACGACGGCGAGCTGCACCTGCACTACGCCCGGCCCGACGCCCCGGTGCTCGAGCAGCTGACGACGACCGTCGCGATGGGGCTGTCGCAGGTCGTCGTCCAGCACGGGTGGCAGCGGCTGGGCGTGTGCTCCGCCGAGGGCTGCGGCAACGTCTACGTCGACACCTCGCGCAACGCGAGCCGGCGCTACTGCTCGAACACCTGCGCCAGCCGCTCGACCGTCGCCGCCTACCGCGCCCGCCAGAAGGCCTGACCGCCGCTCCCTGGCGGCCGGCAGGACTAGCGTCCGTGCGTGGCCTCTCCCCGGCAGCTCGACCGACGCCTGCACGCGTTCATCGGCGGACTGCCGACCACCCCCGCCGACAGGTGGCTGCGCCGGCTGTCCACGGCGGCCAACCACGGCCGGCTCTGGCTGGCGATCGCCGTCGTCCTCGGCGCGAAGAAGGGCCCGCTGCGCCGCGGCGCCGTCCGCGGCATCGGGTCGATGGCCTTCTCCAGCGCCCTGGTCAACGTCGTCCTCAAGCGGATCTTCGGGCGGGTCCGGCCCGACCTGGAGAACCTGCGCGCCGAGCGCCGGCTGCGCCGCTCCCCCGTCACGCTGTCCTTCCCGAGCGGGCACTCGTCCTCGGCCGCCGCCTTCGCCACCGGCGTCGCCATGGAGAGCCCGCTGGCCGGGGCCGCCCTCGCGCCGCTCGCCCTCGGGGTGGGCTACTCGCGGGTGCACGTGGGCGTGCACTACCCCGGGGACGTGGTCGCGGGGCTGGCCGTGGGCGGCGCCGTCGCGGCCGCCACCCAGCACTGGTGGCGGGTGCGCCCGAAAGAGCCGGCCCGGGTGCGCGATTCCCACGAGGCGCCGGCGCTCCCCGACGGCGAGGGGCTGGTCGTCGCGGTCAACCCCCGCTCCGGGCCCGAGGACTACGACCCGGCCGCCGACATCCGCCGCATCCTGCCCCGCGCCGAGGTGCTCGAGACGACGGAGGACCGAGGGGTCGACGCGCTGCTCGGCGAGGCCGCCGCGTCGGGGCGCGCCCGCGCGCTCGGCGTCGCCGGCGGCGACGGCAGCGTCGCGTCGGCCGCGGCGGTCGCCGTCGAGCACGGCCTGCCCCTGGCGGTCATCGCCGCGGGCACGCTGAACCACTTCGCCCGCGACGTCGGCCTGGAGACCCCGCAGGACACCGCCGACGCCGTCGTCAGCGGGCAGGCGGTGAAGGTCGACGTCGCCGACGTGAACGGGACGCCGTTCCTCAACACCTCGAGCATCGGCGCGTACCCGGAGATGGTGCGCCGCCGCGACCGGCTCTCGGGCCGCATGGGCAAGTGGCTGGCACTGACGGTCGCCGTCGGGCAGACGCTGCGCCGGCAGTCGCCCGTCGAGCTGGTGGTGAACGGCCGGCCGCTGTCGGTGTGGATCGTCTTCATCGGCAACTGCCTCTACACCCCGCGCGGGCTCTCCCCCGCCTGGCGGCCGCGGCTGGAGGACGGGCTGCTCGACGTCCAGTACCTGCGGGCCGACCTGCGCTTCGGCCGCACCCGCGCCGTCCTGGCCACGCTGCTCGGCGTCAGCGACCACACCCGCAGCTACGGGCACTTCACCGCGACCGAGGTGCGCATCGAGTCGCGGTCGGGGGCGCAGCAGGTCGCCTACGACGGCGAGATGGGCGCGAAGGCCGAGGAGTTCGTGTTCGGCAAGCGCGCCCCGCTGACCGTCTACTGCTGCCGCACCGACTGAGCCGTCCCTCCTAGAGTCTGGCCGTGGTCGTCGGGGAGAGCAGCGACCGCCGCGGCCTGCTCGGGCAGCTCGTCCGGTTCGCCCTGGTCGGCGTGCTCGGTGCCGCCGTCGACTACGCCGTCTACTCGCTGTCGCTGCACCTGGGCCTGTGGGTCACCGCCGCCCGGACGCTCAGCTTCATCTGCGGCACGGCGACCGTCTACGTCATCAACCGGCGGTGGACGTTCGGCGTGGCGGGCGGCGCGCGCCGCGCCGCCGGCTTCGCGCTGCTCTACGGAACGACGTTCTTCGTGATCATCGGGGTGAACGAGCTGGCCCTGGCGCTCCTGCCGGAGAGCTCGTGGCGGATCACGCTCGCCTGGGTGCTCTCGCAGGGCTTCGGGACGGCGGTCAACTTCGTCATGCTCCGCCTGGTGGTCTTCCGCGACTGAGATGCCCCAGCGGGCCACTAGCGTGGTCGGGTGCTCCGCTGGCTGTCCGCCCTGGTGGTCGGTGCCGTGCTCTCCGGCTTCGCGTTCCTCCTCCTCACCGGCCGCTACCTCACCGACGGGCCGGTGCTCCTCACGCTCGGCGCGCACCACGGCCTGCACGCGGGAGACCTGTTCGTGCTCGCCGCATGGGCGCTCGCGATGGCTGCCCTGGCGGTCCTCGTCCGACGCGGACGGCAGGTGGGCACACCTGGGGCGTGAGTTCCCGCTGGGCAGGGGCCCGCCCCGGTCGATACGGTCGGCACCCGGGATTGCCCCGGCGATCTTGTGGGCAGTGCACGCCTCGACGCACCCAGGTACCGAGGGAAAGAGGGACACCATGCTGGTTCGCCGGATCGCCCGGCCCCTGCTCGCCGCTCCGTTCATCTACGGCGGCATCAGCACCCTGCGCAAGCCGCAGGACCGCGTGCCCGGGGCCGCCCCGGTCGTGGAGAAGATCGCGGAGACGGCCGACAAGCAGCTCCCGGTGCAGGTGCCCCGCGACGTCCAGCAGTGGGTGCAGGCCGACGCCGCCGTCAAGGTGGCCGCCGGCTCGCTGTTCGCCCTCGGCAAGTTCCCCCGGCTGACCGCTCTGGTCCTGTCGGCCTCGATCGTGCCGACGACGCTGGCCGGCCACCGCTTCTGGGAGCACGACGACCCGACGGAGCAGTTCGGCCAGATCTCGAACTTCCTCAAGAACACCGGCCTGCTGGGCGGGCTGCTGCTGGCCGCCGTCGACACCGAGGGCAAGCCGTCGGTCGGCTACCGGGCCCGCCGCGCCGCCAAGAAGGCGGCGAAGGGCACCGAGAAGAGCTTCGAGAAGGCCCAGAAGCGCGCCGCCAAGGCGCAGAAGAAGGCCGCGAAGCGCGCCAAGAAGGTCAAGAGCTGAGCAGCCCCCTCCCGCCCGCGGCCGCGCTCCGGAGGATCGCCTTCCTCCTGGAGCGCGCCCGCGAGCCCAGCTACCGGGTGCAGGCCTTCCGCACCGCCGCGGCCGTCGTCGACGGGCTGAGCGACGAGCAGCTGGACCTGAAGATCCGCACGAACACGCTCAAGGACCTCAAGGGCGTGGGCCCGAAGACGGCGGCCGTCGTCGTCCAGGCGCACAAGGGGCAGGTGCCCGAGTACCTGACCACGCTCGAGCAGGACCTGGCCGAGCTGGTCCCGATGGCCGACGACGTCGCCGAGTTCCGGGCCGCCCTGCGCGGTGACCTGCACCTGCACTCCGACTGGTCGGACGGCGGCAGCCCCATCCGCGAGATGGCCGAGGCCGCGATGGCGCTGGGCCACGAGTACATGGCGCTGACCGACCACTCCCCCCGGCTGACGGTGGCCAACGGCCTGTCGCCCCAGCGGCTGGAGGAGCAGCTGGACGTCGTAGCCGCGCTGAACGAGGAGCTCGCGCCGTTCCGGATCCTCACCGGGATCGAGTGCGACATCAACGTCGACGGCAGCCTCGACCAGACCGACGAGCTGCTGGGCCGGCTCGACGTCGTGGTGGCGAGCGTGCACTCGGAGCTGCGGGCCGACGCGAAGGCGATGACGGCGCGGATGCTGACCGCTGTCGCCAACCCGCACACCGACGTCCTCGGGCACTGCACCGGTCGGCTGGTGATCGGCCGCCGGCAGCGCGACGGCACGCAGAAGCCACGGCCGGAGAGCCAGTTCGACGCCGAGGCCGTGTTCAGCGCGTGCGTCGAGTTCGGGACCGCCGTCGAGATCAACTCCCGGCCCGAGCGGCTGGACCCCCCGAAGCGGCTGCTGTCGTTGGCGGTGGAGCTCGGCTGCGAGTTCGCCATCGACACCGACGCGCACGCGCCCGGTCAGCTCGACTGGCAGTACAACGGCGTCGAGCGGGCGATCGAGTGCGGCGTCCCGGTCGAGCGCGTCATCAACACGAGGACGGCGGACGACCTGCTGGGACGGACGGGTCGGGACTGACGCGCGACCTTCAATCGAGCACCCAGAGGGCGGCCCTCCGGACACAGGTCGCGGACGAGATCGGGGACACGAACACCCTCATGGGCGCCGCCGCCGCGCAGGCGTTCGTCGCCTCCACCGGCGGCCTCCGGCTGCGGGCCTCGGTCGACCCCAACGAGCCGATGGAAGACGGCGACGTCCTGCTCGTCTACGAGCCCCGGCCACCACCTGGATCACCGACTTCTCCGAGGGCATCGACGACTGGTCCGCCAAGTGGAACACCGCCGTCGCCTTCACCCAGGTCGCCGACGGGGGCGCCACCGGCGGCTACGTGCTGCGCAACACCAACAGCCCGGCCGCCCGCCGCGGATTCGCCTTCGACCCCGTGGTGGCTTCCGGTGGGGACACCTCACGCGTTGCGGTCTACGGGCGGCTCAAGGCGGCCACGCTCGACGCGTCGCTGCTGTCCTCGGGGCTGGCCGTGCGCGGGGGGCGCGGGCAGCGAGACCGCGTATATGTTCATGCTCACCACCACCGAGGTCGTGCGGCCCGCTACTGGGCAGGGGTGTACCTCAAGCTCGCCGGGGCGCCGTTCGCCGCCGGGAACAACACCTACGCGCGGACCGCGATCCGCGCCGACGGGGCGACGCGTCCGGCGCCGAAATCCCCGGCGGCGGCTGGGCCGGGGTGCTGACCGCCACGAACGCCACCACGCAGACTTGGGACATCGTGGGCCTCGCCGTCGACGGCCAGACCCCCCCGGACCCTCTGATGCCGCCACCGGTCACCGCCTTCGAGAGCAGCGGCGGAGTCACCAGCCTCGCCGACGAGACCACCTTTCTGCAGCAGGTAGCCGCTGAGACCAGCGCAACGCTGACCACGGCCGGGCTGACCACGCTGGGCAAGACGATCCACCGTCTCGACATCGGCGACGGCCCGCACACGATGCTGATCGTCACCCTGCAGCACGGCAGCGAAGTCGCCCCCCGGGAGGCGATCCTCGCGTTTCTGCGAGACCTGGCCTACTCCACCGGCCCCGACGTGCTCGCCTACCTGGCTGAGCACCGGGTCGTGTACGTCGGCCCCGTCAACGCCGGCCAGTTCCCCACTCACCGGGACAACCCGAACGGCGTCAACCTCAACCGGGACCACTTCCAGCTGACCCAGGCCGAAACCCAGGCCGTCGCCGCGGTCATCGCCGACACGCAGCCACACCTGATCATCGACGCACACGAGCGGTTCGGCACCGGCGGCATGGACTGGGAAGGCGCCGTCACCGCACTCGACGCCGCAGACCCGGCGATCCGCGACCTGGCCGACGAACTGCTCGCCGACACGTTCACCTCCGTGGACGGCGCCGGCTACACGCACGCCCCTACTTCGAGGACATCCTGACCTCCCTCGCCGGGGCCGCCGGCGTGTGGCACGCGGTCGGCATCCTGTCCGAGACGTTCGTCACCGGCGTGCCCCTGGCGCATCGGGTGGCCGTCAACGCGCACGTCATCGACTACTTCCGGGCCTGGCACGAAGCCCACAGCGCCCGCCTCGCCGCCGCATCCGACATCCCGCGGGCTACCACGGCGTACGGCCTGCACTCCTACCCACTGGAGAATGGCGACATCAAGGGCACCGCTGCGCCGGTTCCGATCAAGCCGCGCTCTACGAGCTCGACGAGCCGCTGCCCGCGCAGGTCGCAGCGTTCGGCATCGTCGCGGACGGAACCACCGTGTCGAGGGCGCAGGAAGCCGGGCGGGTCATCCCGCTGCTGTGCGACCCGTGGTCTTCACACGCGATTGTCTCGGCTACCCGCGTTGGCCCACCGCGGCCATATCTGCCCTTGCTGTCGGCGAAGATCAAACTCGACGGCAAGGTCTCCCCGATCACGCAGATCCGCCATCAGGTGGGCGATGAGATCCGCGAAGGCATCTTCGGCCCATAGCCCCCGCTGTAGCGGTCCCGGAGCCGGTGAACCGACTCGCGGTATAGCGCCTCGCTGCTCCGCTCGTACCAAGCCGGCACGGGGCTCCGCCGGCGGCCCGTCAACCGAGCCCAGGCCAGTGACAGCGCCTGGGCGATGCGCACATGCCACAGCGCCACCCGGTCACGGACGGGCCCGATCTGCCGCCGGTAGTCCCGGCGCAGCACCGGGTGGCGGGGCGCGAGGCGGCCGATGTACCCCCACACGGCGCGCTTGTTCCGCCCGAACGCCTCACGCGGGACCCCGGCCTCTTCCGCGATGCGCCGCGGGATCGGCCGGTCGTAGTCGCCGCCCACGCTCCACGGAACCATGTCCGGCGAGCGGTTGATCGCCCGTAGGTCGGCGATCGCCTCGGCGCCGACGAACGGCAGGGCGACGGTCAGGAAGCCGGCGATGAGCCTTGCCTCGGCCAGCGGCAGGCCCGAGATGTCACCTCGGACGATGTCCGGCCCCAGGTAGGCGTCTGGCGTGGCGATGTCCCACACCTTGTCGCCGTGGTAGCCGGTGAAGACGGCCGTCGGCTGCCCATCAGCGAGGTGAGCAGCCAGGGGCAGGAACGCCATCTCCCGCGACGACGGACCACCCGCCAACAGGGCTGCCTCGAGCTCGTCGCCGTACGCGCCCGCCGGCCGGTCAGGGATTTCCACCGCGTCGAAGCCGAGCGCCGCGGCCGCAATGGAGCCGTCGTCGTTGGCTAGGTCCTTGAAGACGGACGGGAACAGCGACGACGACCGCTTCCGCAGGAACGCCGTCTTCACCCCGGCCTCCGCTGCCAGCGCGCTCACGGCCGTGGAGTCGTACCCGCTCGACAGTGTGGTCGCCAGCTGCACCGGGTTCGACCGGCGCGGGTCCTGGGCGTTGACCACGAGCCGGCAGATGACGTCCGCCAGCGCGCTCCGGTAGTCCTCGAAGGAGCCGAATGACGCCGGAAGCCGGTACCGGCTGAACCGGACCGCGAGCGAATCGTGGTCGACCTCGACCGTGCCGTAGAAGTACTGGGCGAACCGCCACGTCGAGCCGTCGACCGGGAACGCCGTCTCGTAGGTGTCAACGCCGCTGAGGATGGCGGCGTACTCCTGGTGGTAGCCGTGGTCGGAGCGCAGGCTGGCCCCGGTTGCGGCGAGCGCCAGCGGCAGGCTGTTGGAGACGACCACCCGATCGTCCGACGTCGCGACGATCAGCCGATCCACAAGGCTCGTCGCCGTCAGCAGGCGGGTCTGGCCGGGCTCGAGGTAGCCGGCGCTCCCGAAGAGGTGCTTCGCGTCGGCCAGGCCATGGGCGGTGAAGTCGCCGTCCCAGATCCCTTCGGCGAAGGCGCCCTGCAGCTCCTCGACGAGCGCGCCGCACTGAACGGTCCGCGCGTCACGCCCGATGTCCACCAGCCATCCGAGCGCGGGCAGCTCGGTTTCCCCGTCGCGCATGGCGGGGACGGTACCTGCGCTGCCCCGTTCCGCTCGACCTGAGTCGCCCGTAGGGGGCGCTTCGGGCGCTCCCGTCGGGAAGGCGCTGCGCTCGATGGGACGGAGCAGCGGGCAGACTTCATTCCCGCGAGAGGTACACCGCGAGAGCCTCGCGCCAGTCGCGCGGGGTGAAGCCCGTCACCTCGATCTTCGCCAGGTCGAGCACGCTGTTCAGCGGCCGGACGGCGGCCTGCGGCTTGTCGGCGAAGTACTTCTCGGTGCTGGTCCGGCCGACGTCGTCCGCCGACCGGCCGCGGGCCTCGAACACCGCGGCGGCGACGTCCGCCCACGACGCGGGCTCGCCGGAGTTGGTCAGGTTGTAGGTGCCGAACGGCGCCCGGTTGTGGAGCAGGTGCTCTATGGCCGCGGCGAGGTCGGCGGTGAACGTCGGCCGGCCGATCTGGTCGTCGACCACGGTCGGCGAGATCCCGCGGTCGGCGAGGCCGGCCATCGTCCGCACGAAGTTGCCGCCGTCCCCGACGACCCACGTCGTCCGCACGACGTAGCGCCGCGACGCGGTGGCAGCCTGCGCGTCGCCGTCGGCTTTGCTCCGCCCGTACACCGACAGCGGCGAGGGCTCGAGGTCCTCGGGAATCGGTCCCTGGTGCCGCCCGTCGAACACGTACTCGCTGGAGATATGCACGAATACCGCGCCCGCCGCCTCGGCGGCCCGGGCCAGGTGGCCGACGGCGTCCACGTTGACCGCCCGGACGGCGGCCAGGTTGGCCGGGTCCTCCGCGGCGTCGACGGCGGTCCAGCCGGCGGCGTTGACGACCGCGTCGACGCCCGACCAGTCGTAGGCCGCGACGGCGTCGGCGTCGGTGACGTCCAGCGCGGCCCGGTCGAGCGCGACGGCGTCGGGGAACTGCTGCCGCAGCGCCCGGCCGAGCTGGCCGTTGGCGCCGACGACGACGATCGTCACTGGCCCCGCGCCGCGTAGGCCGCCTCGACCTGCTGCTTGAGCGGGCCCCACCACGCCTCGTTCGCGCGGTACCAGTCGACGGTCGCGGCCAGCCCGTCGCGGAAGTCGGTGAACTGCGGCTTCCAGCCCAGCTCGTCCCGCAGCTTCGAGGCGTCGATGGCGTAGCGCAGGTCGTGCCCGGCGCGGTCGGTCACCGAGTCGAAGGCGTCGCCGGGCTGGCCGAGCAGCTCGAGGATCAGCGAGAGCACCTCGCGGTTGTTCTTCTCGCCGTCCGCGCCGATCAGGTACGTCTCGCCGCTGCGACCGCGTTCGAGGATCGCGTGCACCGCCGAGTTGTGGTCGTCGACGTGGATCCAGTCGCGGACGTTCTCGCCGGCGCCGTACAGCTTCGGCCGCAGCCCGGAGAGCACGTTGGTGATCTGCCGCGGGATGAACTTCTCCACGTGCTGGTAGGGCCCGTAGTTGTTCGAGCAGTTCGAGATCGTGGCGTGGATGCCGAACGAGCGGACCCAGGCGCGCACCAGCAGGTCGGAGCCGGCCTTGGTCGAGGAGTACGGGCTCGACGGGTTGTACGGCGTCTCGGGGGTGAACCTCTGCGGGTCGTCGAGCTCGAGGTCGCCGTAAACCTCGTCGGTGGAGATGTGGTGCAGCCGCACGCCGTGCTTGCGCACCGCCTCGAGGATCGTGAACGTGCCGACCAGGTTGGTCTGCACGAAGGGCGAGGGGTCGGCCAGCGAGTTGTCGTTGTGGCTCTCGGCGGCGAAGTGGACGACGACGTCGACCTGCGGCACGAGGCGGTCGACGAGCTCGGCGTCGGCGACCGAGCCGCGCACGAACTGGATGCGGTCGCGCACCGGCGCCAGCGACGCCTCGTTGCCCGCGTAGGTCAGGGCGTCGAGGACGGTGATCTCGTGCTCGGGGTGCTCGCGGAGCGTGTAGTGGACGAAGTTCGCGCCGATGAAGCCGGCCCCACCGGTGACGAGCATGCGCATCGTCGGACGAACCCCCTGCTCACGGAACGAACTGTCGGCTTCGACAGTAGCCGCGACGCGGCCAGGAGCCGCCCCGCTCGACCCCTGCGGGTGAGGGCCCCGCTCGGCGGACAAGCCTCAGCCGGCGCGGCGGCCGAGGGCCCGGTAGGTCCAGCCCGCGGCGACCCACGCCTCGCGGTCCAGGGCGTTGCGCCCGTCGAGCACCCGCTTCTGCTTGACGATCTCGCCGAAGGCGACCGGGTCGAGGCTCCGGTACTCCTTCCACTCCGTCAGCACGAGGACGGCGTCGGCGCCCTGCGCGGCCTCCTCGGCGGTGTCGGCGTAGTCGAGCTGCGGCCACTGGCGGCGGCTGTTCTCCACGGCAGCCGGATCGGTCACGCGGACGACCGCGCCCTGCAGCTGCAGCTGGGCGGCGACGTTGAGCGCCGGGGAGTCGCGGATGTCGTCGCTGTCGGGCTTGAACGCCGCCCCCAGGACGGCGACCCGCTTGCCCAGCAGCGAGCCGTCGCAGACCTCGCGGGCGAGTTCGACCATGCGGATCCGCCGCCGCATGTTGATGTTGTCGACCTCCTTGAGGAAGGTCAGCGCCTGGTCGGCACCCAGCTCGCCGGCGCGAGCCATGAAGGCGCGGATGTCCTTGGGCAGGCACCCGCCGCCGAAGCCGAGGCCGGCGTTGAGGAACTTGCGGCCTATGCGGTCGTCGTAGCCGATGGCGTCGGCCAGGAGCTTCACGTCAGCACCGGTGGCCTCGCACAGCTCGGCCATGGCGTTGATGAAGGAGATCTTGGTGGCGAGGAAGGAGTTCGCCGCCGTCTTCACCATCTCGGCGGTGGCGTAGTCGCTCTCCACCTTCGGGGTGCCCCGCTCGACGATCGTCGCGTAGACCTCGTCGAGGAGGGCGCGGGCGGTGTCGCCGTCCTGGCCCGACGGTAAGCCGTAGACCAGGCGGTCGGGGTGCAGGGTGTCCTCGACAGCGAAGCCCTCGCGGAGGAACTCGGGGTTCCAGGCGACCAGGGCGCCGGGCACCTTCGAAGAGACCAGGTCGGCCAGGCCGGCCGCCGTCCCGACCGGGACGGTGGACTTGCCGACGACGAGCTCGCCGGGAGCCAGGACGTCGAGCAGCGACTCGACGGCGTCCTGGACGTAGTGCATGTCGGCGGCGTACTCGCCGCGCTTCTGCGGCGTCCCGACGCAGACGAAGTGGATCTGCGAGCCGGCGGCGTCGGCGAAATCGGTGGAGAAGCGCAGCCGGCCGGTCTCCAGCGTGCGGGCGAGCAGCTCCTCGAAGCCGGGCTCGTAGAACGGCGCCCGCGCCTGGTTGAGCGCCTCGGTCTTGGGCTGGTCGACGTCGATGCCGACGACCTCGTGGCCCAGCTCCGCCATCGAGGCCGCGTGCACGGCACCGAGGTAGCCGCAGCCGATGACCGAGATCTTCATGAGTGCTCCGCTTTCGTCGGGTGGCCAGGGACCACCCGTGCCCCAATGGCGCGATCAGGCGCCGTGTCACCCCGGACGGTAGAGGCACACCAGACCGTCAGCTACCTGCACGGAGGCCCCTCACCCGGCGCTGGTGCGGGCTTCCTCTCGACAAGGGACGGGCGGGCGCTGCGCGGCCGCCGTCGACCGTCACCGAATCGTGGCCATGCGGGTGGTTGGGAGCGGCGTACCGTGGGGAGTGATCCAGGGCACGCGGACGACGGGGAGTCCTCACTGTCCACGCCGGCGTCGAGCAAGGGCACCGGCCGTCACGTCTGAGGGACGGCTATGAGCTGGGTCCTGGTGGTCATCGCGGCATGGCTGCTGATCGCGATCGCGCTCGGCATCGTGCTCGGGCGCGCAGTCCGTCACGCCGACGAGCGAGCCGCGCTCACGAGCGCCGCGCCGGAGCCGAACGTCGTCATGGACGAATCCACGCGTGCCGGGGCGTCGGACACTCGGCAACAGCACCACCTGCCGGCTGCTCGCCGCCCGCTGAACCGCCCGCGCAGCCCGTCCTCCAGGCCCTCGGCACGCGGTCGGTCGTCCCGCCGCGGCTGACCGACGCCGGCGCGATCACCCGGCGGGGTGATCGACACGGCTGGGCTGCCCCTCCACCGCCGTACGCTCGTGCGGACTGTCGGAGTACGGGGGCTGGCGTGAGCGTGCACGAGACCGGCGAGCAGGAGTACTACTCCGCGGAACCGGAAGGTCGTCGACCTCTGCGCCGGGTCCTGATCAGCCTGGGCGTCCTCGGGCTGGTGCTCGCGCTCGTCGCGGGCGGCGGGTTGTGGTTCCTGACCAACCGGTACGCCGGCAACATCGACCGGGTCGCCGACGTCTTCTCCGGCCTGGACGAGGACTCCCGCCCGGCGCCCGCGACACCCGCGGAGCCGGCCGGCGACGACCCGGTCACCTTCCTGCTGGTGGGCTCCGATACCCGTGCCGAGCTCGAGCCTGGCGAGACGCCCGACGGCCGCTCGGACGCGATCATGATCGCCCGCTTCACCGCCGACCGGCAGCACGCACAACTGATCTCGATCCCCCGTGACTCGTGGGTCGACATACCGGGACACGGGATGAACAAGATCAACGCGAGCTACGCCTTCGGCGGGCCGACGCTGCTGATCCAGACGGTCGAGCAGCTCACCCAGGTGCGCATCGACCACTACGTGACCATCGACTTCGACGGGCTGATCCAGGTCACCGACGACCTGGGAGGCGTGGACGTCGTCGTCGCCGAGACGAGCACCAACGGGCCGTACACGTTCGAGGCCGGCGAGAACCACCTCAACGGCGAGCAGGCCCGTTGGTACCTGGCCCAGCGCAAGGGACTGCCCGGCGGCGACTTCGACCGGGTGCGGCGCCAGCAGCAGTACCTGCGGTCGATGTTCAGCAAGCTGTTCAGCTCAGACACGTTCACCGACCCGGGTCGGCTCGACGCTGCGCTGCGGGCGGTGACCGGCGCGACGACCGTCGACGACACCCTCGGCAACACCGACCTGCTGGCGCTGGCCTACTCCCTGCGCAACGTAACGCCGTCGAGCGTCGAGTTCTTCACCGCACCGGTGCTCGGCACAGGCATGGAGGGTGCGGCGAGCGTCGTGTACCTGGACGCGGTCACCGGCGAGCGGATGTGGACCTACTTGCGCACCGACTCGCTCGCGCAGAACGCAGCCGAGTTCGAGCAGCAGGCGCTGCCCGAAGTCCCGCGCTGAGCATCGCCCTGTTTCCGCCGGTGGAGCGGGCGACTCAGCGACCCTTGGTCAATTCGTACTCGATCCGCCCGTCGCGATAGGCGCGGAGCTCTTCGGCGGCCGCTCGTGCGGCGGCTTCCTCGAGATGACCGCCCGGGTCGGCGAACAACGTGCGCCAGGTGGCGTCTCTGCGAAGGCTGGCGACGAGCACATCGCCCTGGCGCTCGACACCCGTCCAGGGGGGCGCCCCTGACCCAGCCAGGACGAGCAGCGGGCTGACCGGAAGAGGCACCCCGCGGCTGGCGAGCAGCTTGCCGATCTGCCGCGCACCCTCACGCGCCTGGTTCAGCTTGCCGGGAAGGTCCGGAACATCACGCAGACCGTTGCGGCGGCCGAAGGTCGCCTTGACCTCCACGGCGAAGCAGCCGCTCTGCGCCAGCACGACATGATCGATGTCGCGGTGCTCGAACGAGATCCCGCTGATCACGGCGAACACACCAGGAGCCTTATGCAGCTCGTCGCCGACCATCGCTTCGAACGCACGCCCCAGGCGGGGAAGCGCACTGCCGTCGGCGATCGCGAGCAGGACCAGTATCAGCACCATGAGCATCCCGACGTAGACGCCCAACACCAAGCCGACGAGGAACTGCGAATCGCGTACCACCCATGCGAGCAGCGCCCCGGACGTCGCGAAGGCGACGATGACGACGGCCAGATCGGGCCAACGCGTCTGAAGCACGCGCCGGCGAGCGCCGCGTAGCTCGCGGTCCAACCACGAGGCCCTGCGTCTACGACGGCTCGCCCGCCAACCTGCCAGCGACCATCGACGCCGACTCCGAGTGGACCGCACAGCCTTCCATCGGCCGGTTCGCCGCCGAGCCTGAGCCGCTCAGGAGTGGGCGGCGCCCTCTGCGCGGCCGGGGAGCTGCTCCGGCAGGTCGAGCGTGTGCTCGTCGGCGGAGCGGCGCAGCGCCCAATCGGCGGGCAGGACCAGACGGGGTGCCACACCGACCAAGACCGCGATCAGGAACGAGACGCCGGCTAGTGCCTCGCCGGACTCCTCGACGAAGGTCGCCGCAGCGGCCCAGTTGCTCGCATAGCCCACGGCCCCCGTCACCGCCGAGGACACGGCGGAGAGGCCCACCGAGGCGGTTGCGTAGAAGGCGAGGACACCGAGCATCCGGCGCCGGTCTCGGCGCTCGGTGCGACTCAGGAAGGCGAGCCCGGCCAGGACGACCAGAGCGGCACTCACGCTGAGGACGAGCGCCCCCGTGTCACCGACGGCCGCGGCGGCCGTGCCCATGACGTCGGAGTGGACGGTGCTGCCGGCCTTCACCGCGGCGATCCCACCGGCGACCAGGCCGACGGCGAGCCACCAGGTGCGGCGGCCGGGGATGCTTCCCGCCCCGGCGACCGCGGCCAGGGCGGCCGCGGCGAACAGGGCAGCCACGAACAGCCGGGGCAGCGACCACGGCGCGTCCATGGACAGGAGGTCGGCGGCTTGGCCCGTGAAGCCGTTCAGGCGGCCGACATAGCCGACGGTCTCGAGGGCGACGGCGACGCCGAAGAGCGCGACGCCGATCGGCGGGACGGGGAGGGTGCGGCGGCGGACCCGCGCGGTCGCCCGCGCTTCGGCAGAGAGGCGCCCGTCAACCACGGCCGTTCGCAGCTCACGCTCGTCGGCCAGGCGCATGCCGCGGCCGAGGAGGACCCCGAGCGCGACAGCGACGACGATCCAGGCGGCCAGACCGCCGAGCACCCATAGCCACCACACGCCTTCACCATCGGCAGTGGGAGCGGTGACTGTGACCATGCGGTCGCAGTTCCCTCGAACGAGGCAGCCGCGCTGCGGCGCGCCGGTCGGTCAGTGGGCGGCCGACTCCCCCGCCGCAGCAGTCCCTGCCGTCCCTGGCACGCGCAGCTCGGCGAGCCGGCGCAGCAGCGGGAGGAGCGTCTCGACGATCACCTCGCCGGCTTCCTCGTGCGCCTCGATGGGCTGGTTGATCGGGTCCCAGACGTCGTCGTCGGTGCGCGTGGCCGCTCGTCCCGGGCGCGCATCAGCCATGGAGCGCACCAGGGCGCGTGCCCGGTCGGCGAAGCCGTCGCCGCCGAGGTCGCTGTCCTCGCCGAGCAGGGAGATGAGGGCGGCCGCTTCCCGCAGGGTGAAGGTGCGGGCCAGCGCGCGCGGGGCGAGGCCGAGCACCTGGTTCCGGTGTGCCCGGGTCATCGTGAGGACGAGGTCGGCCACAACCGGGAGTTCCTCGGTCAGCTGGCGGGCGCGAAAGTCGCCAGCCTCCACGCCGTAGCCCCGGAGGACGAGCGCACTGTCCGGGTGCATGGCCGATCCGACGACGGCACGGGTGCCAGCGCTGGTGATGGCCACCTCGCCTGCCCCGTCGCCGAGCGTCTCGTCGAGCCAGGCGCGGCCCAGCCGCTCGGCGAATGCCGACCGGCAGATGTTGCCGGTGCAGACGAGGAGGATCCGGAAGGGATCTCTGCTGACCGTCGACACCTGCCCAGTGTCGGCGAGCGGTTCAATTCTCGTCCGGTCGACCTACCCGCCAGGGTGACCAGTGACGGGCCGGTCCGTTCAGCAGATTCTGCCCGCGTGGCGGACGGTGACCGGCAGGTGCCGCTCCGTAGAACTACGGGCATGACCTGGCTACTTCTCGTCGCGTTCGCCTGGACGGCGTTCGCGCTGCCGGTTGGCCTGCTGCTCGGCCGGGCCATGCGGGTGGCCGACCGCCGCGACGACGCCGCGAGGCTGGAGAGTCGGGTCCCGGACTTCATCCCCGCCGAGGTCTTCGTAGCGGTCGCCGCCCAGCAACGCCGCTACTGACACCGCTGGCGGTCACAGTCGGTCGACGGCGTCGCCGCGAGCAGACCCGGGTGTCGGAGACCGAGGCACCGTTGAGCGCACCTCGGACGCGTCACCCCACACTCGGTGTGTGGTGCCCATTCACAATTCGACACCATTCAACGCCGAGTGACGTCCCGCCCTCCAACGGGCTCTGGATGCGCCGCTTCGTCGAATCAAGGGTTCCGCTACGGTAGCCACCCCGGTTCGAGAAGGGCTACCACGTGCGAACCATCGAGGTACGTCGCCGCGACGACATCCCGCGCCTGGCTTGGGCGGTCAGGGTCGACTTGGACAGCGGGAACGCGCTCGCCACCATTGGCCCATGGGTCGAGTCTCGACCCGATGCAATATTTGAGGGCGCATGGTGCGGCGATGTTCTGGAAGCCGATTTCAGTAATTCCTATTCATTCACAGGAAGCGGCGCGATCATCCGCGGGGATGACATCGTGATCGTATCGCCGTGCCATACGATCGAAGCAGTCTATTCAGTGCGGGGTTCTCGCTCGCTTCACTTCTCCAACTCGATTGCTTTCCTGCTCCAGGAAGCAGGAGCGTCCCTTGACTTGAATTATCTGGATTACGAAGCGGACGCGCTTAGCATCAGCAAAGGGCTCGGTCTCTACCGCAGGACATGGCCCCTCGCGGAGGGGCGCGAGATGGGGGTCCACTACTACTGCAACCTCGTCGTAAGTCCCAAGGGCGGGATTCGCGAGGAGTCAAAGCCAAAACCAAGTCCAATGACCAGCTTTCTTGAGTATCGGCAGTTTCTCAGCGACGTTGTCGCAGCAGTGCACCAGAATGCCACGGACGCGCGACGCGCGCACCAATACCATCCGTTAGTCTTCTGTTCGAACGGATACGACTCCTCGACATGTGCTGCACTTGGTCGCGAGATTGCCTGCGACGAGGCTGTAGTGTTTGAGTCTAAGAACAAGAGTCGGTCCGATAGTGGTCGCCGAGTCGTCGAGGCACTCAACTATTCGACGATTCACGAGATGGAGGAACTGGCCTACCGCGAGCGAAGAGATGCCCACCTATTCGTCGCGACGGGAGAGCTAGGAACATCGATATACTTCGCGGCGGCAGCTGACGAACTACAGGGCAAGTTGGTGCTGTCAGGCGTTCACGGCGACAAGATGTGGGACCGCGCCGCTCGGGTCAACGACCAGATCTACCGCTCGCCATACCCGGACACCGCCCGTAAAGAGTTTCGTCTCTGCACCGGTTACACCATGCTGGCGCCGGCATTCCTGACGGTTGGCCGCATGCAAGACATCGTCAGCATCTCCAACTCGGCCGACATGACGCCCTGGACACTCAACAACGACTACGACCGACCTATCCCTCGCCGTATCGTTGAGGAGGCTGGGGTCCCTCGGAACCTGTTTGGCCAGCATAAGGACGGCGGGGCCGGGAGTTCACTCCGTTTCGGCACTCTGGCGCAGTTGCGCCGAGTCATGCCGCACGCCAGTTTCGAGGAGTTTCTTCCCTATCTTCGCGCAGCACGGAGGAAACGGAAGAAGATGAATACTCGTTTCGCCAAGAGGGCCGTCGCCTACCTCTTCTTCTTGGCTGCCGTTTTGCTAGACTTTCGCGGCCTCAAGGCCCCGGCGCGCCTTGTCTGGAGGTGGCCCACGGCCTACCAATGTAGCGTGTTCGCTCCCTCCTATCTGTTCCCTTGGGGAGTTAGCGTATGCGCACAATCCTATCGCGATCCGGCTACCGACAACCGCTCCTAGTGGCGGCGGGATAGCTGAGCTGACGACGACTCGATCAGCAACACGGACACTCATGGATAGGAGGGATGGCTACCCTTGTAACCCTTCGATCAAGCTCAAAGGATCAACCCTTCCCCCTCGGCGCTTGGCGTACACCGGCAACGTCCCCCACCAGCTTCCGCGGGCGCGGCGAGAACGTCAAAGTCTCAGCCGCGCGAACCGATCGCGGAGGACGCCGGACTATCTGTTCCCTCCACGGCGCACGCTCGCCGGCCGTTTCCCTTTTACATGAGCCTGTGATGCGGCAGATCGCACTCGTCCAGGCCGCTCCGCCGCCCTGCCCGCATCCACGCGGGAAGACGCCCAGCCGACGAGAACCAGAGGTAGGCAGAAGTAGAAGCTTGCTTGAGAGACGGCGAGCCACGAATACAATGGCGACATTAAGAGCCAGACGGAAAGTAGCGCGACGCCGTATCGCGTGATCGGGCTACTCGACCGCTCCCTTAGCCTCCCCAACACTCCTGCTGCGCATCCCACTGCGGCGCCAACGAGTACGACCAGCAAGACGCCGCCTACAGCCCAAAGGTGTGCCCAAGTGGGCAGGATCTGGTCCTCGCTTCCTCCAGCCCCATAGATGAGCGCGTTGTATGCACGTGTGCCTGAAACCGCTCGGAGCGAGTCCGAAACACCAGGTACTGGCGACAGCACCTCGGCAACCAGGGATACCGGAGGGAACGACTCGGGGCTCTCGGCGACGACCGCTGCGAACTGAGGAGCCTGGCCATAAACCTGCAGGGTATCGGCCAAGGACGGACCAGTGGATGGCATTTCCTGACGCAACGCTGCCGGCATCTGGGCCATGCTCCGATATCGACCCCACAGGAGTAGGAGCCAGGCAACCAATGCGCCCGAGAGCGCTACTAGTTTCCAACGGACCGTACGCCGCTCGTCCCCTCTGAGCAGAAGGACGGCCACCAAGGGTGCGGCGAGGGCAGCACGATTCAACCCATACGTCCCCAGTACCAATAGGCCAACGAGACCTGTCCCGCCGACCGCGACAACGCTACGGAAGCGCGATCCTGTTGCCCAGCGCACCAGCAACATCCCTACACCGACTGCCAGGAAGGGGCGCGCGAGAGCAGAGAACAAGGCGGCCGATCCCGCCACCTCCGCGGCGCTAACGTCCCCAAGCCAATACGTCATCAAGGCAGACGGATTCGGAAAGCGAACCACCATGGCCACCGCCCCGACGAGTACAGCAGCCCAGGCGAGACGCACGTCAACAAGACGGCCAAGCGGGGGGCGGTGAGTTGCTGCGGTGGTTCTCGGCGCGGGCGAGGTCAGCCGCAGGCCAACAGCGACAGCGGCGAAGTATGTTCCCGCTAGCGCACTCATCAATATGAGAGGCGTGCCCCGTTCGATCGGTCGGAAGTCCGGGTCCGACACCCCACCAACGAGCATTGAGCCGTACACAGCGGTTGCGCTGACCAGGGCCAGCAGACCGAGCCACTTGGCAGGCGTAAACCCATGGCTTCCTCCGCGGCGCTCGCCCAAGATGGCAATGAAGAGCGCAGATCCGCTCATGAGAAGACTGGCGTAGTAGATGTCCGGGGCTGGCTCACGATCCATCATCCCGAGAACCAGCAGGAAGGAGAACCAGGCCAAGCCAAACGCTCGACTGGCGAGCCAAAATGGATCGCCCTTTCGGGCCGGTACGTCCCTTGGCGTCACCCTCGTCACCACGGTTGGTAGCTCACGTGAGCTCATGACCCCACCGCTACGACGAGTGAGCCTGGCGGCCCCGCTGGCATGAGGCCCGACATCTGCGCCAGCCAACGATTCTTCTCTCGGGTATCTACTCAAGCTCTCACGCTACTTGTGTTGATCTCGGTACTCCGCCTTAAGCGGAGGACGGCCCAAGACAATACACCGATAGATACGGTATAACCCGCAACATGGGCCACGGCGAGACCCAGCGCACCCGCCGCTGGGACGGTAGGCCAATAGACCAATGCCGCCACCGTCGCCAGCACCACATCGCTGACCACCCAAGCCCGGATGTGCCCACCTGCAAGTGCGACTGCACCGATGGTCTCGTTCATGACCACGGGCACGATACCGGCAAGCATCACGAAGAAGACGGCAGCAAAGTCCCCGTAGTCATGCAACCAGGTATCGAACAAATAGGGCATAACCAGTGAGACAGCTAGCGCGCAAAGCGCGGCGACAGCGGAGGGCATTACTGTCGAGTCCCGCCGAGAGATGTCGGGCCGACCACTGCTAAGGAGCGGCACGAGCACCGTCGTCAGCGCCGCCGGGATTACCGACGCTCCTAGCGCGATGCGCAGAGCGACTGCGAAGGCGCCATTAGCGGCTGCGCCGCCTGGCTGGCTCATCAACCACGCCGAGCCGCCCCAGAACGACACCTGGACCATCAGTGAAGCGAAACCAGAACTCGAGCCGATGCGCATGACATGGGCGAGCTTGGCGCGGGCGTCAAAAGACCTGGCATCCAGTCGCAGCAGACCGCGATAGCGAAGGTAGAGAAGCGTGCCAATAGCAACCCCACACTCCGTGAGGAGAACGGGGATTGTCGTCTGCCTAAAATCCCCGGAGAGAGCACCCGCCACGGTTGCGGCCGAGATGCTGATCGAACGCAGGGCTAGAACAAGCGCGGCCGACGAGAACCACTGCCTACCAACCAGGATTGCCTGTGCGATGGTCGACACACCGGATGCCATCGCCCAAGCTACTATCCCGACTGCAAGCCAGACGTCAACTGTACTCGCCACAGAACCTACGTCGAACAGTTTGATGACGACGATGCTTACCGCCGCAATCACGGCGGACGTGGTCGCCGTCGTCCCGATGACGACGGTGGCGAACGCCCCGGCGTCCGGCTTTTCCGTACGTGCAATCTCGCGGCTGACGATCGGCGCGATCCCCAATTGTCCCACGCCCGCGCTCAGTCCGACCGTGGCGAGGATGAAGGCATAAGTGCCGTATCCCCCTGCACCTAGGAGGCCGGCAGCACCAATGACTGACAGCATGGTCACGGCTCGTGCAACCAGGGTGCCAGCAAGCGTCGATGACGCGCTTGTCAAGACCAGCCGGTTTCTATCGACGAAAGTAGCCGCGGCGCGGCGCCCACGCCTAAGCATCCGTCACTGCCGATCCCGGTCGCGATTGCCGTGCAGCCTTGTCGTACCCGGGCTCCAAGAT
Source organism: Blastococcus sp. SYSU D00922 (assembly GCF_054050495.1). Lineage (NCBI taxonomy): Bacteria > Bacillati > Actinomycetota > Actinomycetes > Geodermatophilales > Geodermatophilaceae > Blastococcus > Blastococcus sp. SYSU D00922. The sequence continues at coordinate 345,571 of NZ_JBJGZL010000003.1, forward strand.
CCCGTAATAGCGCGCGTACTGCGCCAACCTCCACCTAACTATCGCGGCACTTACGCTGGCCACTGACATACCGAGGGCGCGACCCAGCCGATACTGTCCTCGCGAGATGGCTGCAACGTGCGCCCCATGTGGCGCAGCACCCCTACTCATCTGATTTGCGTGGACTCTATAGAGGAGAAGCCTCTCGGGGAGAACGGCGACGCGTCCGACCATCGCCATTCGCAGCCACAGATCGTAATCTTCCATCTGGCGGAGGTCTCGTCTGTACCCCCCTACCTTTTCATAGGCCGATCTCCGGATCATCACAGACGGGTGCACGAGTCGGTTTTTCACCACAAGCGCACGACGCGCGTCATGGGTGGCGGGCGCCAAAGACTCGCCAACGACCCGACCACTACTATCTATAAGACTCGCCGCTGTGCCGACAACCGAGGCGTCAGCGTTGGACTCAAGGTAGTTCTGTAAGGTGCTAAGTCGAGCCGGCGCGGACACGTCATCCGCGTCCATCCGGGCGAAGTATTGACCCTTTCCCGCTACTGCTGCCGCCTTCAAGGCGTTAGACAAGCCTGTGCGATGAGGGTTGACCAGTATCTTCACTCGCCTGTCCCGAATCCACGCCGGTTGGCCCTCCGCTCTCGCGCCATCCAGAACGAGGATGAGCTCGAGATCCACATCCTGTTGATCCAAGATGGACTCAGCCGCCTCGGTCAACCACCGGTCGACAGATATCGTGGACATGAGAACGGAAACGTCAGGCACAGCGCGCCCCAAAGACTCGAGGGGAAGGCTGCGCCTGGTCATGCTCTCGAGGAGACGTCGCGACTACCATTATCTGGATCTATACACGTCGGCGTAATCCTCGGCGATCTTCTCCCACGTGAACCGCAGCGCGTTCCGGAGGGCTGCCGCTTGCAAGTCGCGCCTCCTGACGTCATCGCTGGCGATTTCCGTTACTCGCTGCGCAAAGGCCTGCACGTCGCCCACCGGCGCGAGATATCCGCCCTCCCCCAAGGCCTCCGGGATACCGCCCAGATTGCTCGCCACGGCTGGCGTGCCGCACGCACCTGCCTCAATCAGCACCATTCCGAACATCTCATCGCGCCTCGTGGGTAGCACCAGAGCGATCGCACCACTCAAGAGACCCCGAAGGTCACTTTCGGGGACCGGCCCCAAGTACCTTCCGCCGGCCGAATGCAGAGCATCGACGAGGCTATCGTGCGCCCCCCTGCCGAACTGCCCCACCGGGCCGGCCGCGACGACGCTCTGCTCCTTCAGCGCTAACGCCAGTTCGGGGAGCGCGTCCGAGCCCTTTTGTCGGTTCAGGCGTCCGAGGTACAAGACGTAGGGGGCCCCGTTGAGGAGTCCGTAGGCCGCGGCAACTCGCGCCGCTTCAGCGTCGTCGGGGAAGAATTGAGACGTACTGACTCCGTTATAGACGACACTGGTGCGATCCCCGTAATCGGCACCGTAGAACCGCAGGAACTCATCTCGACAGAACTCCGACACGGGACAGATGCGATGGAACGCGCGCAGCGACGTCTTCATGAGTCGTTTGCCAAGCTTCCACTTCGTCGCTCGAAAACGAAAGAAGTCAACGGTCAGAATCAGCCGGGCATGTCGAGCTCTTCGCCCCAATATCCTTGCAGCATCAGGGACGCCATGCGAATGAATCACATCAAACCTTTGTGCCCGGAGAGCCGAACGGACGCGGTACAGGTACTCATAGTCCCTGAAAGGGCGCCTCAACGAGTACGGGATGCCGTAGATTCTGACGTCGCGAACAGTCCGGACCCCTTCCTCACCAGCAGAGAAGATGGTCACCTCATGACCGGCCTTCACCTGCTCTTGGGCCAATGCAAGCACGCGCCGTTCGACGGCGCCGCCCCTGTCGTGCGTGACGGGGATCGACGTAGGAAGCAGGTGTGCTATTTTCACGCTCGGTCCAGGACTGTCTTGTAAAGTTCGATGTGCTTGCTCGCCATCATTGCAGGCGAGTACAGGCGCTCCAATTCCAGCCCCCGCGCAAAGGCTGCTCGAGCGTACTCTCCGTATCTCGCCATTGCAGCGCGGATCGCGGACGAGTAATTGGCTATGTCGCGGTCCACCAGGATGCCGGCCGGGCCGCCGATCTGCTCCCGAATCCCACCGACGTCGGTAGCGATTATTGGACAGCCCGTGATAAGAGCCTCACTGACCACAGAAGGCAGCGCCTCGGCATACGACGGCATGAGGAGTAGGTGAGCGCTCTGAAAACGTTGATAGAGTTCATCACCCCCCGCCTGGCCCAGGAAGAAGACGCGATCCTGTAGGCCCAGACTGCTTGTAAGACTCCTCAGCTCATTCTCAAGGTGGCTGTTGTGGTAAGTGAGATGGAGTCGCACATAGCTTGGCAACTGGGTCAGGGCTTGAATAGCCAGATGTATCCGCTTAACTCGGATCAGCTGTCCGACTACCGCGACATTGAATTCGTCACCGTCTTGCCACTGTCGAAGTTCGGGCTGGTGGGACACAGTGAGCGGCGGGATGCCATTGGGGATGACGAAGGTCCTCCCGGCAAGCATTGGAAGACGATCGACTTTGTCACGTCTTTCGTTTTCACTAAGGCAGACAACGGCATCCGACTTCGTCCAGACGATCCTCTCGGCGTTGCGCCGGCGAATGGTCAAGCCGTATGTGCTGGAGTGTGGCGTAAACACCATCGTCCCCGGAAGGAGCGCCTGCATCACCGCCATCTTTGACATATGGTGAACATGCACGACGTCATACTTGCAAGCGCCAATGCCAGCCTTGAAGTCCTTGAGCGATATGGTGTAAACATCCTCGCCAGCTTCCCGGAGACCAGCGGCCAGCACTTCTTCCGGAGCGGGACGTTTCCGCGCTCGAGCGTCGGGAGGCAAGCTGTAGACACCGCCAGCCAGGAGTATCCGCATCTTAGTGAGCCGATCAAACGTCGAGGCGACGCCAAAAGGCGCCCGCCGGGATATGGCCATGAGTTGTATGTGCGCGGTGGCCGATGCGCTTCGCGCAGGAGGCAGCGATCATTGAACTCCCTTTCCCGTCAAAGCACGTTCCTGAATCAGCGTCCTTAGTCGTTCTTCCTGGAGCTTCCAAACAGTCTCTCGGGAGAAGTGCTCACGGACCCACTTCCGCGCCGCTGCACGTCGGCTTACCGCTGCCGCGGGGTCCCTCATCACCGTTCGCATTGCGCTGGCCAGCGAGGTGGCATCGCCTACCGGGACAATCAGACCTCGGTCTGCGGCCGCTACATCTCGTGCCCCTGTCGCCGAAGTGGTGATGATTGGGCAGCCCGCAGCTGCCGCCTCGAGGAGCACCATGCCCAGCCCTTCTCGGTACGTGGGCAAGACGAATGCGTCACCCGCTGCGAAATAGTTCTCGGGGTTATTCACGTCGCCACAATCGATGATGTTCGGGTTAGTGGAAATTTGGTGAGCGACCGCGGGCGACACCGGGTCAGTGCGATCCTCCCGTCCCACCATCAGAAGCTTCGCCCGGGCGCCTTCGCGTTCCAAGCTGGAGAAGGCTGCGACAAGCTCTCCTACGCCCTTGTCCTTGGTACGGCGTCCGATGAACAGGAAGACGAAGTCGTCGGCCGCCAGTCCAAGCGCCTCCTTGGCCACTGCGTCGCCGGCCCTGTCGAAGCGGGCCAGGTCAACGCCGTTACATGACCCTTCGCCTAGCAGGACCGTCCGAGTGGCCCGGTAAAGGCCCATTCTCAAGGCGACGTCGCGCAAACTGGGGCTGACGGGCCAGATCTCCGTCGACAGTCGGCCAATCATGCGTTCGATGAGAGACATGATGACGCGAGCGAGTCCAGTGAGCGTCTCGAGGCGGAGACCGTGCAGCACATAGATGCGGATAGGGACACGGTTCATTGTCGCCACGAGCGAACCCAAGAGAGCTGCCTTAGGTGTGCCATAGATGATGATCGCTGGCCGCTCCCGCCGAACATGACCCCACAAACGGGCGATCGCGCCGATGTCGGCCAGAAGCGAGATTTTTCGTTCGAAGTTCACCTCGAGCATGTGAGCGCCCTCTCGGGCACCCACGCTCTCGGCGACATCGCCCCCGGGGCACGCCACCGCGACATCGAAGCCAGCCGCCCGCAAGTAGGCAAACTGTCCCATGTAGAGCCTGTCGGCGGACTGAGGGGACGACAGGCAATAGAGCACCCTCGGGGTGGGGGAGATCTTGCGGCGCGCCCCGGCCCAGCGGGGCATTCTCCAACCGGCTACTCGCTTGACCATGCCACTCATCGGGCTGGCACCCCCACAACTGTGACGCCGGGGGAGACGTCATGCACGACGCAGGCGGCGGCCCCGACGATGGACCCTGCGCCGACCGTCAAGCCTTGAAGGATCACCGCGCCGGCGCCGACCATCACGCCTCGCTGCACGTGGCACCGCCCCGAGACCGCGCCGCCTGGGTTGACCGAGACGAAGTCGTCTATGACGGAATCGTGGCCGATCATCGCGTTCGCGTTGAGATGCACGTGCTTGCCGATTATTGCGTCGGCCAGTACCTGAACGCCCCCCAGGATTACAGTTCCTTGATCGACAGACACATGGGGGGATACAACTGCTCCCGGGTGCACGACGGTAACGCTGGGGAGACCCCGCTCTGCGAATCGCTCCGCGACATGCAATCTGACAGCAGGTATGCCCAAGCCGGACACGTACCTCACATCACGCGCCTCGGCAAGCCATCCCTCGATAGGACCGAGATGCGGAACGCCACGACGCTCGAGCCGTGCCAGATTCTCATGACCTGGGGAGTCGTCGAGGACCCCCAGCACATTTAGGGTGGGGCGGTCGGCCGCCCGGTTGACTGCCTCAATCGCATCCAGGACGTTCCGCCCGAAACCGCCAGCACCCACAACCACAATGGGCTCCGCGATCACGCGTTCTGCTCCGGGCTACCGGTGAACCGGGGCATCGTCTCTGAGCCCGCTGCGGAGACGCCCTGGCGGCTGAGGACCGTCCGAACCGTCGCTGCGAGAATCTTGAAATCAAGAACTAGCCCGCGAGAATCGACATACTCCACGTCGGCTTGAAACTTCTCCTCCCAACTCAAGCCGTTGCGTCCGCGAATCTGTGCCAGTCCGGTGACTCCGGGACGTACTTCATGCCGCCGAGCCTGTTGAGGAGTGTACAACTCAAGGTAATAGGTTCTCAGCGGGCGAGGACCTACCAAACTCATATCGCCTTTGAGGACGTTCCACAACGTAGGAAGTTCGTCGAGACTGGACTTCCTGAGCGCCCGGCCCAGTCTGGTAAGTCGTTCTGCGTCGGTCCCTTCGCCGTTGCGCATGCTCCGAAACTTCACAAGGAAGAACGACTTTCCGTGCAGACCGGGGCGTTCCTGACGAAAGAGAACCGGGCGCCCCAGTCCGCCCAATACGAGAACCGCCACAACCGCCTGCACCGGAGCGGAGACAACAAGACCTACCACCGCCGCCAAGATGTCGATCATCCGCTTGAGCAAGTCGTAACCCCTCATGCCTGGCGCGATCCGAGAAATCCGGCGATGGCATCAAAGATACGGTTGGTTTGCCTCGCGCAAAGGGCGGAACCGCTGGGCAGGGTGAGGCCGCGTTCAAATAGGTGATCCGCGGCCCCCGTGACGAGCGAGCTCGCACGAGCGAACACCGGCTGGCGGTGCATCGGCTTCCAGAGTGGCCTCGACTCAATGTCGGCGGTGTCCAGAGCCTTTCGGAGGTCATCGGACGACCAGCCGGCCTCTACCGGATCGATGACGACAGCGGTCAGCCAGCAGTTGTCGTCGCCGTCGCCGGGGTGCTGGAAGACGGTCGCTCCATCGACGCCTTCGAAGAGTTCGACGTACCGCTCCCGAAGGACGCGGCGGCGGCCGATCATCTCGTCAAGTCGCTCCAGTTGCGCCAGGCCGAGGGCGGCGAGCACGTTGCTCAGGCGGTAGTTGTAGCCGATCTCCGTGTGCTCGTAGTGCACGGCGGGCTGCCGCGCCTGCGTGCTGAGGTAGCGAGCGCGATCAGCGATCCTCACATCGTCCGTGAGCAGCATGCCGCCGCCGCTCGTCGTCATCACCTTGTTGCCGTTGAAGGACAGCGCGGCGGTGACGCCGAAGGAACCGGCCGGCCGCCCCCGGTGGCTCGAACCGAGCGACTCGGCCGCGTCGGAGATCAGCGGCACTTCGAAGCGATCGCAGATCGTCGAGATGGCCGTGTAGTCGACGCATCGACCGAGCAGATCGACCGGGACTACCGCCGCGATCCGAGCGCCCTCCGACCGGAGATCACCGAGCGCCTGCTCGAGCAGCTCCGGCGAGAGGTTCCCCGTCTCCTCGTCGCAGTCGACGAAGAACGGCTCGGCGCCGGTGTAAGCCACGGCGTTCGCGGTGGCGGCGAAGGTCATCGTCGGGACGACGACCACGCTGCCCGGGCCGGCACCTACCTGAAGCAGGCCGAGGTGGAGCGCCGCCGTGCCCGACGACAGGGCCACGGCGTGCTGCCGACCGCAGCGCTCGGCGATGGCAGCCTCGAACCGGTCGACCATCGGGCCGAGCGGCGCGATCCAGCCGGACCGCACCGCCTCGACGACCAGCTCCTCCTCGCGGGCGCCGACGTCGGGTGGCGAGAGGAGGATGCGTCCGCTCACTGCTGCGCCCCCGACTGCGCGAGACGGGTCTCGATCGGGTCGACCTGGAGAACCGCTTCGAGCGGCGGGAAGGGGCGCGCCAGCCAGCCCTCGAGGTCGCCCTCGATGGCCGGAACCGGCACGTGGCTGATCAGGGGGTGCACGGGCCGGCTGTCCTGCTCCTCGCGGCCGAACAGCTCCTCGTGCAGCTTCTCGCCGGGGCGCAGGCCGGTGAACCGGATGCTGATGGGTCGGCCCTCCATGGCGATGAGCTGGGCGGCCACGTCGGCGATGCGCACTGGCTCCCCCATGTCCAGCACGAGGGCCTCACCGCCGGTGCCGATTGCCCCGGCCTGGATCACGAGCTGCACCGCCTCGGGGATCGTCATGAAGAAGCGGGTGACCTCCGGGTCGGTGACCGTCACCGGGCCACCCCGGGCGATCTGGGCGGCGAACGTCTCGAGCACGGAGCCCCGGCTACCCAGGACGTTGCCGAACCGCACGGACAGAAACCGGCCCTCGTTGCGCTGCGCGTAAGTGGCGGTGAGCTTCTCGGCCATCCGCTTGGTCCGGCCGAGGACGTTGACCGGGTCGGCGGCCTTGTCGGTCGAGACGTTGATGAAGTGGCTCACGCCGACCGCTGTCGCTGCCTCGAGCACGTTCCGCGTGCCGAGGACGTTGGTCTTCCACCCCTCGCTCGGGTACTGCTCGAGCATGTTGACGTGCTTGAGCGCGGCCGCGTGGAAGACCACATCGGGCTGACGCTGCAGGAACAGCTCGCACAGGGCATCCCGGTCACGGATGTCCGCCAGGATCGCGTCAGGCAGGTGCAGTTGCGCCTCACCGTGGATGCTCAGGCTCACCGCGTGCAGTGCCGACTCATCGCGGTCGAGCATCATCAACTCGGCCGGAGCGAACGTGCTGATCTGCCGGCAGAGCTCCGAGCCGATCGAGCCGCCGGCGCCGGTGACGAGCACCCGCTTGCCCTTGAGGTAGCCCGCGATCTCGCCCACGTTGGTGTCGATCTGGTGGCGACCCAGAAGGTCGGCGATGTCGATGTCGCGCACGTCGCGGATGCCAACGCGGCGGTTCAGCAGGTCGGACAGCGACGGGAGCACCTTGACGGTGAGGCCGGCCGACGTGGCGCGCTGGGAGAGGTCACGCACCATCGCCGAATCCGCTGAGGGAACCGCGAGCACGAGGACCTCGGCATCGGTGGCAATGGCAGCCGAGGCGATCTGCTCTCGTCCGCCGAGCATCCGCACCCCGCGCACCCGGAAATGACGCTTCGCGAGATCGTCGTCGAGGAGCCCGACAGGGACGAACGGGCTCGACGGATCACCCAGCATGGAGCGCACGAGCTGGTGCCCGGCATCCCCCGCCCCGAAGACGAGCGTCGGCTGCCCCTGACGGGGCCGCACCGCACCCTCACGCTGGCTGCGGATGGCCAGCCGGTAGGTCAGCATAAGAACGAAGGCGACGATCCCGCCGAGCAGCGGCGCGCTCAACGGAAGAAGTCGCGGGTTCCCGGCGATCAGGTCGGCGGCGAACGCCGCCATCGCGGCGGTGGCCACAGCCGCGGCGAGCGCCTTGAACTCGTCGGCACTGCCCACGGCGTAGCGCCCTTGGTGCAGACGGAGGACCACCGAGACAGCCACGAACGCCGCACCGCCCGCCGCAGTGACGATGAGAAGCCCAGCGAGGCTCACGCTGTCGAGGTCACCGTCGTAGCGAGCCGCCGCAACGAGCGTGAACCCGACGGGGAGAGAGAGCAGGTCGGCCATGACCATGGCGAGGCGCGCCAGCTTCCAGAACGCACCGGACCGCGGGATCACGAGGCCGACCTCCGATCAGGCAGCAGACCGGCAGCACCGAGCCGGTGGTTGGACGCGGGGACACATGTAGAACGGACGGGTCCGCCGTTGGTGACGGGTCTGACGGAGATGACGCTGCTCAGGACCGAGCACCTCCATCGGAGCCCGTCGTCAGGTCATCGAGGGGAGAGTGACGGCGCCGGCCGGTGCGCCGCCCGGGGCGGCCGCGCTTCGGCTCCGGGACCGGAACTCGGCCCGGGTCGGCCTCGTAGCCGTAGCCATAGCCGTAGCTGCGGGCGATGGACGCGGACTGGGGCACCCGATTGAGTACGACCCCCAGCAGCTTCGCGTCGATGCGCGCCAGAACTGCGGCAGCCTCTTCGAGCTGCTCGCGCCGCGTGGAGCCGTATCGGGTGGTGATGAGACACCCGTCGGCCGCGACGCTGAGCACGGCGGCGTCCGTCACGGGCAGCAGCGGCGGGGTGTCGATGACGACGAAGTCGTAGTCCTCGCGCAGCCGCTCCAGCAGGCCGCGCATGTGACCCGAGCCGAGCATCTCGCTGGGGTTCGGCGGCATCGGGCCGGCCGCGAGCACCGAGAGCTTGCCGTCACCCCACGGCTGCAGCACCTCGTGCAGCTCCGCCGTCCCTGCGAGCACGTTGGTGAGTCCGGCCCCGCCCACCAGCCCCATGTAGCGGGTGACCCGCGGCCGGCGGAGGTCGGCCTCGAGCAGCACCACCCGGCTGCCCGACTGCGCCAGCGCAGTGGACAGGTTCACGGCGAGCGTCGACTTGCCCTCACCGGGCACCGAGCTCGCGACGACGATCACCTTGGGTGGGTTGTCGACGTCGAGGAACTGCAGGTTCGTCCGGATGGCGCGGAACGCCTCGGCCGTCGGCGTGTGGTCGTCGGCCGCGGTGATGACGTGCTTCTCGTCCAGACGTGAGTCCTCGAGCACGGTGCCGATGACGCCCGCGCCGGTCAGCGCATCGACGTCGTCGTTCGTCTTGACCGTGTTGTCGAGCCGGCTGCGAAGGAGCGCGAGCCCGAGGCCGATCAGGAGGCCGAGGACGGCACCCAACGCGAGATTGCGCGTCCAGTCCGGGCTGACGGGATCCGCATTGAGCTTCGGCGCCTGGACGGTGGTGACCTTGACGGTCGACGCCTCGGCGCCCTCGGGAGTCTCGAGCTCGGTCACCCGCTCGGTGAACTGCTCACCGAGCGACGCGGCGATGTCGCGGGCGCGCTCGGCCGAGGTGTCGGTCACCGTGACCTCAAGGATGACGGTGTCGGGCAGAGCTCGGGCGGCGACCTTGCGGGCGACCGCCTCCGCGCTCAGGTCCAGGCCGAGGTCGTCGACGACCTCCTCCGCCAACTGCTCACCGGTCAGGAGCTCGGCGTACGAGGTGACGCGCTGCTGGGAGAAGAGGTTGCCCTGGTACGCGGCCGAGGTGTCGGTGGTGCCGGCGACCGAGACGAACAGCCGGGTCGACGACGAGTAGAGCGGAGTAGCCGCCCAGCTCAGGGCACCGGCGAGGAGAAGTCCGACGAGGATCCCGCTGACGAGGAGCCACCAGCCAGAACGCACCGCACCCAGCACGTCCTTCAGATCCAACAGAGCCCCCGCTCGAACAGCACGGGCCTACCCCCGTCGGAGGCCCGCGTCGACCCCGCCGACCTCCGATGGTTGAGAGTCGAACGGGCATGCGAACGGTACCTGTGAGGGCCCATTCTCCGGGAGCCCCCGAAGGCCAGAAGGTGTCCGATTCGACCCTTTCGCGGGGCGTCGTCACTCCTTGGTGAAGCGATTCGCGGCAGCACATCGATCGAGGGTGAGCAGTCCATTACGGAACGGAGTCGGAACTCTGTCGTCGGTCGATCACCCGAGACTGCCCCACCCCATGTCGAAGACGTCACGCGGGCGGCGGCAGGTAGCCGTCTTGGACTGCTCGCACGTAGAGGTCGCGACGAGTGGGTGCGTCCCGGCCGACCTCGCGGTACTTGGCCCGGATGCGACGGAGATGGGTCTTGAACGTTTCCGGGTTCATCCCGAGACCCCGTGCGGCGACATCGAGGAGCTCGTTGCCTGCCGAGTAGGCGACGAGGACGTCGCGCTGCCTCGACGCGAGCACAGGCCGCCGCAACGGAGCCTGCGGCGGAGCAGCCGGAGGTGAGATCAGCACGTCCAGAGCGGAGCACGCCTCCAGCACCGCGAGCGACGTCGCCGTGTCGGACCAGCCCGTCACCACGACGCCCGGTACTCCGGCCAGGAGGCCGGCGAGCCGGCGCCGCTGTTCCTCGTCACCCCCGACCAGGGTCACCGCCAGCGGGGCGATGCTCTCCTCGCGAGGCCGCGGAACCGTGTCCGAGGGCAGCGTGCGAGACGGCATCGGCTGAGCGGTGAGTTCGGCCAGGTGCTGCGACATTGCGCCCTCCCGGGGACGTAGCGGACCACTGCGGGGGCAGAGCAGAGGCAGCACCCGGGAACGCTTTGCGGTACGCATACCGAACCGGGGCCTCCCACGCCCCGGCAAGGAAGTCTGGGCGCGAGGTACCGCAAGTTCGCGCATGCGCGGAACGGCGATGGCGCGGTCAACCGGCCCACTGCCCCTCGGCGTGCGATAAATACCCCCCAGCTTCGTGAGCACGGGGGTGCGATGACGGACACGGCGGGCGTACCAGGGCAGCAGTCGGTGTCGGCTGATCCCTTCGTCGCTCAGGTGAATTGGTTGGTGGCCGCGGCGGGGGGCAAGGAGCAGCTGTCCAGTCGCAGTGGCGGCCTCGTCAGCGTCCGCACCCTGGACAACTGGACGGCCGGCAGCTATCCGCGCACCAAGGTGACCGGAGCGGTCCGCGAGCTGGACACGTGGGCCCGCGCGGAGATGCCCGGATACCCGGACGCCGCGGGCGTCCCCGCCCTGATCCACTCCTGCGGCCCGTCGAGCCGCACCGCAGAACCGCTCGTCGTCACCGGCCCCGCCACGGCAGCGCCCGAGGAGCCCGTCGTGGAGGGGCGTCGGCGCTGGTTCCGCTGGGTCCTCGTGGCTGCCGCCCAACTGCTCGTCATCGCCGTCACCGCCTTCGTAACGGCGCTCGTGGTCGACGAGGACGACGCCACTGCCGCGGCGGATCCGACCGAGACCGCGGAGGACCTCGTCAACGTGCCTCTACCGAGCACCGGTGACGGCCGGCTGAGACAGGAAGAGGCAGGCAGCATCGGCGCCAATACCTTCGCCGACCCCCGCACGTTGGAGGGGGGCGGAACCGCGATCCCGCCGCACACCGTGCTGGAGGTGCGCTGCCGCTACTACGCGCCGAGCGTTCCCAGCGTCACGCCCGACGGCTTCTGGTACCTCATCGAGACCGAGCCGTGGAACGGCCTGTGGTCCCCCGCCAACTCCTACATGAACGGCGACGTCCCGGGCGGCCCGTACGTGCACAACACGGATTTCGACGTCCCGGTGTGCGAATAGCCCTCAGGGCTCCAGCTGGCGTTGCACCCTGTCCGCCTGCTCCTGGGCCCTTTGCAGCGCCACGACCATCCTCGTGCCGGCGTCCACCAGCGGCTGGAAGCGCTGCGCATCGAACCGTCGACGGAGGTCGTCGGACCAGCCCGCCGTGTCCGACCGCGCCCGCTCCAGCTCGGCCCGCGCCGCCTCCACCATGCGCATCGTCTCCTGCAGCCTCATTCGCCGGCCCCCGCCCGCCCGCCGTTCGAGCGCTTGCGCTGCTCGACCTCGACCTCCTTCCAGAGCTGCTGCTGCTCCCCGACGCGCTGCTCCTCCCGTTGCGACACCGAGGTGACGCGCTGAGCGGTCGGCAGGGCTCCCTGCGAGGCGTTGCCGACCACTGTGGCGACGTCGACAGTTCCCACCAGCACTTCGGCGGCGACACCGATCGTCGTGAGCGCACCACGGAGGGCGCCCCCGAAGCTGTCCCCGCTGATCTCCGCGAGCTTGCTCTGGAGGCCGCCGAGGATCGCGGAGGCCGCTGAACCCTGCTCGGACACCGCGGCCTCCGCCGCCTGCAACGAGACCACGAGATCCGAGCAAGCTGCGGCCAGCGTCGCCGCCGCACGTCGCGCCGCGTGGAGCTCGTGCAGCGCCCGCTGCAACCGCTGCTGAGCCGCAGCGATCGCCTGCTGCGCCTGCGCCCTCTGAGCTTCCGGCGCCCGTCCGGCCGCCTGCCGGGCGTGTTCGAGCTCGGCCGCTGCCCGGTCCGCCACGGCCCGACGCCCATCCACCACCTGCTGAGCCCGGGCCTGGGCCACCGCGGCCTCCCGGCGCGCTACCGCTGCCGCGTCGCGCAGTCGCTCGGCGTATCGCACGACGGCCTTCTGCAGCTGCTGGACGGCATGCCTCTCGGCCTTGATGACGTCTGACACAGCTGGTCACATCCTCGTCGAGCGGATGTCCTCGAGCTTGCGCGCCAGGTCCTTGAGGCCCTTCACCATCGCCGTCACCTCGCCGCTCATGAAGCGGTCGAGCCCCTTCTGCAGGTCTCGGTACCGGGCCTCGAACTTGTCCTTCTGGGGGTCGTGCCAGTTCGCGGCGTTCAGTGCGCCCCGCACCTTCTTGCCAGCCGCCGCGACGTCCTGCTGGTACGCGGCCAGAGCCGCGGCCAGCTTCCTGACGTCCTGCGGACTGGCGTTGACCAGATCAGCCACGATCGTCTCCTCGCCGTCCCGGCGACGCCGAACCGGTCGCCACAGTCGTGTACCCGCGGATCCGCCTCGCGGTCCCCTGTGTCAGGTCACCGACGAGCAGCTGGCCGTGGCGGAGCGGCGGAACGTCGCCGTACTGGCCGCTCGTCGTCGCCAGGTCCTGCTGGCTGGCCGCGCTGCCGGCGATCCGCATGGTCAGCTCCTGCAGGACGTCCGCCCCGAGCCGTCGCTCCACGGTACGGACGCTGTCGGCGCTCATGACGACGTGGACGCCGACCTCCGGGCCCTCGCGCAGCAGGTCGGCCAGCTGCTCACCGGCTGCGGGCTCTCCGGAGTCATCGGCGTCGAAGGGGTCCGCGGGGGAGAGCGCCAGCGCGCGCTCCAGACCGGTCATGACCAGCAGCCGCGCGGGAGCCCGGTACTCCCCCGCCGCCGTTCGCTCCACCACCGTCGACGTCAGCTCCGCCAGCACGGGGCCGAGACCGCGCGATCGGACGTAGGCGGCACCCGTCTCGGCGGCGACGTCGAGGACGCTCAGCGTGCCGTCGACCTCCTCGTCGTCCCCCATGAAGTCGACGACCGTCACACCCGCCCGTTGCGCGGCGGCAGCGAGCAGGAAGGAGTGCACGACACCCCGCACCGCGGGATCGCGGCCGGCCAGGTCCTCGCGGTCGCCCACGATGAGGACGCCGGCGCCGCGCGATCTGCGCAGGACCACCACGTCCCGCTCGGCGAGCGTGAACGGCTCCCCGATCGGGACGGTCAGCCGGGCGCCCGACCCCGTCAGGTGCAGCGCGTCGGGCGGCCTGGGGACGACGGCGTCACCGTCGAAGACGCGTGCACGGCGCGTCCATCCGGCGCCCTGGGCCTTCCGCGCCAGTTGGCCGATCAGCGCACCGCGCTCCTCCGTGCTGACGTAGAGCCCCTGGAACGGCTGGTTCCTCGACTCGTCCCCCCGCGAGGGGTTGAAGAGCCCCTCGCCGGTACGCGCGAGCAGGCGGGGCGCCTTGTTCGTGTCCCCCATGACGATCTCGGCGTCGTACTCGTTGCACATGAACGCCACGCGCTGCGGGAGGAGCATCAGCGTCGGACGATCCATGGCCGGCATGCTGGACAGCGTCTGCGACGCGACGACGACGTGGACGCCGGAGAACGGGCCCATCCGGACGATGTTGCTGAACGCGTCGAACGCTGCCATGCCGACGTTGTCAGGCTCCTCGAACAGCTCGTGGAACTCGTCCATGACCAGGACGATCCGCGGCAGGACAGCACCGGTCGCCGCGCGGTACTCGGTGAGGTTGGCTCGCCCTGCACCATCCGCCTTCATGAGCTCGGCCCGCCGGCGGATCTCCGCCTCCAGGCTCTTCAGAACGGCGAGCGAGAACTCGCGTTCGCTGTGCACCGAGACCATCCGGGCATGCGGCAGCTCTTCGTAGACCTTGAACTCGACACCGTGCTTGGCGTCGATCAGGTACAGCTCGAGCTCCTCGGGCGGGTAGAGCATGGCCATCGTCAAGATGAGCGCGTGCAGGGACGTTGTCTTGCCCGAGCGAGGCAGACCGACCATGATCGCGCCGCCGGCGACCTCGGTCGACGAGAAGTGCATCGCCGTCACGCCTTGCGCGCCGCTGCGTCCCAGGGGCGCCACGGCGCTGCCGGCGGTCCGCGCCCCCCACCACGTCGCCGGATCGCGGGAGACCGGCGCGGCATCCGGCACGTACTCCGGCTGGACTCCGCCACGGTTCCGGCTCAGGACCGGCAGGAGGCTGTCCAGGGTGACCGCCGGCGGCCGTGCGTGCCGCTCCCGCACCTGCGCTCCCACCGCGGCGAGCAGAGCAGCGAAACCCGTCTCCGGGTGGCCGTCCGAGGCGAAGGCGACGGGTGCCGCGCTGTCCGGAACCAGCTCGAATTCGATCTCGCCGAGCGGGTCGGTGAGCCGCAACCGCGCCCGCCCGCGGGTCCACTCAACCTTCTGCATGCTGTGCACCAGGCGCTCGATCGGCACCTGTCCCCTGTCGTCGCTCCGCTCAGCACGCCGGTCGTGGTGCAGCACGGTATAGACCCCGCACCGCGGGCCGTTCTCGATGAGGCTCAGCAGCTGGCGCTGAGCCCGCTCGGAGAAGCCCGTCGGGTAGTCGAACACCGCCAGGACGCGATAGGGCTCGGCCACCTCACCGGCATGCCGGTTGTAGTCGTCGATCGACTCGAACTGGCCTCGCAGGTACGACGAGATGACCACCTCCAGGTGACTGGACAGGTCGTCCATCAGGCGCTCGATGTCGCGCTCCGCCGTCCAGGTCTTCTCGTCCACGAGCCGGCTGTCGTACTCGGCCAGGTGACGGAATTCCGCGACCGACTGCCCCAGGGACACCGGGTCGACGACCTTGAGGTGCAGCCCCCCGGGGGGAACAGCCGCGAGCAGCCGCAGCAGTAATGCCTTGAGCAGGCCGGTCGCGGAGTCGCGATCCGCCACGTCGGATGCCAGCGCGAGCCCGGCCTCGAGGGGGAAGACGGCCAACGCCGGCACGGCGCCGACGCCGAGCGCAGGCGGGAGGTCGACCAGCAGGTCACCGAGCCGGAGGTAGTGCTGGACCGCGTCGGCCGGCGCCGGTGCCCCCCACCCCGGATCGGACCAGGCGCGGCCGGCCAGCCCGACGGACGACTCGACCGCGGCGGTCGCCGCCCGCACTTCACCGGCCAGTCGTCGCTGGTCGGCGAAGCGTTGCTCGCTCTCGGCGGCCAGGGTGACCTCGGCAGCCCCGGACACCTCACGGACGCGGTCCGCGATGAATGCCTGCTCGAGAACCGGCACGGCACGGTGGATCGAGTCGAGCAGATCGAGTTCACGCCACAGGTCCTCCGGGACCGTCGGCATCGACTTCTCCCGCTTGAACAGTCGCCCGTGCCAGGTCGCGAGGGCTGCCTGTACCTCGTTCACCCGGCGCCGGGCATAGGGGGCGAGGGTCGACCACTCCTCAATCGCAGCCGACAGCGAGACCGGCGGCGGACCCGGATCCACGTGCCGCACCTCGACGATGGGCCAACGGTCCAGGTCGGCGCGCAGCTCGCCACCCAGGGACGCGCCGCCCGTGCTGCCGGGGGCGCGCGCGAGGAGCAGCGCCGCCTCCGCCCGCGCCTCCTTCTCGGCGGCGGCGACGTCCTGCCGGAGCTGGTCGTCCAGGCGCCCCAACTCCGCCGCGTCCCGCGCACAGGCCGCGTGCAACCGGGCGATCGCATGCAGCATGCGGCGCATCAGCTGGTCGGCGGAGGGCGCGGGCGCCTGCGCTCGGCGCGACGTCGTCACGACGGGGGCCGTGCGGCGTGCAGCCGCTCGCGCTGGCGTCGGGTCATGACGTCGGCCGGCATGGCCACCCCGAGGATGCCGGATTCCGCGACGAGCACGATCGCACGCTCCAGCAAGAGCTCGTAGCCAGCGGTGCGGAGGGCCCCGAGGTCCAGGTAGTCCTCGACGAATCGAGCAGCCCCCAGCGAGGACCACACCCCGTGGTGCACCGCGCGATCGTCCAGCACGGCCTCGGCCAGCCGCTCGACGAACAGAGCGTGGTCGACGCCGGTCGCGGCGGCGACGGCCGGGCGCACCACACCCGGCTCGAAGGAGATGTCCGGGCTGACCAGCAGCGGCCCCCGGTGGACCAGCAGGCCGAAGTCCCACATCGCCCGCGCTGCCTCGTCGACCGGCCCCGGTGGCACGCCCGGCGCAGAAGGCACCCGCCCGATCCGGCGGCCGGCGGCCGCGGCGACGGCCGCGTCGAAGTAGTACTGCCGAGTGGGACCGAACCCGGAGTCGAAAACCGGCGGCCCGAAGAATCCGTCGTGCGGCGGCGGCCCCCCGGTCAGCTCGGTGAAGCGCGGGGTGTCGATCGGCGCCAGGTGGATGGCCAGGTTCGTGACCCGCATCCGGTGGATGGCGAGCAGCCCAGCGTCGACCAGGTCGTCGGCGCCGGATTCGGGAGCCAGGAACTCGCGCACGAACTTCCAGGCGCCGACCTTCTCCCACTCACCGCGCGCTGCGTGCCGGCGCAGTTCGGCGACGACCTCGGCCGCATCCGGACCGTCGGGCGGGATGCACCGTGGGACGAGAGCCGAGACCAACCCGTACGGGTCCCTGACACCGCTCTGCTCGCCGAGGAACTCGAACCGGCCGAAGTCGGCGAGCGCGTCCGACCCGATGGCGTCGACGACCCCCGGCTTGCGGCTCCACCAGGCCACGCCGGCCCCTACGCCCGCGTCATCTGCGTGACGGCCTGCTGCTGGTCCCGGTTCAGGACCGAGAAGGCACCTTCGGCCAACCTCAGGCACCCGCGCCGGATCTCAGGCGCCCGAGGATGCGCGGCGCCGTCCCGGGCTCCGACGAATCGCGCGGCCAGGTCGATCACCTGCCGGACGTTCGTGCGGACACCGTTGTCGGTCTCCGCGTCCTCGCCGGCGGAGTGGGCGAGCCAGAAGCAGAGGTCGTCAGCAACACCGTCCGGATCGCCGTTCTCCAGGCCGATCCAGACGAGGTGGAACAGGATGCTGCCCGGTCCTGAGAAGCGGGCGTAAGTACCTGCCTCGATCGCCGTCCTGACCCGGGCGCGCGCCTCGGAGACCGCCGCCGGATCCCGCCGGAGCACGGCGTCCCTGAACTGCCAGACCAGCCACTGGTCCTGGTGGTAGCCGCCACCTCTCCCGGGGTCGTTCCGGAGGATCCACTGGAGCTCGACGCCCTCGGCGTCGTGCTTCCACGGCGGATCCAGCTGCGGATCCGCCGCCGTCCCGCAGCTGGGGCACGCCTTGGGCCAGCGCCGGACCGGCTCATGCTCGCCGATTCCGCAATCCTGGTCGGGGCAGATCCAGCCGTGAGCAGTCGCGCCCGGCGGTGGCAGGTAGCCGTACGACGTCCTGGGCAGGGACGTGGACGTGGACCTGAACCAGCTCACCGTTGCCCTCCTTCCCGATGCTTGCCTGCTGGGTCAGAGGACTCAGAGGTTGCCGTCCGTGACGGCGAGCCGCTGGTCCGCTGCCTGGAAGTGCTCGAGGAACTTGCGGGTCATACGCGCCGATCGGGCGCCGCCGAGCAGCCCGTGCTGGGACACCAGCTGCACGGAACGTTCGCCACCGCGGTCGTCGACGTACATGTGCACGTGGGTGCCGTTGCCCTGGCCGCCACCGTTGAACTTCAGGATGTTGATGCCGATGGCGAAGTCGGGCACGCCGTCGACCGAGGCGAAGGGCGAGTCGAAGGTCGGCGTGTAGTACCCCGTCGCTGCACCGTTGCCCATCGCACCCGCCACCGTCTCGAAGATCTTCCCCTTCACCCCGCGCGTGGCATCTCCGGCGGTCCGGAAGATGTCCGCGCATTCCTTCACGGACAGCCCGGTGGTGAAGACGATTCCCTTTTGACCCATGACGCGTCCTCTCGATTCGGCGGCGGGGAACTGAGCAGGCGGCAGACATTCGACGACATTCACCGAGGACGCCCCCGCGCCGTCCCGATCACATCCCGATGCCAATCCGGCGAGGATCCGAGAACGTGTGCGCGATTGCTCCCGCAAGCGCTTCGAGCCCGTGTCCACGCCAGGAGTCGGACGCTAACAACCACCAATCTGCCCGCCAAGAGCGCGGAAGTCGGCGGACTGTGACCTGTCTGGGGTACATGGCAGGAACTGGTCGGAGAACGCGCCGCGCCCTACCGTTGAGCTTTCTCCACCGTCCAGCGGCGAGGTAGGGCATGGGCTATTCAGGGGACCGCGACATGCATTGCAGCAAGGAAGGAAAAAGGACGCGCCACGTCCGTTGTCCGCAGTGCAATGGTAAGGGCGGCGGCTGGTCGACCCAGTGCCCGCACTGCCAGAACAGTGGCTACAAGTGCATCAACGGTGTGCACGACCGCTGGCACAGCTGATCAGCACGTGCTCGTCACGTTGTGCCGTCAAGCCCCTGGAACCGGCGACCGAGACTCTCCCGCATCCGGGCGGCGTCAGCGGGCGGCTTCGCCGGCCAGGCGCCTCGCCCGGCGGGGAGGACGTTGACGCCGTGAGAGGCGGCGGTGGCCCGGAAGCTCAGATCAACCTGAGGCAGCGCGGCCAGGAGCAGGGTCCCGACGAAGCCGAGTGAGGTCGTGCTCGTCCTGCCCAGTCGCCGTCGGCTGTCCGCCCCGGTGACGACCTCCGCGCCCAGGGCGCCGTCGGTCGGAAGCGCACGCCCGAGCAGGCCGCCGAGCACGGAGCCCACGCGCTCCAGCACCCAGGAGCGGCCCGGCAACGGCGGGAGCACTCTGAGCAGCCGCTCCAGCTCACGATCGAGCGCGCTCTCGGTGAGCACCTGGGAAACGGGAGCCGTGTGCAACGCGGTGACCGCCGACCAGGGGATGTCCTCGTCGTCCAGCCCGATCCCCAGCGGGCCGACTGCCACGCGGCCGAACCTGTCCAGCACAGCGAGCGCCCGGCGCGCAACGGGGTTGACCTGACCGCTTGCGCTGACCAGGGCGCTGACGGACAGCTCCCAGTGCGACGTCGCGGGAGCGGCAGGAAGGCCGTGCCGCTCGAGCATCGCCGCCATCGACGGCGGCCCCTCGGCGGGCGTCATCTTGCTCATTCCGGCGGTGCCGAGCCGGCGGGCATCCCGCGCCATCCCCCGCAGGTCCATGGTTGCCCTTCCTGTCGACCACTCCGGTCGGACAGGACGATGCCTGATGGCACTCGGGGCGGGAACGGACGCTGTGTACCCCGTTCCAGGCACACCGGCGGGGCGGAACCGCGATCCGGCGCCCGCCGGCAGCTCAGCGGGTGATCGTCGACGCGTGGTCGTGCTGCCCGGAGGCCAGCCGCTCGCGCTGCGGGACGACGACGTACTTCGGGTCCTTCGTGCTCGCGATGCCGGCCTTGAAGACGCCGAAGCGGGTCAGCAGCGAACCGACCGCCAAGACCGCTCCTGACGCAACCGCTCCCCACCTCCGACGCCCGGTGAGGAGGGTGAGCCCGAGGCCGACCGCGGTGAGCCTCGTGGAGGCTTGCATGAGCTTGCCCGAGCGTCCCTCGTGGAAGGGCTCGGCGAGGATGCCCGGGTCGTTCTCCATCCGATACCCGACGACCAACTTCACGGCGGCTCCAGCAGCGGCCATCTTCCGCGCCGGCCCGGCCTCATCCACCGGCGTGAAGGCCATGCAGATGCCGCCCCCCGCCGCCATCGCCGACCCACCGAAGACGTAGGGCAGCTCCTTGTGGAACGCGTGCCACGTCGGCACGGCGGTGTTGGCCAGCAGCACCCCGGTGTAGGTCGCCAGCGGCCCGCCGAAGATGGCGGCCACCACGCCCCCGAACCGCTTCAGCCGAGGGAACCAGCCCAGCAGCTCCACGGCCGCCGTCGCCCCGGCCGCCGCGCTGAACGGCGACAGGATGTAGGTGCCCACCGACAGCGGCGACGTCGGCTTGAACACCCGCAGCATGTGCAGGAACCGCTCCGGCCGGCCCAGGTCGTGCACCAGGGCGACCACCGACAGGATCGACCCCGCGCCGGCGGTGTACCGCGCGACGCGCGTCAGCTTCGGACGGTCGGTCAGGTCGGAGAGCGCGCCGAGGATCGCCGACGACCCGGCCGCACCACCCAGGAACAGGTACAGCGGCACGTCCGGCGACTTCCACACCGGCGTCTTGACGATCTGCCGGCCGTAGTATGAGGTGAACTCGACGTCGTCGACCATCGACACCTCGCCGCGGCCGCGCCCGCCGCCGCGCCGGCGCCGCTTGTGCGTCCGCTGCGTCGCCGGGCCGCGGTCGGCCTGCCGCCAGCCGTGATCCGGGCTGGTGATGCCGCCGGTCATGTCACCTCTTCCGCGAACCCAGGACCGCCGTCACGGCGACCCCGATCATCATCAGGGCCGCCTTGCCCGCCGCCTGCCACATGGCCGGCAGGTCGCGGGTGGTGACGATCGGGTCCGGCGGCAGCCCGTAGACCTCCGGCTCGTCGAGCAGCAGGAAGAACGCCCCCGCTCCCCCGACGCCGTCCTCCTCGTCGCGCCCGTAGAGCCGCGCCGTCTCCACGCCCTGCGACTTGAGCGTCGCCAGCCGCGCGTCCGCGCGGGCCTGCAGCTCGTCGAGGTCGCCGAACTGGATCGACTGCGTGGGGCAGGCGGTCGCGCACGCGGGCTGCAGCCCGTCGGTCAGCCGGTCGTAGCACATCGTGCACTTGAAGACCCGGCCGTCGCCCTTGCGCTGGTCGATGACGCCGTAGGGGCAGGAGGCCACGCAGTAGCCGCAGCCGTTGCAGATGTCGCCCTGGACGACGACCGTCCCGAACTCCGTCCGGAACAGCGCCCCGGTCGGGCAGACGTCGAGGCACCCGGCGTGCGTGCAGTGCTTGCAGACGTCGGAGCTCATCAACCAGCGGACCTGCTTGTCGGCCCCGGTCTGCCCCGTCTGCGGGTCGAACTCCGAGAGGGCCTCCGCGTTCAGCACGCTCTGCTGGGCGTTCGCCAGGCTGACGTCGCTGCCCGACTCCGCGGGTGACGGGCCGATGTCCTGCCGGTCGTCACCGGGCCGGCCGAACGTCGGCATCGGCAGGTCGACGGTGCGCGACTGCTCGATGAACGCGACGTGCCGCCACGAGTTGGCACCCAGCTGCCCGGTGTTGTCGAACGACATCCCCGACAGCCCCAGGGTGTCCCGCACGCCGTGCGAGTCGTCCATCGGCAGCGTGTTCCACTCCTTGCACGCCACCTCGCAGGCCTTGCAGCCGATGCAGACCGAGGTGTCGGTGAAGAAGCCGACCCGCTTCGGGTGCTCCTCGACGTAGCCGGCCTGCTCGGACACGTCCGGCACCGGGCCGTACAGCCGGTTCCCCGGGTCGCGGCCGGTGAAGGCCGCACTCGCCGAGCTGATGGTCGTCACAGGTTCGAGCCCTCCCCGGCGTCGGCGGCGACGGGGTCGCGGCCGTTCACGCCGACCCTGCCCGAGTCCACGCCGGCCCGCCGCCGGTAGGACTCGACGAACTCGAGCAGCTCGGGCCCGCGCGGACGCCGGCCGGGCACGATGTCGCAGGAGCTCACCTTCGACTCCTGGATGTGCGTGTTCGGGTCCATCACGATCCCGAGCAGGTCGTTGGCCGCGTCTCCGGTCGAGATGCCCGCGTAGGACCAGTGGTACGGCATGCCGATCTGGTGCACGACGGTGCCGTCGCGCAGCCTGATCGGCCGCACCCGCTCGGTCACCAGCACCTTGGCCTCCACCGCGGTGCGGGCGCTGACCAGCGTCGCGTACTCGTTGTTCCGCAGGCCGCGCAGCGCCGCCAGCTCCGGGCTGACCTCGACGAAGAACTCCGGCTGGAGCTCGGCGAGGTAGGGCAGGGTGCGGCTCATCCCGCCGGCCGTGTGGTGCTCGGTCAGCCGGTAGGTCGTCACCTGGAACGGGAAGACGTCGCTGCGGCTCGGGTTCGCCCGGTTCCACGGGCCCTCGATCTTCTCGACGGTCGGGTTGGCCTGCTGCTTGTAGAGACCGTTCTCGACCACCGACTCGAGCGGCTCGTAGTGCGTCGGCAGCGGCCCGTCCACCACGCCGGCGGGCGCGAACAGCCACGCCTTGCCGTCGCCCTGCATGACGAACGGGTCGTTGCCGGCCAGCGCGTCCTGCGCCTTCGCGCCCTCCGGGGGCACGTAGTCCGGCCGCTTGTTCTTCTCGAAGTCGGGGATGTCGAGACCGGTCCACTCACCGGCGGCCTCGTCCCACCAAACGTACTTCTTCCGCTCGCTCCACGGCTTGCCGTCCGGATCGGCCGAGGCGCGGTTGTAGAGCATCCGGCGGTTGAGGGGCCACGCCCAGCCCCACTCGGAGGCGACCGGGCCCTGCTCCTTGCCGGGCTTGCGCCGCCGCGCCTGGTTGACCTCGTCGGCGTAGACGCCGCAGTAGATCCAGCAGCCGCCCGTCGTCGAGCCGTCGTCCTTCATCTGCATGTACGACGACAGCACGGTGCCGTCGGGGCCGGTGCCGTTGATCTCGCGCAGCACCGCCTCGGCCGACGGGTCCTGCGTCTCGCCGTGCACCGGGTAGTCCCACGTCAGGTCGAGCAGCGGCCGGTCGCGCGGGTCGTCCGAGTCCTTCAGCCGCTCGCGGAGGATCCGGCCGAGGTGGAAGTAGAACCACAGGTCGCTGCGGGCGTCGTCCGGCGGCTCGACCGCCTTGTCCCGCCACTGCAGCACCCGCTGGGTCTGGGTGAAGGTGCCGTCCTTCTCCACGTGCGTCGCCGCCGGCATGAAGAAGACCTCGGTGCCGATCGTCTCCGGGGCGAGCTCCCCGGTCTCGTGCTCCGGGCCCTCCTTCCAGAAGGTCGCCGACTCGATCATCTGCAGGTCGCGGACCACCAGCCAGTCGAGGTTGGCCAGCCCGAACCGGTTCATCCGGCTGTTCGGGTGGCCGACGCCCGGGTTCTCGCCGACGAGGAAGTAGCCCGACACCTCGCCGCGGATCATCGCCGCGATCGTCTGGTACGAGCTGTGGTCGCCGTCGATCTTGGGCAGGTAGTCGAAGCAGAAGTCGTTCTCCGCCGTCGCGGCGTCGCCCCACCAGGCCTTGAGCAGGCTGACCATGTACGACTTCTTGTTGCCCCAGAAGCCGGCCTTGCCGGCGGCGTCGGCCACGTACTGCTCGAGGCTCTGGTGCTGCAGGGCGTGCGGCATCGGCAGGTAGCCGGGCAGCAGGTTGAACAGCGTCGGGACGTCGGTCGAGCCCTGGATGCTGGCGTGCCCGCGCAGCGCCATGATGCCGCCGCCCGGACGGCCGATGTTGCCGAGCAGCGTCTGCAGGATCGAGCAGGTGCGGATGTACTGCGCGCCGACGCTGTGCTGCGTCCAGCCCACCGAGTACACCCACGCCGTCGTCCGGTCGCGGTTGCTGTTCTCGGTCACCCACCGGGCGACCTGCTCGAACACCTCCGGCTCGATGCCGCAGACCTCGGACACCATCTCCGGGGTGTAGCGGGCGTAGTGCCGCTTGAGGATCTGGAACACCGAGCGCGGGTGCTGGAGCGTCTCGTCGCGCTTCGGCTTGGCTGGGATCGGCGGGCCGCCGCTGCCGGCCGCCTGGGCCCGGTCGGACTTCTTCACGTCCGGGTGCTGCTCGGAGCGCTCCTGCTTCGCGGCCTCGGCCGGCTGGTCGGACCCCGAGTGCGCCGGCTCCTCCGGCTCGTACTGCCAGCTCGCCTCGTCATAGGTCCGGTTCTCCGGGTCGAAGCCGGAGAACAGGCCGTCGAGGTCCTCGCTGTCGACGTACTCCTCGCCGACGAGCGCCGCCGCGTTCGTGTAGGCGGCCACGTACTCCGTGAAGTAGAGCTCGTTGGTCAGGACGTAGTTGATCAGCCCGCCGAGGAACGCGATGTCGGTGCCGATGCGCAGCGGCACGTGCAGGTCGGCGATCGCGCTGGTCCGCGTGAACCGCGGGTCGATGTGCACGATCTTGGCGCCGCGCGCCTTGGCCTCACCGACCCACTGGAAGCCCACCGGGTGGCACTCGGCCATGTTCGAACCCTCGATGACGATGCAGTCGGAGTTCGCCAGGTCTTCCAGGAAGTTGGTTGCGCCACCACGGCCGAACGAGGCACCCAGACCGGGCACCGTGGCGGAGTGCTATATGCGCGCCTGGTTCTCGATCTGGATGGCTCCCAGCGCGCTGTAGAGCTTCTTCATGAGGTAGTTCTCCTCGTTGTCGAGGGTCGCCCCTCCGAGGCTCGCTATCCCCATGGTCCGGTTGACCCGGCGCCGGTCGTCGGCCGATCCGGCGGTCTCCTGCCAGCCCTTGCGCCGGGCCTCCAGGACGCGGTCGGCGATCATCTCCATCGCCGTGTCGAGGTCCAGGTCCTCCCAGTCCGTCCCGAACGGACGGCGGTACTTGACCGTGGTGACCCGGGTCGGGCTGGTGACCAGCTGCTTGCTCGCGCTGCCCTTGGGGCACAGCCGGCCGCGGTTGATCGGGGAGTCGGGGTTGCCCTCGATCTGGACGATCTTCTCGTCCTTCACGTAGACGTTCTGCGAGCAGCCGACGGCGCAGTACGGGCAGACGCTCTTCACGACGCGGTCGGCGGTCGCGGTGCGCGACACCGTCGCCTCGGTGCCCTTGCTGCGGGCGGCCTTGCCCCGACCGAACGGGTCGGGGCCGGTGAGCTGCCGGTACACCGGCCAGCTGTCGAGCCAGGTCTTCACTCCCGGAACTCTGCCACCCGAAACCCGGTACGGCACGACGGAGTTCCGAGCGTGTTCCGCACGAGCGGCTCGCGGTCAGGCGGAGAGCAGTTCCTCGCCGTGCTGGTTGCGCGCGCCGCAGGCGCGGCAGCGCTCGTACACGCGGATCGCCGGCTGCCAGCGGGGGTTGAGCCGGGCCAGGCCCTCGCGGAGCTCCTCGGCCTGGACGACGACGACGTCCTCGCTGCGGCACAGGCCGCACGGACGGGTGGCGGCTGCCCGCTCGGTGCGCTTCCAGGTCACGACCCGAGGTTCGCACCGGCTGCGGCCGTCGCCGCGCAGCGACGCACGGTGACGATCACCGCAGTCCCAGGCGTCGCAGCGGCCACCTGGGCTCAGACGCGCTGCCCGTCCTCGGTCCGGTGCTTGGCGCCGCAGTCGCGGCAGAGATCGTGGGTGCGCGGCGCCGGGTCGAACCGCGGGTTGATCCACGCGCTGCCCCGGCGGACCGCCTCCGAGCGCCGGGCGACGACGTTGCGGCTGCCGCAGATGCCGCAGGGCTCGGTGCTCGGGCCGAGGTCGGTCGCCCGCCGCTGCCGCACCTCCACAGGCGTCATCCTGGCGGCGAACGGTGTCCGCCAGGTAGCCCCACGTGCACGACGAACCGCACTTTCCCGTTCCTCGTCGAACGAGCCGGTGGTCGACCGGACCGGTCAGTACCGTCCGGCAGATGGCGAGGGTGCCCGGCCGGCCCGGCTTCTTCCGCAGGCTGCCGCTCCCGAGCCGCAGGGAGGGTCTCGTCGTCCTCGTCCTCCTGCTCGTGACGGCCGCCGCCGTCGGGGCGTCGGCCTGGTACGCGAGCACCCGCCAGCCGCCCGCCTACCAACCCCGGGAGGACGCCGCTGCGTCCCCCACCTCTCGCGCACCCAGCCCGTCCGCCGCCCCGGCGACGAGCGCCCCCACGACGAGCGCCCCGCCCGTCCTCGCCGTCTACGGCGACTGGTTCGTCGCCGGCACCGACCGGGGCGGGCTGGGGGACGCCGGCTGGCAGGCGGTCCTCAGCGGCCGGGTGGGTGCCCGGCTGGCGACGCCGCACGCGGCGACCGACGCCGGGTACACCGCCGCGTCGGCCGGCACCGGGGACACCTTCGCGACGCTCGCGGAGAACGCGCCCGAACCCGACGCCGACGTCACGATCGTCTTCGGGGGCCGCAACGACTACCGCGCGCCCCCGGACGAGATCACCGCCGCTGCCGGGCGCACCTTCGACGCGATCCGGACCGCGGCCCCGGGTACCCGGCTCCTGGTGATCGGCCCCGCCTGGACCGGGGCGGACGTCCCACCGGAACTGCTCCCCGTGCGCGACGCCGTCCAGCGTGCGGCGGAGCCTGCGGGCGCCACGTTCGTCGATCCGCTCGCCGAGGGGTGGTTCGCCGACGGGACGGGTCTGGTCGCCGACGACCTCATCAGCCCGACCGATGCCGGTCACCGCTACCTCGCCGACCGCATCGAGCAGGTCGTCCGCCGCCTCCTCGCCGAGTCCCCCTGAGACCCGCCGCGGAAGAATTGCTACAGCTATCGCTGCCGCGTGCCGATCACCGGTCCGAGTGACAGGAGATCCCTCCTGTCCACGGAAGTGACAGGAGTGGCCGGTGGCCGGCAGGTCGGTGCTCGCGATCGGGGCACACCCCGACGACGTCGAGCTCGGCTGCGGCGGCACCCTGCTCGCCCACACCAGCGCGGGCGACACCGTGACCATGCTCGTCGTCACCGGCGGCGAGAACGGCCCGGGTGTCAGCCAGCGCCGTGACGAGCAGACCGCCGCGGCGAGCGCGCTCGGCGCCCGGCTGCGCTGGGGTGGCTTCCGCGACTGCACCCTCGCCCCCGACGCCGCGACCGTCCGGGTGATCGAGGAGGCCCTCGAGGAGACGAAGGCCGACCTGGTCTACGTGCACGCCCCCGACGACAGCCACCAGGACCACCGCGCCGTCTCGGCCGCCACGCTGTCGGCCGCCCGCCGGCACCCCCGCGTCCTGCACTACCAGAGCCCCTCCACCCTGGCCTTCAACCCGACCGTCTTCGTCGACGTCACCAGCCACCTCACCGGCAAGCTCGCCGCCCTCCGGGCGCACGCCTCGCAGGTCGAGCTGTCGGCGATGGTCGAGCCCGACGCCGTCGTCGCCTCCGCCCGCCACTGGGGCGCCCAGGCCCGCATCGGGTTCGCCGAGGCGTTCGTCCCGACCCGCATGGTGCTCGACCTCGCCCCGGTCCCCCGCAGCTCGGTCCCGACCCGGCGCACCGACCGGACCCGGCGCGCCGACCGCCCCGCCAAGGTGCCCGCCCCGCGCCGCACCGCCGCTGCCCGATGACCACCGCGCTCGAGCCCACCGCCACCGCGCACGCCGGCCGTCCCGACGGCCGGCGTCTCGTGCTGTTCCTCTACGTCGCCCTGCTCGCCGTCACGATCTGGGCGTTCGGCGCCGACCCCGTGCTCGGCTGGATCTCCGGCGCGCTGAACATGGTCTTCGCCGTCTACTTCTTCCGGCACCTGGCCTTCGCGGTCAGCGCCGCCCGCTGGGCCGGCACCGACCTCCTCGCCCCCGACGTCGACCTCGACGGCTACACCCCGTCGGTCGCCGTCCTCGTGGGCTGCAAGAACGAGGAACTCGTCGTCGACGCCATGATGACCGCCCTCCTCGGCATGCACTACCCGCCCGACAGGCTGACGCTCGTCGTCGTCGACGACGGCTCGGACGACGCCACCGGCGCCATCCTCGACGCCCGCGCGGCGGTCGAGCCGCGGCTGCGCGTGCTGCACCGGCCGCCGAACGCCGGCGGCGGCAAGTCCGGCGCGCTCAACGAGGCGCTCGCGACGGTGGACGCCGAGATCGTCCTGGTCTTCGACGCCGACCACGAGCCCGAGCCCAACGCCCTCCTCCGGTTGGTCCGCCACTTCCGCGACCCCCAGGTCGGGGCCGTCATGGGCCGCTGCGTCATCCGCAACGGCGAGGAGTCGACGATGGCCACCACGGTCTTCGTCGACTTCCTCTCCGGCTACCTGGTCAACGAGTACGGCCGCCAGGCGCTGTTCGAGCTGCCCGCCTACGGCGGCGCCAACTGCGCCGTGCGCATGTCGACGCTGCGAGCGCTGGGTGGCTGGAACCCCGAGACGGTCACCGAGGACACCGACCTCACCCTGCGCGTGCTGCTCTCGGGCCAGCGCGTGCGCTACGACGTGTCGGCCATCGACTACGAGGAAGCCGTCGTCACCGCCCGCCGCTTCTGGACGCAGCGCTACCGCTGGGCCCGCGGCCACCAGAAGTGCTTCCGCGACTACGTCGGCCCGACGATCCGCTCGACGCACCTCTCGCTGGTCGAGAAGTGCGAGTCGGTCCTCTTCCTGCTCAGCTACCACGTGCCGGTGCTCAGCGGCCTCGGCGTGCTGCTCGCCGTCCTGCGCGCCTTCGACATCGGGAACGAGCCGGCCGTCGGCATCCTGCCGCTGTCGATGCTGCTGTTCGTCGGCCCGCTCGCCGAGCTCACCGTCGGCCTGCTGGTCGGCCGGGTCGAGCGGCGCGCCGCCTGGAGCCTGCTCGGCTTCATCCCGGCGTTCGCGCTCTCGATCTGGATCACCACGCGCGCCTACCTCGACGGCATGCTCGGCCGGCAGTACTCGTGGGTGAAGACCTCGCGCACCGGCGCCACCTCGACCGTCGCGGCGGCCGCGCGATGACCGCGTCCGCGCAGCGCCGCTGGGTCGTCGTGGTCGAGCTCCTCGTCGCCGTCGCCATCTGCCTGGCCGGCTACTTCTGGGCGTCCACCTGGTTCCGCGAGCAGGAGGGCGCGCTCGCCGTCCTCGTCCTGCACCTGTTCGGCGTCGACGAGGTCTCGTCGATCATGCCGGGGCACATCCTCATGTTCCGCGGCGACGGCGAGGTGCTCGACGGCGTCGTCACCACCTCCTGCTCCTCGCTGCTGACGGTCATGGGGCTGACCGCCCTCAACGTCGCCGTCATGCGCTCCCGGCGCGGGCACGCGCTGCTCGGCCTGCTCGCCGCCGTCGTCGCCGTGGTCATCGCCAACAACGTCCGGCTCACGCTCTCGGCGCTCGCCGGGCTCTGGTGGGGCGCCCCCGCCATGACCCTCTTCCACGACTGGATCGGGACCCTCTGGGCCCTCGCCACGACCCTCGGAGGCTTCCTCGTCATGGTCGCCGTCACGCTGCCGGCTGCCGAGCGCGCCGAGCAGGACGTCGCCGGCCGGCACACCGCCCGCCGCCCGAGCAGCTGGGCCCGCCCCGGCCTCGGCTACCGCGCCATGCAGCCGGTCGACCCGGCCCGCTCCGGCTGGTCGCTCGCCGGGTTCATGCACCGCCGCGTCCTCCCCCGCGCCCTCTCCCGCCGCATGGCCGCCAAGCGCGAGGCCGGCCGCATCGACTACCGCATCGGCCACCAGCCGCGCGACGAGCGGATCGCCACCATCCAGCGCCTGGTCGACGACGGCCTCGGCGCGCACACCGCCTCGCTGCTCGCCGTCGCCACCTACGAGGACGACGTCGAGGTCATCGACGCCCTCGCCGAGGCCGTCGCGGCCCGGCAGTGGGAGCCGGTCACCAACGACCGCATCGCCGCGCTCCGGCTGTGGGCCCGTGGCTGGCTCCTCGGCCGGCGCACGGCCGAACCCGTCGCCCCGGTCGAGGACGACGAGACGGACGTCGTCGCGATCGCCGCGGGGATGCCGCCGGTCCCCGCCGCGCGTGCCCCCCGGCGCCCCCAGCCCCGCTCCTTCGCCCGACCCACTCCCGAGGACCTCTCATGACCGCCGTCCCGCAGCTGCCGGTCCCCCGTCCCCCGGCGGACCTCCCGCCGTCCCCCGCCGGCGACGGCGCCGTGCTCGTCACCGGCGCCGGAGGGCCCGCGGGGATCGCGGTGATCCGCCGGCTGGTCGCCCTGGGCCACCGCGTGGTCGCCGCCGACGCGGACGGCTCCGCGGCCGGCGCCTACCTCGCCTCCCGCTCGGTCACCCTGCCCCGCGGCGACCACCCCCGCTTCGTCGACGCCGTCCTGGGTGCCGCCGCGGCCTTCGGCGTCGACGCCCTCGTCAGCACCGTGGCCGAGGAGCTGCCCGCGCTCGCGGTCGGCGCGCACCGGCTGGCCGACGCCGGCGTGGGCACCTGGCTGCCCGACCCGGCCGCCGTCGAGCTCTGCTGCGACAAGGCCGCCTTCGCCCGGCGCATGGCGTGGGCGGGCATCCCCCACCCCGCCACCGCGTCGAGCATCACCAGCCTGTCCGAGGTGCCCGGCCCGTGGGTGGTCAAGCCGCGTACCGGCCGGGGCAGCCGCGGGGTGCAGCTCCTCGACACCCCCACCGCCGTCGCGGCCGCCCTGGTCGCCGACCCGGAGCTGATCGCGCAGACCCGCCTCGGTGGGCGTGAGTTCACCGCCGACGCGCTCGTCGACCGCTCCGGCGACGTGCTCACCGTCGTCCCCCGCTGGCGGACCGAGACCAAGGCCGGCATCTCGGTGAAGGGCGAGACCTTCGCCTCCGAGCCGGTCACCGAGCTGGTGCGCGCGGCGCTGACCGCCGTCGACCTCACCGGCCCGGCCAACGTGCAGGGCTTCGTCGCCGACGACGGCAGCGCCGCGGTCGTGGAGATCAACCCGCGCTTCTCCGGGGGCCTGCCGCTGACGCTCGCGGCCGGTGCCGACGTGGTGAGCGCCTACCTCGCCGGCGTCCGCGACCCGGAGGCACCGCTGCCGCAGCTGTGGTTCACCCCCGGGATCCGGATGAGCCGGTTCTTCGCCGAGACCTACACCGACGCGCACGGTCTGCCGGTCGCCGACCCGTGCGCCGCGGCGGTCCTCGCATGAGCCGCACCCGGCACGTGCTGGTCCCCTTCGGCACCCGCCCGGAGGTGGTCAAGCTCGCCCCTGTGGTCGCCGCGATGCTCGCGGCCGGCCACCGGGTCACGACCGTCGACACCGGCCAGCACACCGACCCGGCGCTCGCCTCCTCGCTGCAGGAGGCCCTCGGGCTGGTCCCGACGCACCGCTACCGGCTGCCCACCGAGCAGCCGGCGCGCACGGGTGCCCTCCACGCCGACGCGGCCGACGCCGTGCAGCGGTTCGCCCCCGACCTCGTGCTCGCCCTGGGCGACACGAACACCGTGCCCGCGTACGCGCTGGCCGCCCGCGGCGCCGGCGTCCCGTTCGCGCACGTCGAGGCCGGGCTGCGCAGCCTGAACATGCGCAGCGTCGAGGAGGTCAACCGGCGGGTGGCCGCGGCCGCCGCGCAGCTGCACTTCGCACCCACCCGCCGGGCGGCCGCCTTCCTCGCCGCCGAGGGCGTCGACCCCGAGCGGGTCTTCGTCGTCGGCAACCCCGTCGTCGACACCCTCGTCGCCCGGGGGGTCGCCCCCACGCCGGTCGACGAGCGCGACGGCGTGCTGGTCACCGCCCACCGCCCGACCAACGTCGACGACCCGGCGCGCCTGGCCCGGCTGGTCGCCGTCGTCCGCTCGCTGGCCGAGCAGGTCGGCGCGGTCACCTTCCCGGTGCACCCGCGCACCGCCGCCCGCCTGTCGGCGACCGGCCTCGACCGCGAGCTGGACCACCCCGCGGTCACGCTCACCGGCCCGCTGGACTACGACAAGCTGCTCGTCACCCTCGCCTCCTCGCGCCTGGCGGTCACCGACTCCGGCGGCATCCAGGAGGAGGCCGCCTACCTGGGCGTGCCGGTCGTCGTCCTGCGCTCGTCCACCCCGCGCTGGGAGGGCGTCGAGGCCGGCACCACCACGCTCGCCGGCCTGGCCGACGACGCCGCGGGCGCCGAGGTGCTCACCGCCGCCCTGGCCCACGCCTCCCCCGCCGGGCAGGAGCGCGCGGCGTCGGCACCGTGCCCCTACGGCGACGGCACCACCGGCGCGCAGGTCGCCGCGATCCTGGCCGAGGAGCGCACCGACAGCCTCCTGGCCCTCACCGAGCCGGACTTCACCGACGGGCGCCTCCCGTGGTGATCTACCGGCCGTTCGGCGTGGTCGTCGACCTCGACGACACCCTGTACCCGCAGGCCGACTACCTCGCCGGCGCGGCCGCCGCGGTCGGTGCCGCGGCCTCCGACCTCGGCCTGGACGGCGTCGCGGTGCACGCCGCCCTGGCCGCCGAGCTCGCCGCCGGCTCCGACGCCGGCGGCACGATCGACCGGGCGCTGCTGGCCACCGGCGTGCCCGCCGACGAGCTGCCGGCCCTGCTGCCGCCGCTCGTCGCCGCCTTCACCGAGCACGCCCCGGCCCGGCTGGCTCCTTACCCGGGGGTGGAGACGGCGCTGCGGGCGCTCGCGGCCGTCGTCCCGCTGGCCTGCCTCACCGACGGCAACCCGGCGATCCAGGAGGCCAAGCTCGCCGCCACCGGGCTGGGCCACCTGCTGCCGGTGGTCGTCATCACCGACACCCTCGGCGGCCGGGAGGCCCGCAAGCCGCACCCTGCCGGGCTGCTCGCCGTCGCGGACCGGCTGCGCGTGCCCGCCGACCGGCTCCTGGTCATCGGCGACCGGCCCGGCAAGGACGTCGCCGTCGCCGCCGCCGTCGGCGCCCGCGCGATCCGGATCCGCCAGGGCGAGTACGCCGACGCCCCCGACCTGCCGACCCCGTGGGCGGTCGCCGGTTCCTTCCCCGAGGCCGCGGCGATCGCGCTCGGCGCGCTCGGGATGCCACCCGACCGGGTGAATCCGCTCCAGGAACCGCGCCGACCTGCCGACGACGTCCTGACGGCACCTGCACCGTCGCTGCCTCGAGGAAGTGTGCGATGAACGCCAGCCCGACCCCCCGCGCCACCGCGCGGCCGCGCCGCCGGCTGACCCGGTTCGCGCTGGTCGCCGTCCTGATGACGCTGTTCGTCTCGGCCGTCCCCGGTACCGCGTCGGCCGCGGGGATCGTCCCGCTGGCGGAGTGCTACGCGCAGAACAGCAACGGCACCTTCACCGTCGTCCTGGGCTACAACAGCCCGTACAGCTCGACGCGCACCATCGCCCGCGGCTGGAACAACTACGCGACGCCGTCGACGTACACCAGCCAGCTGCCGACCACCTTCAAGCCCGGCCTGCAGCGCGGCGCCGCCAAGCTCACGGTCACGCAGACCGACCTCTACAGCGGGAACGTCAGCTGGTACCTGGACGGCAACACGCTCAACACGTGGAACGCCGGCAGCATCCCGGTCTGCACCTCGGCCCAGCTGCCCGCGTACGCCAACGGCGCCGCGCTGGTCGTGCTGCTGCTGGCCGCCGGCGCGGTCGGCGTGCTGGTCGTCCGCCGCGTCCGCCGCGTCACCGCCGAGCGGGCC
This sequence comes from Blastococcus sp. SYSU D00922, assembly GCF_054050495.1. Classification (NCBI taxonomy): domain Bacteria; kingdom Bacillati; phylum Actinomycetota; class Actinomycetes; order Geodermatophilales; family Geodermatophilaceae; genus Blastococcus; species Blastococcus sp. SYSU D00922. Next base: position 379,182 of record NZ_JBJGZL010000003.1, read on the forward strand.
GGACCGCTCGCCGTCTGATCGGGGAGGCGTGCGTCCAGCCGCCTCCCTGGGGAGGTCGCGCTGCCCTCTAGGGTGCGACGAGTGCGCTCGCTGGGGGTTCTGCGGATCGGCCTGCTCGCTGCCGTCGGCGTCCTCGGGGCCGTGCTGGTCGTGCTCTCCACCCGCCGGTACGGGCTGAGCCTCAGCCCCGACTCCATGTACTACCTCGCCGGGGCTCGGGGCATCGCCGGAGGGGACGGCGTGGTCGGGCTCGACGGAGAGCCGATGTCGCTCTACCCGCCCGGGCTGCCTCTCGTCCTGGCCCTGCCGGCCGCACTGGGCGTCGCCCAGGGCGCGGCCCTCGGCCTGAACGCCACGCTGCTGGGCGCGACCGCCTTCGGCGTGGGCCTGTTCCTGGCCCGTCGCATCCGCTTCCCGCTGGCGGCCGGCGCTGCCGTGGTGGTCGCCACCTCCACGCAGCTGCTCGGGCTGCACACGTGGCTCTGGTCGGAGCCGCTGTACACCGCCCTGTCCCTCGCCTACCTGGCCGTCCTGGTCCGTGCCGCCGGCACGGCGGAGCGCTCCTGGAGGACGCCCGTCCTCGCCGGCCTCGTCGCGGCGGCGGCCACGCTGACCCGCTACACCGGTGTCTCCCTGATCCCGGTGGGCGCGCTGGTGCTGGTCCTCCGGCCCGGGACGTGGCGCCGGCGCATCCGGGACCTGCTGGTCTTCGGCGTCGCCTGGGCCGGTCCGGTCGGCGCATGGCTCGCCAGGAACGCCGCCACCACCGGCCATCTCGCCGGCGAACGCGCCTCGAACCAGCTGACCCCCGTGCAGGTCGCGATCGACGCTGTGCGGGGCATCCAGGCCTGGGTGGTGCCGGAGTCGGTGCGGGTGGACGCCCAGGACCTCGCGCTGCTGGTCTACGCCGTGGCGGCCGTCGGGGTCCTCGTCGCCGCCCTGCGACGGCTCCCGGCGCGGGACGACCCCCGGGTGCACGTCCTCGCGATCGCCGGCGGCTATGCGGTGCTGGCCGCTCTCGTCATCTACTGCATGACCGTCACCAGCAACGTCGACCGGCTCGACGCCAGGCTGCTCGTCCCGCTGTTCCCGGCGGCCCTCGTCGCGTTCGCGGCCGCTCTCGATATCGCGATGGACAACCTGCCCCGGCTCGTGGGTGCGGCCGTCGCCGGTGCCGCCGGGCTGGCCTTCGCGCTCAACGTCGCCTACTCCCTGCCGGCCCTGCTGGAGGCCCGCGGAGGCGGCTTCAACGCGATGAACTCACCGGAGCGAGCCACGCCCGAGGCGCGCCGGCTGGTGGAGGCCGTCCCGGCCGACGCCACCCTGGTGACCAACCAACCGTGGCTGGCGGCGCACCTGACCGACGGTCGGCCCGCGGTGGAGAGCCCCCGCGCCCACTACTACGCCTCCACCGAGGTTCCCGACGACCTGGCGGACCTCGCGGCGACGCTCGACGGAGAGCCGGTCTACCTGGTGTGGTTCGACGCCTGGGACGACTACCACGTGCCGCCGGCCGATCTCGCCGCCGCGTTCGACCTCCAGCCGCTCCAGACCACCGGAGCCGGCACCGTCTTCACCGGGGCCGGCTGATCGCTGCGTCGCGAGCGCCCGCCGCGCCGGCTCGCAGCCCCGCGGTCAGGGACGCTCGTCGAGCTCCAGCTCGAGGCCGAGGACGGCGGAGGCGCCGACCGCGAGCAGCCAGAACCCGACGGTGAAGCACTTGCGAACCGCATCGACGTGGTGGTGTTCCGCGCGCCAACTGCTCGTCATGGCTCCCTCTCTCGTCGTAGGCAACGAAAGCTAGCGACGGAGCCGGCGACGAGCACCACGGATGTGACGGGCGGGACGACTGGGACCCGATCGTCAGGGATCCGTTATCTGCGGGCCCTCAGGGTGCCGATGACTGGTGGCCGGCCCGCGTCAGCGGCGGCGCGGCGGGAGCAGCGGCTCGTGCGGGCCCGGGCGGTCCCACGTGCACGTGAAGGCGCCGCGCACGTAGTGCTCGGTGTCGCCCTCGACGGGGACGTGGACCACGCGTCCGGCGCCGCCGCAGCGGCAGAGGACGACGCGGTCGGCGTCGCGCTGAACCCGGTCCAACACCTCGGCGTCACCGATCACGGGCCGAAGCTTCCGGTCCCAGGGGGTGACGGGCAAGCACCTCGAAGATGAACAATCGGTGAACCGACGCCGGTCGGGTGACACGGTGTCGGCGAGGTCACGCGGAGCCCGTGACGGCGCTCACCGGCGGGGGCGCATCGCCCTCAGCGCGAGCACCCCGGCGACCAGCGACACGACCAGCATCGCGCCCGCGACGACGCTCGTCGCCGTCCCGCCGATCCAGAACAGCGACGCCGCGATCCCGATGACGAGCACCAGCTCGACGATCACGACCGCCGCGAGGAGGACGACCAGCAGCTTGCCCACGCGGCGCAGGGTGCCACACGGCCCGGCCCCCGAGGGGCCTTGTGGGCCACGATGGCCCGGCCGGCCGTCCCCCGTCCGGGTGACAGATCGGTAACGACGCTGCAGCAGGCGGCACGAGATCCCGATCAGACCCTGTGACCACCGCCCCCGTCCTGGGGCAGCCAGGGCCTGCGCTCCCGGTCGCGTCCCGCAGCGGACGCACCGGGGTGCTCGCCGTCCCCGTGGCCGTGGTCGCCGTCGCCGCCGTCGTGGGCGGCCTGCTCGCCGTCCCCTCCGCCCTGGGTCTCGTCGTCGCCGGCGCCGGTCTGGCCGTGCTCGTCGGGTTCCAGGCGGTGCTGTGGACGCGCCAGCGCCGGCTCACCGGAGCGCTGCAGCGCAGCCAGTCCTCGTTCCGGATCCTGGTGAAGGGCAGCGTCGACCCCGTCGTCATCCTCGACGACCGGCTGCGCATCACCTTCGCCTCCCAGGGCATCGCCGACCTGCTCGGCGTCGACCCCGCCACCGTCACCGGCCTGCCGGTGGCCACCTGCGTCCACCCCGACGACCGCTCCGAGCTCACCGGCGCCCTGGCCGCCGGACGCATGCGGCCCGACGAGCACGCCGTCCGCACCGCGCGGGTCCGGCACGCCGACGGCCGCTGGCGGCTGATCCAGGCCACCGTCCGCGACCTGCGCACCGACCCCGAGGTCGGTGCGCTCGTCCTGTACTGCCGCGACGTCAGCTCCCGCGGGCCGGCGGCCGGCGTCGACCTCGACCTGCAGGAGTTCTCGCTCACCGACCCGGTCACCGGCCTGCCGAACCGGGCGGCCCTGGTCCGCCGCCTGGGCGCCGTCCAGCGGGACGCCGTCGGCCACCCGTACGCCCTCGCGCTGGTCCGCATCAGCGGCTTGGACTCCGAGGTCCTCGCGCCCAACGTCGAGAGCGCCGTCCTGCGCTCGCTGACCGCCCGGCTCACCCGCGCCCTGCGCGGGCACGACTGGCTGGCCCGCGGCAAGGACGGCGACTTCGTCGTCCTCGTCGACGGCGGCATCGCCGACGCCGAGACCGTCGCCACCCGGCTCGTCGAGGCCGTCGGGCCGGTCCAGATCCCGGGCGGCTCGCTCCGGCTCACCGCCGTCGCCGGCGTCACCGCACTGTTCACCGACGTCGACACCGGCGAGGCCCTGCGCCGCGGCGAGCTCGCCCTGCGCAGCGCCCGCACCGCCGGCGCGGGCGCCGTCCACCGCTACGACGACGCCCTGCGCGTCGAGGAGGACCGGCGGGCCGCCCTGCGCGCCGACCTCGACGGCGCCCTGGACCGCGGCGAGCTGCGGCTGGTCTTCCAGCCCGTCGTCGACGTCGTCATGCACCGCACCGTCTCGGTCGAGGCCCTGCTGCGCTGGCGGCACCCCGTCTTCGGCGACGTCTCCCCCACCGAGTTCGTCCCGCTGGCCGAGGAGTCCCCGCTCATCACCGACCTCGGCCGGTGGGTGCTGCGGGAGGCCTGCACCACGATCGCCCACCTCGACGAGGACCTCGCGGTCGCCGTCAACGTCAGCGCCCGGCAGGTCCGCAGCGGTGAGCTCGTCCCCGACGTCCTCGCCGCCCTGGAGGACAGCGGTCTGCCCTCGTCGCGGCTCATCGTCGAGATCACCGAGTCGGTGCTGCTCGACGACTCGCACGTTATCGAGGACCTCACCGTCCTGCGCCAGCTCGGCGTCCGCGTCGCCGTCGACGACTTCGGCACCGGCTGGTCGTCGCTGGCCTACCTCGTCGGCATGCCGGTCGACGTGCTCAAGATGGACCAGTACTTCCTGGCCAACGTCGAGCACGACCCCGCCCGCCGCGCCATGTGCCGGGCCGTGCTCGACCTGGGCAGCAGCCTGGGCCTGCCGGTCATCGTCGAGGGCGTCACCGACGAGGCCGTGCTCACGCTGCTGCGCGACATGGGCCACCGCTACCTGCAGGGCTACGTGTTCGCCCGCCCGCTCGAGGCCGAGCAGCTCGCCGCCGGCGCGTGGGCCGTCCCCGACCCCGTCCCGGCGGCGACCCCGTGATCGGCCTGCGGGAGCTTCCCCGCAGCGTCCGCTGGACCGTGCCGCTCGGCCTCCTCGGCCTGGCGGTCACCGTGCCGTTCAGCGCCCCCGACGGCACCGGCATGCAGTGGGACGAGCTCGTCCTCGGCGCCGTGGCCGCCAGCTCGGCGTGGACGCTGTTCCGGATCACCCGCGGCATGGACCGCACCGCCGGCCGCCCCTGGCGGATCGTCGGCGGGGCCGCGCTGCTGTTCATGACGGCCCAGTGGCTCGCCGCCGCCTTCCCGGGCCCGGAGCTCGACGGCTTCGGCTTCGACGACGTCTTCCTCTTCGCCGGCGCGGTCTCGCCGCTGCTGGTGTGCGGCCTGCTCGCCCGCCGGGTCAGCCGCACCCGCTGGCCGGCGCTGGTCGTCGACGGGCTCACGATCACCGTCGCGCTGCTGGTCGTCACCGAGGTGCTGCGCACCCCGATCGTCAACCCCGCGAACGCCCCGGACGACCTGCGCTCGCTCGTGCTCATGTACGGCGCCTACGCCGCCGTCATGCTCGGCGGCGCCGGCGCGCTGTGCACCGTCTCCACCGCGGCACTGCGCCGCTCGGTCAGCGTCATGATCGGCGCCGTCGGCTGGCAGGCCACCGGCGGCGTCGCCGAGGCCATGGCGATCCTCGACCCGTCGGCCGTGTGGACGGCGACGTCGGACGTCGCCGTCGCCATGGGCCTGCAGACCGTCGTCATCGCGGCGAGCTTCGCCCCGAAGCGCTTCGCCGACCACACCGAGCGCGCCGCGGCCCCGGTCGTCAGCCCCCTGGGCATGGCGCTGGTCGTCGGCGCGCTGCTGGCCCTGCCCGTCGCCATCGGCCTGATGGAGTGGCGGGACCACTCGCACTCCACCGCCGCCGAGCTGGGGATCGCCGTCGTCCTCACCCTGATGGCCCTCCGCCTGGTCCTGCGCATGCGCGAGGACGGGCGGATGACCGAGGACCTCGTCCGCAGCGAGGAGGACTTCCGCGAGCTGATCGAGGCCAGCTCCGACGGCATCGCGATCATGGACGCCGAGTTCCGGCTGCTGTTCACCTCGCCGGCTGCTCGCAGCCTGCTCGGGCTGCGCGCCGACGGCGAGGACGAGGTGTCGCTGCTCGACCTCGTCGACCCGGCCGACCGGGACACCGTGTTCGCGGCGACCGTCGAGGTGCCCGCCGGCGAGGGCGCTCCGCTGCACTTCCGCGTGCTGCCGGCCGACGGCTCCGCCCGGGAGCTGGAGGCCACCTCCACCGAGCGGCCGGGCAGCGGCCGCCGCGTGCTGTACCTGCGCGACGTCACCAAGCGCCGCCGCCGCGAGCGCGAGCTCGAGCGCATGGCCTACACCGACCACCTCACCGCCCTGCCCAACCGCGCCATGCTGTTCCGCGAGCTGGCCGCGGGCTCGGAGGAGGAGCGCTGCCTGCTGGTGCTCGACCTCGACGGGTTCAAGGCGGTCAACGACGTCGCCGGGCACGAGGCCGGCGACCAGCTGCTGGTCGAGGTGGCCCGCCGCCTGCACACCGTCGTCCGCGACGACGACCTGGTCGCCCGCCTCGGCGGCGACGAGTTCGCCGTCCTGGTGACCGGCTCGCTCCCCGAGGCGGAGGAGGTGGCCCAGCGCGTCGTGGACGCCCTCGGCCTGCCGCACCGCACCGCCGACGGGACCTTCGCCGTGGGTGCCAGCGTCGGTGTCGCCGAGCTCGGCGCCGCCGGTGGCCAGGTCGCCTTCCGCGAGGCCGACGCCGCGCTGCGCGCCGCGAAGCAGGCCGGCAAGGGGTGCGTCCGCGTCGCCGGCGACGACGCCCCGGCGCCCGGCGTCGAGAGCGAGCCGGACTTCCAGGACGTCGTCGCCGAGGGCCTGTTCAGCGTGCGCATGGACGCCGCCGTCTCCCGCGACGGCCGCATCGAGTTCGTCCACGCCGTCCCGATGTGGAGCCACCCGGTGCACGGCAGCGTCCGCGGCCTCGAGCTGTGGGGCTTCGCCGAGCGCCAGGGCCGCGCCGCGGAGCTGCAGACCTGGTTGCTGCACGAGGCCACCCGCATGGCTGCGCAGCTGCCCGACGACCGGGTCGGCGTCGCCGTGAGCCTCCCGGCCGGCTTCGTGACGGCGGAGGGGCTGGCGGCCGATGTCGCCGGGGCGCTGCGTGCCTCCGCGCTGCCGGCCGAGCGCCTGACGCTGTCGTTCACCGAGGAGACGCTGCTGGCCGGCACCGCGGCCTTCGTGCCCGAGCTCGAGGCGGCGCGGGCCACGGGCGTGAAGCTGTGCCTGGACAACTACGGCATGGGCCACAGCCTGTTCGCGCTGCTCGCCCGGCTGCAGCTGGACCTGGTCCGGGTGGACGTCGCCGCGCTGGCCGCCCGCGACGACACCGACCGCGCCCTGCAGGTGCTGGCCGCGATCCTGCGGACCAACGGCGGCTTCGGCATCACCACCATCGCCGGCGGCGTGAGCAGCCCGGAGCTGCGCGACGCCGTCCTCGCCGCGGGCGCGACGCTGCTCAACGGCCGGCTCCACCCGCACGACCTGGACGCCGACGAGCTCGCCGCCCTGGTCGCCGTCCCCGCGGTCTGACCCCCATGCCCAGCTTTCTGTACAGAAAGCGCACTCGGGGTTTCCCCCCATTTCGGCCGCCGGAGCCCCCCAGACGGGCGCAAACGCCTTGGGAACTGTCTCCGCCACCGCGAATACTGGCGCCGTGACGAGCCCGGAACTGCACTTCCTGGGCCACTCGACGGTCCGGGTCGAGCTGGCCGGGCGCACCGTGCTCACCGATCCCCTGCTCGCCACCACCGTCGGCCTCCTCCGCCGCGTCGTCCCCCTGCCGGAACCGTCGACCTGGGCCGGCGTCGACGTCGTGCTGATCAGCCACCTGCACGGCGACCACCTGCACATCCCGTCCCTGCGCACGGTCGGGCCGCGCACCCGCATCGTCGTCCCCCGCGGCGCCGCCGCCTGGCTGCGCGGCCGGGGCTTCCCCAACGTCGACGAGCTCTCGGCCGGGGAGGCGATCTCGGACGGCGACCTGCGGATCACCGCCGTCCGGGCCGAGCACAGCGGTCACCGCTGGGGCCCGCGGTCCACGCACGGACCGGACACCGAGGCGATCGGCTTCCTGCTCGAGGGCGGCGGGTCGACCGTGTACGTCAGCGGCGACACCGGCCTCTACGACGGCATGGAAGTGATCGGCGAGCGGGCAGTCGACGTCGCCCTGCTGCCGGTCTGGGGCTGGGGCCCCACCCTCGGGCCCGGTCACCTCGACCCGGTCACCGCCGCGGACGCCGTGCGCCTCATCCGGCCGACGTTCGCCGTCCCGGTGCACTGGGGGACGCTCACCCTGGCCGGAATGGCGTCGGTCCCCTCCCCGTTGCGGGCTCGTATGCGGCGGTTGCTGGTCGATCCGCCGCGCGCCTTCGCCACCGAGGTCGCCGCGCGCGGCCTGGCCACCCGCGTCGCCGTGACCGAGCCCGGGTCAGCGGTCGACCTCTCCGAGGCGGCAGCGGCGTGAACCTCGACCTGCTCACCTCCGCCTGGGACGGCCACGACGCCGTCGGGTACCCCCTGCTGTTCGGGCTGGTCCTGCTCGGCTCGATCGTCCCGGTCGTACCCACCGGCCTGGTCGTCGGCACCGCGGCCGCCTTCGCGATGACCACCGACACCCTCGGGCTGGCCGTCGTCCTCGCCGTCGCCACCCTCGCCGCGCTGGCCGGTGACCTGACCACGTTCGCGATCTGCCGCTTCGGCGGGCCGTCGGCCGTCCGCTGGGTCACCCGCGGCCAGCACGTCGAGCGGATCGACGAGGTGCGCGAGCAGTTCCGGGCGCACGGCTGGCAGATCATCGTGGCCGGTCGGCTGCTGCCCGCCGGGCGCATCCCCGTCCTTGTCGCGGCCGGCGCGCTCGCCTACCCGTGGCGGCGGCTGGTGCCCGCGTCCCTGCTCGCCGCCTTCCTGTGGGCGCTGGCCTACGCGCTGCTCGGCGTGGTCAGCGGCGGCATCTTCGACTCCCCGCTGATCGCCATGCTCGTCGCCACCGTCCTCGTCCTCGCGGTCGGCGCGGTCGCGAACCTGGTCAGCGCCCGCCGGCGCCGGTCGGTGCCCACCGCCCCCGAGCCGGAGCACTGCGAGTCCTCATGAGCACCGCCCCTCCGCACGGCCGGCTGCTGCGCACCGGCCGCACGCTCGCCCGCGTCGTCATCACGTGGGCCGCCGTCACCGGTGCGCTCGTGGTGCTCAGCCACCGGGTCCACGGCTTCGAGCTGCCGTCGTGGTGGCAGGCGCCGGTGATGGCGCTGCTGCTCGGCCTGCTCTCGGCGCTGGCCTGGCCGCTGGTCATGCGCGTGGCCCTGCCGATCGCGTTCTTCACCCTCGGCCTCGGGAGCTTCCTGCTGTTCGGGGCGCTGGTGCTCGCCGTCTCCTTCGCCATCCCGGGCGTGGTCGTGGCGGGGCTGCGCGAGGCGGTGGTCGTGGCGGTGGTGCTCGCCGCGGTGTCCGGCCTGGTCAGCAGCCTGCTCGCCGTCGACGAGGACGAGATCTTCTTCCGCCGGGCCCGCCGCCGGGCACCGGCCGCCGCCGCGGACGCCGACCGGCCGCCGGGCGTGCTCTTCCTCCAGATCGACGCGCTCGCCTACGACACCGCCCGCCGCGCGGTCCGCGACGGCTGGATGCCCAACCTCGCCGCGTGGATCCGCTCGGGCAGCCACACCATGACGTCCTGGCACACCGACTGGAGCTCGCAGACCGGCGCCTCGGTCAGCGGCATCCTGCACGGCTCCAACCACGACATCCTCGGCTTCCGCTGGTACGAGAAGGACCGCGACCACATCACCCGCGTCTCGCACCCCGCAGACGCCGTCGAGGTGGAGCGGCGGCACTCCGACGGGCGCGGGCTGCTCGCCCCGGACGGCGCCGGCCGCGGCAACCTGTTCACCGGCGACGCCGCCCACGTCAGCCTCACCATGAGCTCGCTGTCGCACGTCGTGCCGGCCCGCGCGCGGCGGACCCGGCGCACCCGCGACCGCGTCGGCTCGGGCTACTACGCCTACTTCGCCAGCCCGGTGAACGCGCTGCGCACCCTCGGCGTCTCCGCCGTCGACATCGTCCGGGAGCTGGCCGCGGCGGCCCGCGAGCGGCGCGACGACGTCCGGCCCCGCGTCTCCCGCGGCGGCATCTACCCGCTGGCCCGCCCCGGGGTCACGGTCATCTCCCGCGACGTCGTCGTCTTCGCGCTGCTCGAGGACATGCTGGCCGGGCGCCCGGTCGTCTACTCCGACTTCCTGGGCTACGACGAGGCGGCGCACCACGGCGGGCTGGAGCGGGCCGACAGCCTGGCGGTGCTGCGCAGCATCGACCAGCAGCTCGGCCGGCTGCACCGGGCCGCCACGCTGGCGCCGCGGGAGTACCACCTCGTCGTCCTCTCCGACCACGGGCAGACCCAGGGCTGGGCCTTCGCCGACCGGTTCGGGGAGACGGTCGAGGAGCTGGTCGGCCGGCTCTGCGGGTTCCCGGGGACGGCGCCGACCACGGGCACCCGGGACAGCCGGCGCCCGGTCGAGGGCTGGCAGGTGACCACCGCCCTGAGCGAGAGCGGCGGGCCCATCGCGCGGCGGCTGCGCGAGCGGGTGGAGCGGGCCGGAGCGGTCCGTCACGACCACGCCGTCGAGCCGGGGCTGACCGGCGAGGTGCCCCGCGTGGCGCCCGGCGTCGTCTGCGTGGTCTCCGGCCACCAGGCGATGGTGTCGTTCCCCGACATCCCGGGGCGGGTCTCGCTGGAGGAGATCGAGCAGCACTGGCCCGGCCTGCTCCCCGGCCTGGTCGACCACGACGGCGTCGGCTTCCTGCTGGTCCACTCGGAGGAGTTCGGCCCGGTGGTGCTCGGCCGCGACGGGCTGCACCGGCTGGCCTCCGGCGTCGTCATCGGCACCGACCCGCTGCTGCCCTACGGCGAGCACGCCGCGGCCCTGGTGGCCCGCGTCTCGTCGTTCCCCCACTGCGCCGACGTCGTCATCAACAGCCGGTACGACCCCGACACCGACGAGGCGTCGCCGTTCGAGCCGCACGTCGGCTCCCACGGCGGCCTCGGCGGCCCGCAGCAGCACGCGCTGCTGGCCTACCCGAAGGCGTGGACGGCGCCCGGCGAGGTCGTCGGGGCCGAGCACCTGCACCGCGTGCTGCGCGGCTGGCTCACCGACCTCGGCCACCCGGAGCCGACGGGCGAGGGCGCCGCGGTCGGCGAGCAGAGCGTGACGGCCCTGAGCCGAGTGGCGCCTGCCGTCTAGCGCGGTTCGGCGGCACCCGGCGCCTGGCGACGGGCACGCGCGTGCCCGCTGTCGGCTCGCTCCGGCATCGCGCCCGTGTCCGCCAGCTCACGGGCCACGTCGACCAGCTTGCGGTTCATCTCCTGGGACACCCGCGCCAGCACGCCGAAGGCCTGCTCGGCGCTCAGCCGGAAGCGCTCCATGAGGATGCCCTTCGCCTGGCCGATGAGGTCGCGGTTGTCGATGCCGGCCCGCAGGTGGTGCTCGTGCTCGGCGCCGGCGAGCGCGATCGCGGCGTGGCTGGCGAGCACGTGCCCGATCTCCTCGCTCTCCCGGTCGAAGGCGTGCGGGCGCCGCGAGTAGAGGTTCATGGCGCCCATCTGGTTGCCGACCACGAAGAGCTGGAAGCACAGCATGCTGCCGACCCCGCGGCGGGCCGCCTCCTGCGCGAACTCCGGCCAGCGTTCCTCGCCCGCGACGTCGTCGACCCGCACCACCTCCTCGTCCCAGACGGCGTCCAGGCACGGCCCCTGCCCGACGCGCTCCTGGAGGAGGTCCACCTCGCGGGACAGCTCGCCGGTGGAGGCCCTCGGTTCGATCTTCCGGCGGCCGATCACGTAGCTGATGCTGCAGTCCTCGGCCCCCGGCACAATGGTGACCGCGGCCGCGGTGATGGCCTGGAGGGTCGCCTCGATGTCGCCGTGGTCCTCCTGCAGCTGACGCGCCACGCGGCTCATCGCCTCGCCGAGACGGTGACGGGGGTCCGCTCCCGTCTCCCCCGGCTCCCGGGTGCTCGTCGTCATGGCGGAACAGTACGACCGCGCGCGCGTGCTGACGACCGCTCCGGCCTGCGCCTAGACTCGCACCCGGCCGCCTCCGGGCGGCCTTTCCCGGGTCAGGCAGCGGCCCGGCGGACGGGTGCCTCCGGGCACTGCTCCGGGACCAGGCGCACGCCCGGTCGGCCGGACCCGACAGGCCGGACCAGCCCATGAGCACCGACGAGAAGTCCACCCTCCCGCTCGATGCGCGTGACGCCTTCGAGGAGCTCGGGCGGCTCACCTTCACCGACACCTCGCTCGACGCCATGCTGCAGCGCATCGCGGAGCTGGCCAAGCAGGTCATCCCCGGGGTCACCGAGGCGTCGGTCAGCCTCGTGATCAGGGACAAGGCCACCACCCCGGCCTTCACCGGCCAGCTGGCACGAGACCTCGACGAGTCGCAGTACGACCGGGGGTACGGCCCGTGCCTGGAGGCCGCCCTCGGCGAGGAGATCCGCGAGATCTCCGACGCCCGCCAGGAGGAGCGGTGGCCGGAGTACGCGGCGGTGTGCGTGGAGAAGGGCGCGCTGAGCTCCCTGTCCGTGCCGGTCCCCGTGCGCGAGACCGTGCAAGGAGCCCTGAACCTGTACGCCGCCGATGCGTACGCCTACGACGAGGAAGCGCGTGAGGTGGCCCGGGCGTTCGCGTCCTACGCGGCCGTGGCGATCCACAACGTGCACCTGTACGAGTCGGCCCGTGATCTGGCCACCAACCTCGACGTCGCGATGCGGACGCGGGCTGTCATCGAGCAGGCCAAGGGCATCCTGATGGCCCAGCGGCGCTGCGACGCGACGACGGCCTTCGACCTGCTCGCGGCCGCGTCGCAGCGGTCGAACCGCAAGCTGCGCGACATCGCCCAGGCGATCGTCGACGGCGTGGCCGGCGACCCGACGCAGAACTAGGGCCGGGCCTGGTCGCCGGCCGGCGCTCAGCCCTCGCGGCGGCCGCGGGCGGCGTCGAGCGCCACCCCGAGGGCCACACCGAGCGCGAGCCCCACGCCGATGTTGTCGAAGGCGGTCAGGCCGAGCACGGTGCCCAGGCCGAGCCCGATCGCGAGCCCGGTGCCCTGGAGCCACCCGTCCTCCTCCGGCGAGGCGGGCTGCTGCTCGGTGGGCTGCGGCTCGGGCACGTCGCGGACCGTAGCGAACCGGAACCCGGACGTCACGAGGGGTGGCCGGTGCGTCGCTGCTCGAGCAGGACGCCGACGACCCGCTCGACGAGGTCGTAGGGCACCGGCCGGTCGTAGCGCAGCTGCAGGGCGTCCTTGGCACCGCGGTAGGGCTCGACCGCGGCCGCCAGGTCGTCGTCCATCGGGGGCAACGGGTAGAGCCCGAGGTGCTTCTTCCACGCCGCCACGTGCACCAGCGGCCTGCCGTCCAGGACGAACGTGGGCATCTGGTAGCTGATCGCCTCGTCGACGCCGGGCACGACGCGGTGGACGAGGCGGCGCACCTCCTCCAGCACCGGGCGCGCGTCGTCGGGCAGGGACGCGGCGTACTCGTCGACGGTGCTGAAGCGGGCGGCCATGCCGGAGTTCTACTGGCCGTCGACCGGCTGCGACAGCTCGACCGTCGCGATACCGGGGGCCACGTCCCCTCCGGCGGGGGCGCCGGAGAGGTCGCCGAAGGCGCCCAGGCCGGCGAGGGCGAAGGCGCCGCCCAGGACCGCGGAGACGACGGCGAGCCGCGCGCGGACGACGCGGCGGGTCAGGGCTGCGTCGGTGCGGGTCATCGTGTCTCCTCGGTCCGGGCGGCGGTTCCCCCTGTGGTGCAGGACCGACTGTGCGCGCGGAACCGCACGGCGGACGCCGGGGAACCGCAAGGGATCCGCAAGATGCGCCGGCGTCGGCACGGGTGAGAATCCGTGACGAACGCGTGAACAGGCGGGTGCCGTCCTGGCACGGAGCGCGCTCCTGGTCGACAGTGAGGCGATGAGACCCGACGCCCGCGCCTGGTTCGAGCACCGCACCTCGTCGGCCACCGGCCTGGCCGAGCTCGATCTCGACGCCCTGCTCCGCGCCAAGCGCCGGGGTGGGCACCGCGTGAGCGTCGTCCTGCCGGCCAAGGACGAGGAGGCGTCGGTCGGGCGCCTCGTCGCCGAGCTGCGGGACCGGTGGGTGGTCCGCCTGCCGCTGGTCGACGAGCTGCTCGTGGTCGACTCCGACTCGACCGACGCGACGGCCGCCGTGGCGCGGGCGGCCGGTGCCGACGTCGTCGCGGCCTCCGACGTCCTCCCCGGTCAGGGCACGCGGCCGGGCAAGGGCGAGGCGCTGTGGAAGTCGCTGGCCGCCACCACCGGTGACCTGGTCGTGTTCCTGGACTCCGACCTCCTCGGCGACGTCGCCCACTACGTCCCCGGGCTGCTCCGGCCGCTGCTCACCGATCCGCACGTCCGCTACGTGAAGGGCTGCTACACGCGCCCCCTGGAGGTCGACGGGCACGTGCAGCCGGCCGGCGGGGGGCGGGTCACCGAGCTCACCGCGCGGCCGCTGCTCAACGCGCTGTGGCCGGAGCTCGCCGGCTTCGTGCAGCCCCTGGGCGGCGAGTACGCCGGCCGCCGCTCGGCGCTCGAGCAGGTGCCGTTCGTGTCCTCGTACGGGGTGGAGATCGGCCTGCTGATCGACCTGCTCGGGCTCGGCGGGCTGTCCTCGCTGGCCCAGGTCGACCTCGGCGTGCGCCGGCACACCTCGCAGTCGCAGGAGGCGCTCGGCGTCATGGCCGGCGAGGTCGTCTCCACCGTGCTCGCGCGGGCGGAGAGCGGCCGACCCGGGCACCAGCCACTCGCGGCGAGCGGCCTGCTCACCCAGTTCCGGCACGACGGGACCGGCTTCGTGCCGCACAGCCGCGCGGTCGCCGTCGACGAGCGGCCGCCCATGGCGACGGTCCCCGAGTACCGCTCGGAGCGGGCGGGTCTGGCCGGCTGACCCCCCGTAGCGGTGCGACCACGCGTCCGCGAGGATCAGCGCGTGCCGGTCGCTCCCCCCGCCCTGCCCGCGTGACCGCCGTCGAGGTCGTCGCCCACCGCGGCGCGACCGCCGATGCGGCGGAGCACACCCTGGCCGCCTACCGCAGCGCGGCCGCGGTGGGCGCGGACGCGGTCGAGTGCGACGTCCGGCTCACCCGCGACGGCGTGCTGGTGTGCGTGCACGACCGGCAGATCAAGCGGACGTCGAACGGCCGCGGCGTCGTCTCCGCCCTGCACCTCGCCGAGCTGGAGCAGTACCAGTTCGGCCCCCGCCGGCCGCGGGGGCGCAGCCGCTGGGCCGACGACGAGATCCTGTCGGTCACCGACGAGCCGGACGTGGAGAACGGCCTGGTCCTGACCCTGGACCGGCTGCTGGACTACATCACCGCGACGCCCGGCACCCTGCGGCTGGCGATCGAGACCAAGCACCCGACCCGGCACACCCGCAAGGTCGAGGAGGCGCTGGTCGAGAGCCTGCGCCGCTACGGCCTGCTGGGCAACGGCCGCCCGGTCGAGTGGGCGGGCAAGCCCGCCGTCCGGATGATGAGCTTCTCGCAGCTCGCCGTCCGCCGGATGGCCGAGCTGGCCCCGGCCGTGCCGACCGTGCTGCTCATCGGCAAGCGCCTGCGGCCGGTCCGCCGGGAGCTGCTCGGCGGGAGCATGACGGCGCTCGGGCCGGGGATCGCGCTGCTCCGCTCGGACCCCGACTTCGTCGCCGACGCGCACGCGGCCGGCAAGGAGGTCCACGTGTGGACGGTCAACCGCCCGCGCGACATGGACCTGATGCGGGACCTCGGCGTCGACGCGGTGATCACCGACCACCCCGACGAGATGCTGCGGCGGCTCGGCCGCCGCTCCGCCGCCTCCTAGCCGTGCCGAACCTGTCGCCGCAGGCAGCGAGGCCTTGACGTCGCACTTGCATTTTGCAAGTCTCCGCCGCATGAGCCTCTTCATCACCTGCCCGGTCGAGAGCGTCGAGCGCGCGACCGCCTTCTACAGGGCCCTCGGCTGGACGCTCAACGCCGAGATGTCCGATCACAACGTGTCGTGCTTCGCGATCGCGCCGGAGCAGTACGTCATGCTCGGCAGCCGCGAGATGTACGCGAGCGTCGGCGGCAGCGAGGACCTGGTCGGCGGACCCGGCACCCCCTCGAAGGTGACCGTCTCCTTCGACCTCGGCAGCCGGGAGGCGGTCGACGAGCTCGTCGAGCTCGCCGGCGCCGCCGGCGGGCGGATCGGCGACACCGACGACTACCCGTTCATGTACCAGCGCCAGTTCGACGACCCGGACGGCTACCACTACTCGCCGTTCTGGATGAAGCCGGACACCGATCCGACCGCGTGAGCGGGCTCGCCGCAGCCCTCGACGTCGTCGGAGCCCGGTGGGCCCTGCTCATCGTGGAGCGGCTGCTCGACGGGCCGCAACGCTACGGCGACCTGCAGCGCGACCTCGGGGTGCCGACGAACATCCTCGCGACCCGCCTACGCGAGCTGGAGGCGGCCGGGGTGCTGTCCCGCCTGCCCCTCCGGCACAACACCCGGGCCTACGCGCTGACCGATCGGGGGCTCGCCCTGCGCGACGCCATCGTCGCGCTCGGCCGCTGGGGCGGGCAGGGCGCCTAGGAGAGGTCGGTGTCGTCCAGCGCGGCGGTGAGGTCGGCCGGGGTGTCGTAGATCGCGAGGGCGCCGGCGTCGCGCAGCTCGTCGTCCCCGAACCCGCCGGAGCGGACGACGATCGCCGGCATCCCGGCGTTCTTGGCGGCCTCGACGTCGTAGACCGAGTCGCCGATGACCAGCGCGGGGGCGTCCACCGGCTCGCCCAGCTTCTTCAGCGCCACCTGCAGCAGGTCGGGGGCGGGCTTGGTCTCCTCGACGTCGTCGCTCGTCGTCCAGGCGTCGGCGACGTCCCGGACGTCGAGCAGGTCGAGCGCGCGCTCGACGTGGTGCGGCTTGCCGGAGCTGGCGAGGACGACGCGGTGGCCCCGCTCCTTCAGCGCCACCACCAGCTCGCGGGCCCCGGGGAGCAGCGCGGTCTCGCCCATCATTGGGTCGACCTCCTCCACCCAGCGCTCGCGGGCGGCGTCGCCGATGCGGTCCTCGACCTCGTCGCCGCCGATCGCCCGCACCAGCTGGTCGCCGCCCATGCCGATCAGCCGGTGGATCCGCCAGATCGGGTAGGTCTCCCCCAGCGACCGCAGCGCGCGGTACCAGGCGAGGGCGTGCTGGTAGTTGGTGTCGACCAGGGTGCCGTCGACGTCGAGGACGGCGATGCGCGCTTCACTCATGCGCCGCCCAGTGCCCAGGACCGGTGTGCTTTATCGCGATGAAGCACACAAGGCGGTCAGGACTTCGCGTGGTCGAGCAGGCCGCGGATCGTCTCGCCGGCCGCCTGGTCGCGGTAGCCCTCGTTGACCTCGTCGAGCGAGTACCGCCGGGTGATGAGCCGGTCGAGCTCCAGCCGGCCCTCCTCGTGCAGGCGCAGGAGCATCGGGATGTCCTTGAACGGGTTGCACGAGCCGAACAGCGAGCCCTGGATGCGCTGCTCGAACACGGTGGCCAGCTGGCCGCCGAGCGAGACGTTGCCGTCCTCCGGCCGGTCGGCCAGCGCCGTCAGCACGAGCGTGCCGCCCTTGCCGAGCGCCGACGCCGCACCCGCGTAGGCCTCGGCCGACATCTTCCCGACGGTGAGGATGACGACGTCGGCGCCCGTGCCGCGGGAGAGCTGCCGGGCCAGCCCGGTCGCCTCCTCCGCGGTGGCGACGGCGTGCGTGGCGCCCAGCGACTCCGCGAACTCGCGCTTCATGGCCACCGGGTCGACGCCGATGACGTGCATCGCCCCGGCGTGCACCGCGCCCTGCACCGCGTTGGCGCCCACCCCGCCGAGGCCGACGACGACCACGGTGTCGCCCGGCCGGACCCCGCCGGAGTAGACCGCCGACCCCCACCCGGTGGGCACGCTGCACGCCACCAGCGCCGCCGTGTCGAGCGGGAGCCAGGGGTCGATGCGGACGCAGGAGAACTCGCTCAGCAGCGTGTGCCGGGCGAAGGCGCCGACCATGCAGAAGCCGCCGAGGGGCTCGCCGTCCAGCCGGAAGGGGTAGGTCCCGGTCGGCAGCTCGCCCTTGGCGATCGTGGCGCCCTTGTCGCAGAGGTTCGACCGGCCCTGCGCGCAGAACCGGCAGTGCCCGCAGGCGGGCAGGAAGCTGGTGACGACGTGGTCGCCCGGCGCGACGGAGACGACACCGGGCCCCACGGCCAGGACGACGCCCGAGCCCTCGTGGCCGCCGACGATCGGGTAGCGCCCACCCGGGTTCGAGTGCCGCAGGTGCTCGTCGGAGTGGCAGAGGCCGGCGTAGGCCATCTCGACCAGCACCTCGCCCGGGCCGGGGTCGAGGACCTCCAGCTCGACGATGTCGTACTCGGTCCCGGCCTCGCGCAGCACGGCAGCTCTGGTTCGCACGCGGTCATGCTGCCTGCCTCGGTGCGGGCGGCTGCAGCGGCCCCTCGGCTCCGCGCGGGGAGCCGCCGTGCGGCACGATCGGGCGGTGCCCCCGGACGTTCCTGCGCAGCCCACCGAGACATGCCCCGGCTGCGGCGCCGTCCTCGTCCCGGTCCCGGACGGCGGTTCGCGCCACCCGGGGGCCTCGCCCTCGTGCGCCCGGCTGTTCGAGGTGACGCTGCGCGGGCTGCGCGAGGAGGCGGACGCCGCTCCGCGAGGCGGCGCGGTCGTGGCCCTGGCGGACGCGGCGTACGACGCGCAGCACCCGGTGGCCGGGGACCCCGGCCGGCTGCGGGCGGCGCTGGACCGCCTCGGCGCGCCGCCGGACCTCGACCTGAGCCGGCCGCCGCAGGTCTGGCGGACGACGATCGCCGACGTCGCGGCCGACCTCGACGTCATCGACCTGCAGGTCCTCGTCGAGTCGTGGGCGCGGGCCGTCGCCGACGACTGGGCCACCGTCACGACACACCGGGCGTGAGCCGGGTTCTTTCGCGCCGCTCATCAAATCAGATACGCAGCGTGCTTATGCTGCGACGGTGGGTGAACTCAAGGATCGTCGTGCGCAGAAGAAGGCGCAGACGCGCGAACACGTCCGCACCGTCGCGCAGCGGATGTTCGCCGAGGGCGGCTTCGACGCGGTGACCATCGCCGACGTGGCCCGCGAGGCCGACGTCGCCGTCCAGACGGTCTTCAACCACTTCGCGACCAAGGAGGAGCTGTTCTTCGCGGGGCGCCTGCCCTTCGTGGACGCGCCGGCCGAGGCCGTGCGCACCCGCGCTCCCGGCGTCTCGCCGCTGACGGCGCTGCGCCGCCACCTGGTGGAGGGCGCCGGCCACTTCGTCGCGCTGCACCTGTCCGACGAGACCGCGGCGTTCACCGCCGCGCTGGCCGCCTGCCCCGACCTCGCCGCCTACGAGCAGCGGGTGCTCTACGAGGCCGAGCTGCGGCTAGGCGCCACCCTGGCCGAGGCCTGGGCCACCGACCCCGAGCCGGGCGTGGGCACGGGACTGGCCCCCGAGATCGCCGCCCCGCTCACCGCCGCCATGTGGCTGACGGCATCTCGCGTCGTGCTGGTCGAGCAGCGGCGGCTGGCCGCCGACGGAGGCGACGCCGCCGCCGTCGCCGCGGAGGTGGAACGGCTGCTCGACCAGGTGCTCGCCACCATGCAGGCCCGCTTCGGCGCACCGCTCGACGCCGGTCGCCGCGCGGACACCGGCTGGCCGCCCGTGGAGATGCGCCGCGCCGGCTGACGCGGCCGGGTCAGACGACCGCGGGCTCCCGCGAGGCGGACACGGAGCCGGCGATCGGCACGAGGACGTCGTCGACCACGCGCTCGACGGCCTCGGGCGTCATCGCGCCGTCGCCCGCCGCGGTGTAGCGCTGCCACCAGAACGCCTGCAGCACCGAGCCCAGCAGCGCCAGCCGGCCGGGCTCGACCGGCTCGCCGCGATCGGCCGCCCGCTCCCCCAGCTCGGCGACGACGCGCTCGAGCGGGTGCACCAGCGCGTCGTCCAGCCCCTTGCGCAGCTGCTCCTCGTGGCGGGCGGCACCGACGATGCTGGCGACGGCGCGCTCCTCGCGGTCCAGCGGACGGGTCCACCGGGAGGCCAGCGCGACGAGGTCGGCGCGCAGCGAGCCGCCGTCCTCGGGGGTGTCCACCAGCCGGAAACGGCCGACCGCCGTGCACGCGAGGGCCGCCATGGTGGGCCAGCGGCGGTAGATGCCCGCCTTGCCCGCCCGGGCCCGTGCGGCGATCCGGTCGCTGTTGAGCCGGCCCCAGCCCTCCTCGGCGAGGATGTCCACCGCGACCGACAGCAGCTGCTCGGACAGCTCCGAGCTGAGCGGCCGCCCCGGCGTGCCGCTCATGACCGGATTCCGTGACCAGACGTCATACGCACCGCGACATCGTGACGTGTGGATGGACTCACCACAATGACCCTGCACCGGAACCGTTGAGTACTTTAGTACTTGAAATTTGGTGCACCGTGCGCAGACATCTGCGCAGGTCAGGGCACAAGTGTCCCAGTCAGGCGCCCGCGGCGCTCTCCACGTGCACCTTCACCGTCGCGCCGTCCTCCGACAGCCACCCCCGGCTGCGCGCGCCGGCGATCATCTGGTCCCACTGCGCCTGCCACTCCGGGCCCGTGGCCCGCGGCTGGGCGGCGGCGTGCAGGGCGGCGACGTCGAGGACGGCGGTCTCGCTGTCCTGCAGCCGGCCGAGCCCCGCCCGCTCCAGCACCTCGGCCGCCTCGTCGTCGGTCACCTGCCCCAGCGCCAGGTGCAGCCGGCCGAGGTCGTCGACGTCGACCACCCGCGCCTCGGGACGCTCGTCGGCGCCCGTCACCACCTCGACGATCACTTCGCCTCCCTGCTCATGGGGCCTTCATGACCACTATGGCCCTCAGACATGCCACGGGAAGCGGGTGAAGTCGGGGTCGCGCTTCTCGAGGAAGGCGTCGCGACCCTCCACCGCCTCCTCGGCCATGTACGCCAGCCGCGTGGTCTCGCCGGCGAACAGCTGCTGCCCGACCAGACCGTCGTCGATGAGGTTGAACGAGTACTTGAGCATCCGCTGCGCGGTCGGGCTCTTCGCCACGATCTTCTTCCCCCACTCGAGCGCGGTGGCCTCGAGCTCGGCGTGCGGGACGACGCGGTTGACCATGCCCATCCCGTGCGCGTCCTCGGCCGTGTACTCGTCGCCGAGGAAGAAGATCTCGCGGGCGAACTTCTGGCCGACCTGCCGGGCGAGGTAGGCGGAGCCGAAGCCGCCGTCGAAGCTGCCGACGTCGGCGTCGGTCTGCTTGAAGCGAGCGTGCTCGGCGCTGGCGAGGGTCAGGTCCGCGACGACGTGCAGGCTGTGCCCGCCACCGGCCGCCCACCCCGGGACGACGCAGATGACGACCTTGGGCATGAAGCGGATCAGCCGCTGCGCCTCGAGGACGTGCAGCCGCCCGCTCGAGCGCCCCTTGTCGTGCTCGTAGCCGTACTTCCCGCGCACGCGCTGGTCACCGCCCGAGCAGAAGGCCCACCCGCCGTCCTTGGGGCTGGGCCCGTTGCCGGTGAGGATCACGCAGCCGACGTCGGTCGAGAGCCGCGCGTGCTCCAGCGCCTCGATCAGCTCGTCGACCGTCTGCGGGCGGAACGCGTTGCGCACCTCGGGCCGGTCGAAGGCGATGCGGACGACGCCGGCGTCCACGGCCCGGTGGTAGGTGATGTCGGAGAAGCCGAAGCCCTCGACCGGCGCCCAGGCGGAGCTGTCGAAGATCTCGGAGACGTCGTCGCGGGCGCTCATGCGCTCGAACCTATCCGGGCGCCGGCACGCACCGCCGGGCCGTCACTTGCCGAGCAGGCCGCCGACCACGTCGGTCACCGGGTCGGTGACGCCCTCGACCACGTCGGTGACCGTCTCGCAGGGGCACTGCTTCTCCGGCGCCGGCTGCTGGGGCGCCGGCTGCTGCTGCGCGGGCGGCTGCTGGTTGCTGCCCGGCGACGTGGGCGGATTGCTCCCGCCACCGGACGGCGCCGGGTTCGTGCCGCCGCCGGCCGGCGCGGGCTGGGCTCCGGCCACCGGAGCCGACCCGCCACCGGTGCCGGTGCCCGCGCCCGTCCCGGCGGAGCTGCCGACCCCGCCGGCCGCGGCCGCGCCGCCCGTGCCGCCACCGCCCCCGACGTCGGACACGTCGGCGGCCGGGTCGACCGGCGGGAGCCCCGGCGCAGGGGACTGGGCGGACTCGGTGGCCACACCCGGGGTCGACGGACCGGGCCCGCCGCCGACGCCCGTGCCCGGGTCGCCGGTGAACACGCCCTCGGGATCGCGGGCGGTGCCGGCGCGGTCACCACCCCCGGCCAGGAACAGCGCCAGCGGAGCGGCGACGAGCAGGCCCGCGCAAGCCATGCCGAGCACCAGGATGATCCGGGCCCGGTGCTGCTGGACGGTGGAACGGAGAGCACCGAGCCCGGCGCCGCGCGATGCGGGGCCAGGGGCGCGGTGCCGGTGGACGCGGGACAGGGCCGGCTCCTTCAGGTGGTGCGGTGGTGCGGGAAGCCGTGACCGCCTACCCACGCAGAGCGACCTCATGCCCGACACGCCAGACTACCGTCGCGCGTCCTCCAGCAGCGGGCGCAGGCGGCTGAGGGAGGCCGCGAGCCCGGGGTGCAGGGCAACCTCGCCGAGCCCGGCCAGCGGCACCCAGGCCACCCCGTCGCTCTCGCCGTCGAGCCGCAGGTCCGCGGCCTCGATCCGCCGGGCGGGGCGGGCGAGCACCGTCGTGTAGGCCCAGCCGCCGTGGTCGTCGACCGACCGCGCACCGAGGACGACGTCGTCCGGGAGCAGGCCGAGCTCTTCGCGGACCTCCCGCAGGGCGCCGTCGGCGGCAGTCTCCCCGTGGTGCAGCGCGCCGCCCGGCGTCCCCCACGTCCCGCCGTGGTGCGACCAGACGGCCCGGTGCTGGAGCAGCACCTCGGGGCCGTCGGCGCCGTCGCGGTGCAGCAGCAGGCCCGCCGCCCCGGCGCGGCCCCAGTGGCGGTGGCCCTGGGCGCAGGTCGTCCAGCCGTCGGTCGAGGCGAGCACCCGCCCAGTGAACCCGGTCGGCGCAAGCCCGGAGCGCCATGGCACCCCCGCGGAAGCTCTGCCTCTGCTCGCCCTGGTAAGCAGAGGCAGAGCATGCGAACGGACATGTCCGGCTTCAGGAGGGCACGCCATGACCACCACGACGACGATGGCCGAGGTCCCCGGGCTCCTCGGCAAGGAGCTCGGCAGCAGCGACTGGTTCGAGGTCACCCAGGAGCACGTCGACCAGTTCGCCGAGGCGACCGGTGACCACCAGTGGATCCACGTCGACGTCGAGCGCGCCAAGGCCGAGAGCCCGTTCGGCGGGCCGATCGCGCACGGCTACCTGACGCTGTCGCTGCTCGCGCCGCTGTCGGCGCAGGTCCTCCTCGTCACCGACACGGTGATGGGCGTGAACTACGGGCTGAACAAGGTCCGCTTCCCGTCGCCGGTCCCGGTCGGGTCCAAGGTGCGGCTGACCGCGAGCCTGAAGAACGTCGAGGAGATCGCCGGCGGCCTGCAGCTCACGCTGGCCGCCACCATCGAGCGCGAGGGCGGCGACAAGCCGGTCTGCATCGCCGAGCCGGTCTACCGCTACTACGGCGGATGAGGCGCATCGCGGTCTTCACCGGCTCGCACGCGGGTCCGCCCTCCCACGCGGAGGCCGCCGCGGCGTTCGCCCGGCAGCTCGCCGAGGCCGGCGTCGGGCTCGTGTACGGCGGCGGCCACGTCGGGATGATGGGTGTCATCGCCGACGCCGCCCTCGCGGCCGGCGGCGAGGTCGTCGGGGTGATCCCGCAGCACCTGGTCGACGACGAGCTCGCGCACCCGGGGCTCACGCGGCTCGAGGTCGTGGAGTCGATGCACGAGCGCAAGGCGGCGATGGCCGAGCTCGCCGACGCGTTCGTCGCGCTGCCCGGTGCCGCCGGCACCCTCGAGGAGCTCTTCGAGGCCTGGACCTGGGGCATGCTCGGCCTGCACGCCAAGCCGACGGCGCTCTTCGACGTCGACGGGTTCTGGCAGCCCCTGCTCACCCAGCTGCGCCGCATGGTCGACGACGGCTACCTCGACGGCGCGCGCCTCGACGCCTTCGGCGTGGTCCGCGACGCGCAGGCCCTGCTGTCCTTCGTCGAGGGCTACGTCCACCCGCCCCGCAAGTGGACGGCGCCACCCTCCGCCTGAGCGGTGTCTGTAACTCCTCGGCAACAGGTTCGTGGTCCACTGGTCGCGTGCCGCCCCGTCAGGTCGCCGAGAGCCGTGTGGTCCACGGGCACAAGCGCGCCTTCATCCGGGCCGGCGAGGGTCCCGCGCTGCTGCTCCTGCACGGCATCGGGAACAACTGCCAGACCTGGGCGGGCGTGATCGACCGGCTCGCCGAGACGCACACCGTCATCGCGCCGGACCTGCTCGGGCACGGGAACTCAGACAAGCCGCGCGGCGACTACTCGATCGCCGCCTACGCCAACGGGATGCGCGACCTGCTGTCGGTGCTCGACATCGAGCAGGCCACCGTCGTCGGCCACTCCCTGGGCGGCGGCATCGCGCTGCAGTTCGCCTACCAGTTCCCCGAGCGCTGCCAGCGGCTCGCGCTGGTGGGCAGCGGTGGCCTGGGCCCGGAGCTCTCGGCCGGGCTGCGGGCGGCTACCCTGCCCGGCGCGGAACTGGTGATCACCGCGCTCGCCGGGGTGTCCGGGCCGCTGCGCGCCGGCCTGCAGGCCGTGGAGAAGGTGGGCCGGGTGTCCGGCTGGCGCCGGGTCGGCGACCTCGCCGAGGCGGGCGACGCCCTGCTCGCGCTCAAGGACGTCGAGGCGCGGCGGGCGTTCCTGCGCACGCTGCGCGGCGTCGTCGACGCGCGCGGCCAGGCGGTCACCGCGCTCGACCGCCTCTACCTCGCCGACTCCGTGCCGATGCTGGTCATCTGGGGCGGCCGCGACCCGATCGTCCCGGCGCAGCACGCCGAGACGGTGCGCTCGCTGGTGCCCAGCGCCCGCATCGAGGTGTTCCGGGACGCCGGCCACTGGCCGCACCTGGACGACCCCGACCGCTTCTGCGACGTGCTGCTCGACTGGATCGGCAGCACCGAGCCGGCCGCGCACGACCTGGACAGCTGGCGCCGGCTGCTGGCCCAGAACTGGGACGGCGTCGCGCGTCCCGTCCGTCCTGCCTAGCGTTCCCCTCATGCAGTCGACCGGCGCCGAGCACTGGGACGTCGTCGTCGTGGGGGGCGGGCCGGCCGGTTCCGCCTGCGCCGCGGCGGCCCGCCGGGCCGACCCGTCCGCGCGGGTCCTGGTCCTCGACCGGGCCGACTTCCCGCGCGACAAGGTCTGCGGCGACGGGATCGCCCCGGAGGCCCTCGACGTGCTGGCCGGTCTCGGCATCGACCCCGACGCGGCGACGGCGGGCTACGCCGTCGTCCCGCGCCTGCGGCTGCGCTCGCCGGGCGGCGCGGTGGTCGAGCGCACGATGCACCGGCCGGCCCGCGTCGTCCCCCGGGCCGTGCTGGACGCCCGGCTGCTCGCGGCGGCGCTGGCCACGGGCGCGGAGTTCCGGCGGCACGTCGTCCGGCGGCTCGAGGTGCGCGACGACGTCGTGGAGATCGACGGCGTGCTGACCGCCGGCGTGGTGGTCGGGGCGGACGGCGCCGAGTCCGTCGTCCGCCGGGCGCTGGGCACCGCACCCAACCGGCCGCACCACCTCGCGATCGCGATCCGCGGCTACGCGCCCGTCCCGGAGGGGCTCGAGGACGTCCAGCTCATCGCCACCACGGAGCAGCGGTGGCCGGCCTACGCGTGGTCGTTCCCCCTCGGCGACGGGCGGGCGAACGTCGGCTACGGCGAGCTGGTCTCCGGCGGCGTGAACCGCGAGGGGCTGCTCGCCGGGCTCGAGCGGCTGCTGCCCGGCGTCGGGGCGAACGAGCTCAGGGCGCACCGGCTGCCGCTGTCGACCGGTCGGCCGCGCCAGCCCGACGGGCGGGTGCTGCTGGCCGGGGACGCGGCCTCGCTGATCAACCCGCTCACGGGCGAGGGCATCTTCTACGCCGTGCTGTCCGGGTCGCTGGCCGGCGCGGCGGCCGTGCACGGCGCGGACGCCGGGGCGCGGTACCGCGGCGAGCTGCGGCGGCGCCTCGGCCGGCACCTGCTGCACTCGTCCACCGCGTCCTGGGCGAGCCGGTGGCCGTGGGTGATGGACGCCGTCTTCCGCGCCGCCGCCTCCGACCAGCGCGTGTTCGACGACGTCGTCGATCTCGGGCTCTCGGACGGCCGGCTGACCGCCCGGACCCTCGCCGCCGCCACCCGCCACCTCCGCTGACCCTCCCCCGCCGAGATCGCGGGATCTCGGCGCATCAGCGCGCCTGACGTGCCGAGATCACGGGATCTCGGCACGAGAAGCGGGTCAGCGGCCCGCGGGGAACCTCGTGAACGCGGAGGTGCGGGCGGTGCCGTCGTAGCCGCCGCGCGGGGCGCCGAGGCCGAACAGCGCGCCCACCGTGGGGGCGACGTCGACGGTGCGCGCCGGGTCGCTGCGCACGGCACCGCGGCGGACCGCGGGATGGCCACCGGCGACCAGGAACGGGATCGGCTCGGTGGCCGGGTGCCCGTGGTTGCCCGGGATCGGGTTCGACACCGGCGTGGTGTCGCTGAACCGCCAGCCCGCCCGCGTGAAGCAGACCAGGTCACCGGCCTCCGGGCCCAGGCGCAACTGGTCGGGTCGGTGCACCGCCAGCACCCCGGGGTGGGCCTGGACCAGCCGCCGGATCTCGGCCAGCCCGGCGTCTCGACGGCTGGCCCGGCCGATCCAGTAGAGGAGGTCGGCGCCCCCGTTCTGGGCGATCTCGATGCTGTCGCGCAGGTCGGGGCGGCTGCCGAGGACCTGCGCCACGGAGACGACGTTCGTGGCGATCGACCAGTCCATCGAGTGGTCGGCGAGGACGATCAGCACGCTCTTCTGCCAGCGCCCGATGGCCCGCAGGTGGTCGACGAACCGGCCGACCTGCGTGTCGCTGCTCAGCAGCGCGGCCTTGCGCGCGGCCGGGAGCACCGGCCCGAGGACGTCGCTGTGCCCCACCCGGTCGATGTCGCCGAGGTTGACGAAGACCAGGTTCGGGTCGAACCGGTCGACCAAGGCGACGGCGGCGTCCATGGTGAAGGCATCGGGTGCGTGACCGGTGATGGGCAGCACCGGCTGCGGCTCCCACCGATAGGTGGCGCGGGTGCCGAAGATGCCGAACAGGTACTCCTTCGACAGCACCGTCCCGGTGGTCGCGCCCGCCGCGTTCAGCCGCTCGATCACCGTCGGGAACCGCAGGTCCGTCGGGCGGTCGAGATCCCGGACGACGTTCTCGCGGCGGTCGAAGACGGCGTTGGCCGGGACGCCGGACCGGTCGGGCCGGACGCCGGTCATCATCATCACGTGGTTCGGGATGGTCTCCATCACCGGCAGCGAGCGCGACGCGGGGAACCACGTCCCCTCGGCTCGCAGGGCGGACAGCCGGGGCATGAGCAGGGGCTCCACCTCGCCCGGGCTGCAGCCGTCCACCACGAGCACGTACACCCGCAGGTCCGGCCTGCGCCCGGCCCGGGCCGGCTGCGCACCGAGCGCGGTCGACAGGACCACGGCCGCTCCGCCGGCGGCGCCGACCTGCAGGAAGCGCCGGCGGTCCATCACCCGGGCGCTCATGCCAGCCGCCCCGGGGCCGGCTGGACCTTCTGCGTCCCGGCGGGGACCCGGTAGGACGTCGACCAGACCGCCGCCGGGTTCGGGTCGGTGCGGTCGGCCAGCACGAACCAGTCCATCTGCGCGCCTGCCGGGGTCACCTCGAGCACGGAGAACCCGTGCGAGTCGAAGTCGAGGTACTTGACGTGCGGGTTGCTCGCCTTGAACGCCGTCTCCACCGCCAGGGACGTCGTCCGCGGCGGGGTCATGGTGATGTCGTCGAGGTTGTCGCTGGTCACCGACGTGCAGACGAGCTCGACGCCGACGCTGGTGCCGTTCACCGGGTACGTCAGCGCGTCGGCGGGCAGGTCGCAGGCCCAGCCGGAGTGGATGTCCCCGGTGAGGAAGACCGTGTCGCGGATGCCGCGGTCGCGCAGGTGGCCCAGCACCCTCGCGCGCTCGGCGGGGTAGCCGTCCCACTGGTCGACGTTGTACGGGACGCCGGACACCGGAGGTGCCGGGGCGTCGACCAGGGCGGCGATGCCCTCGGTCACCCGGCTGTCGAGGGCGGCCGGGAAGCGGACGGGCGCGATCATCACCGGGTTGCCGACCAGCTTCCACTGCACCTGCCGGTCGGCCAGCCCGTCCAGCAGGAAGCGCAGCTGCTCCGGTCCGGCGATGGTCCGGGCCGGGTCGGCCAGCGCCGGGTCGACCGGGGAGTCCACCTGCTCGTCGCGGTAGGTGCGCAGGTCGAGCATCGACAGGCTGGCGAGCCGGCCGAACCGCAGCCGCCGGAAGAGCCGGCCGCCGGCCTCGTAGCGCACCGGCATCCACTCGGCGTAGGCCTGCTGCGAGAAGCCGCGACGGCGGCGCCACTCGCCCTCGGCGCCCGGGGTGTGGTTCTCCGCGCCGCCGGCCCAGGAGTCGTTGGCCGACTCGTGGTCGTCCCACGTCACCACCCAGGGCGCGATCGCGTGCAGCGCCTGCAGGTCCGGGTCGGTCTTGTACTGCGCGTGGCGGCGCCGGTAGTCGGCCAGCGTGGTCATCTCCCGCGGCGGGTCGTGCGGGCGGACGACGATGTCACGGGCCTGGTACTCGCCCGGCGCGTACTCGTAGAGGTAGTCGCCGAGGTGCAGGACGAGGTCGAGGTCCTGCCGCCGGGCCAGGTGCCGGTAGGCGGTGAACCAGCCGGCCTGCCAGTTCGCGCAGGACACCACCGCCATCCGCAGGCGGGGAACGGCGGCGCCGGGAGCGGGCGCGGTGCGGGTCCGCCCCGCCGGCGAGACGACGCCCTGGCAGCGGAACCGGTACCAGTAGCCGGTGCCGGGGGCGAGCCCCGTCGCGTCCACCTTCACGGTGTGGTCGCGGTCCGGACCGGTCCGCACCGTTCCGCTGCGCACCACCCGCCGGAACGCCTGGTCGGTCGCCACCTCCCAGGTGACCGGGACGACGGGTCCCCTGCCGGTCCCGGGGTCGTCCCCGGGGCGCGGCGTCACCCGGGTCCACAGCACCACCGCGTCGGGCAGCGGGTCGCCCGACGCGACGCCGTGGCGGAAGGTGGGCCGGACAGGAGCGGCGGCGGCCGGGTCGGCGGTGGAGAGCGCCAGACCGGTGCCGGCGGCCACCCCGAGCTGGAGGGCCCTGCGGCGGGACAGCGAGCCGTTCGGCCTGGTCTCGGACGAGGTCACGCGCGGTCTATTGACCGAGCCGCCGGAAGGATGCGCGATCCGCCGGATGTTCACGGCCCGTTCAGTCGTGCTTTGTCGCGACAGAGCACGCCGCCCGGAGTTCCTGTGGGCGCCGCGTCGTGGTCACGCCGTCGTCATCGCGCCGCTGGACGCTTCTCGCATGACCGAGGCACCGCCCCGCCCCGTCGTCGTCCCCCTGTCCGACCGCGCCACGCCGGCCACCCAGCAGCAGCGCCGGCTGCGCTACAGCGCCACCCTCGCGCGATTGCGCGCCCGCGCCGCCGTGACGCCCGCAGGATCCCTCCCCCGCCTGCAGCTGTGCGGCGCGGCGAACCTGCTCACCGCCCTGGGCGTCCGCGTCGACGTCGTCCAGCCCCGGGTCGCGTGGCCGCGCGACCGCCGGCTCCGGCTGGAGGTCGAGAACACCGCCGGGCTGCTCGGCGACCTCGCCGTGCTGGTCGGCGTCCCGCGGACGACGGAGGGCTGGGCCGAGGTCGCCGACCGGGTGCTGCCGCTGCGGCCCTCCCGGCCGCGGACCCGCGCCGCGGGCGCCCTCACCTGCCCCGTGGCCGTCGGTTTCCGCACGGCCGACGGGCCGCTCCTGGTCACCCCCCGCACGCTGAACGACGTCGTGGCCGTCCGCGGGCTGGTGATCGAGGTCCGGCTGCACGAGGCACGGGACGAACGACGTGCGGCCTGACGCCGGGCATGTCCGGCCGGTTCCGGTTGTTGCCCTCCGTAGGGTCCGCGGCAGCTGGTCTCCGCGCTCGAGCGGACCCGCCCCGACCTCCCCTGACGTAAGGCCTGTTCCCCCCTGTGACAGTTCCCCCGCACTCCTCCGATCGACGGCGCAAGCGCAGCGCTCGTGAGCTCCAGGGCCGCGACGACGACCGCGCCGCCGCCCGCATCGAGAAGCTCGCCCAGCAGAGCTGGGTGGAGGGCGCCGAGCCCGAGCTGCCGGTGCGCACCACCCGCCCCGAGGAGGTCGTCTTCCACCTCGGGCCGACCAACTCCGGCAAGACCTACGAGTCGCTGCTCGCGCTCGAGAAGAACGGCCGGGGCGTCTACGCCGCTCCGCTGCGCCAGCTCGCCCACGAGGCGTACGCGCGGCTGTCGGCGGTGCTGCCGGCGGGGACCGTCGGCCTGAGCACCGGCGAGGAGGAGATCGACCCCGACGCGCCGATCGTCTGCTGCACCGTGGAGAAGGCGCCGATGCGCGGCGACCTGCTGGTCCTCGACGAGTCGCACTGGGTGGCCGACCCCGACCGCGGCCACCACTGGGCACGGCTGGTCCTCACCGGCGACTACCGCGAGATGCACCTGATCTCCGCCGCCGAGGCCTACCTGCTGCTCAAGCCGCTGGTCTCCGACGCGAAGCAGATCACCGTCGTCAACCACAAGCGGCTCTCGCGGCTCGACGTCCTCAAGGCCCCGGTCCGGGCCGACGGCGTCCGGCCGCAGACCCTCGTCGTCGCGTTCTCGCGCAAGGCCGTCTACGCCGTCGCCGCGGCGCTCGACCCGTACCGCCCGGGCAAGGTCGGTGTCCTCTACGGGGCGCTGCCGCCGGCCACCCGCCGCGAGGTGATCGACCGCTTCACCCGCGGCGAGACCGAGGTGCTGGTGACCACCGACGTCATCGGCCACGGCATCAACGTGCCGGCCCGCACCGTGCTCTTCGCCGAGACGACGAAGTTCGACGGCGTCGAGCGCCGCGCGCTGCGCACCTGGGAGACCGCGCAGATCGCCGGCCGCGCCGGGCGCTACGGCCTGACCGGGCACGGCACCGTCGGCGTGCTCGCCGGGGTCGCCGGCATGCGCGCCGACGCCGGGCTGCTCAAGGCCGGAGCCGAGGTGGCCCGGGGCGACGCGATGAGCGACCTGCCCAAGCGGCGGCCCCGGCTGCGTCCCGAGCTCGACGACCTCGGCGCCTTCGAGCCGGTCGACCTGCCGGAGGCGCTCACCCGCTGGACCGCCTGGGCGCGCGCCGCCACGAAGGACCAGCAGATGACCGCCGACGACGTCACCGGGCTGATCGTCCGGGTGCACGCCCTGCTGCCGCTGCTGCGCGGGCCGCTGGGCGCCGTCGGCGACCTCTGGACGGTGTGGCGGCTGATCAACCTGCCGATCGACTACAACCCGCCGCGGCGCACCCGCTGGCTGGTGCTCGCCCGGGCGGCGCTGCGCTCGGCCGCGGGCCTGCGGGTCGACCCGGAGACCGTGCTGGAGCCGGTGCCGGAGAAGGGCATGGTCGAGGACTACGAGCAGGCGGCCGCCGCCGCGCGGGACGCGCAGACCCTGCTCCGCTCCTTCCCCGGCGTCGCCGGGCTCACCGCCGAGGACGCCGCCGAGGTCGAGGAGGTCTGCGCCGACCGGATCACCGAGCTGCTGCCCGCGGCCATCGGGCTCTCCTCGTCGGGACGGTGCAGCTCCTGCGGCGCCGGCATCGCCCCCTGGTTCACCACCTGCCGCGAGTGCTCGGTGCGCTCCGCCGGCCGGGGCCCGGGCCGGGAGCGCCACGACCGCACCCGGCACCACGACGGGCACGACCGCCAGGCCCGCCCGGCGCGCTCCGGTGGCCGCGCGGGCGACACCGGCGGACGGCGCACCGGGCGCGGGAGCGCGGCGCAGGACGGCCGGGGGCGGACGCGCCGTCCCCGCTGAGGACGCGGGCGGTCAGCCGCCCAGCCGCTCGCCGTCCGCGCCGAACAGGTGCACGTGGCCCGGCCGCGGCGCCACCGTCACCACGTCGCCCTTCAGCGGCGGGCGCCGGGAGTCGACGCGCACGGTGACCGCCTGCGCGGTGCCACCGACCGTCGTCCGGCCGTAGGCGTAGGCGTCGGCGCCGAGCTCCTCCACGACGTCGACCTCGACCGGCAGGCCGTCGGCCGCGACCTCGAGGTCCTCGGGGCGGACGCCCAGCGTCACCTCCGCGGCGCCGGCCCGGTCGAGCACGTCCCGCTCGACCGGGTGCACCTCGCTGCCGAAGGCGACGCCGCCGTCGGTGACCGGCAGCCGGAAGAGGTTCATCGCGGGCGAGCCGATGAAGCCGGCGACGAAGGCGTTGCGCGGGCGGTCGTAGAGCTCCCGGGGAGTGCCGACCTGCATGAGCAGGCCGTCCTTGAGCACGGCCACCCGGTCGCCCATCGTCATCGCCTCGACCTGGTCGTGGGTGACGTAGACGGTCGTGACGCCCAGCCGCCGCTGCAGCTGCGCGATCTGACGGCGGGTCTGCACCCGGAGCTTGGCGTCGAGGTTGGACAGCGGCTCGTCCATCAGGAAGACCTGCGGCTGGCGGACGATCGCCCGGCCCATGGCCACCCGCTGCCGCTGCCCGCCCGAGAGGGCCTTGGGCTTGCGGTCGAGGTACTCCTCGAGGTCGAGCAGCGCGGCCGCCTCCCGCACCCGGTCGCGGATCTGCTGCTTGGGCACGCCGGCGATCTTCAGGGCGAAGCCCATGTTGTCGCCGACGGTCATGTGCGGGTACAGCGCGTAGTTCTGGAAGACCATCGCGATGTCCCGGTCCTTGGGCGGGAGGTCGGTGACGTCGCGGTCGCCGATGAGCACCCGGCCGTCGCGGACCTCCTCCAGCCCGGCGAGCATCCGCAGCGACGTGGACTTGCCGCAGCCCGACGGGCCGACGAGGACGAGGAACTCGCCGTCCTCGACGGTGAGCTCGAGGGCGTCGACCGCGGTGCGCTCCGCCCCGGCGTAGACGCAGGTCGCGCGGTCGTAGGTGACGGTCGCCATCGGGCCCTCCGGGCAATTCGGGGATCCGGGGAGGAAGTTCGTCCCGGGCGCTCGGAAGATACCGCTCCACGGGGCCCGCGGAAAGGGGCCGGAGCGGACCCGGTCGGCAATTCCGCCCGGTCGGTCGAATGGCACGGCGGGGCCCACCGGAAAGGGCGCGGGGAATGGCACCGCTCGTCTAGTGTCGTCGGCACATCCGGTCGCGGGAGAAGCAGAGGGACATGTCGGAACTGGACCGCCTCGTCAATGCCTGCCTGATGCCCGGATTCGCCGGACCGGCCGTTCCCGGGTGGGTCGCCGCCGCCCTCGACGACGGCCTGGCGGGCGCCTGCCTCTACGGGCAGAACCTCGTCGGCGCGGACTCCGCCCCCGACCGGGTGCGGGCCCTCTCCGACGGGATCCGGGCGGTCCGCCCCGACGCCCTGATCGGCCTCGACGAGGAGGGCGGGGACGTCACCCGGCTCGAGTACCTCGTCGGCAGCAGCTACCCGGGCAACCTCGCGCTGGGCGTGGTGGACGACGAGGCCGTCACCACCGCCGTCGCCGCCGCGATCGGGCACGACCTGCGGCGGGCCGGCGTGAACGTCGACTTCGCCCCGTCGGTCGACGTGAACAGCGACCCCCGCAACCCGGTCATCGGCGTCCGCTCGTTCGGGGCCGATCCGGCGCTGGTGGCGCGGCACGGGGCCGCGTACGTGCGCGGGCTGCGCTCGGTCGGCGTCGCCGCCACCGCCAAGCACTTCCCCGGGCACGGGGCGACCACCGTCGACTCCCACCTCGGCCTGCCGGTCATCGACGCCGACGAGGAGACATTCCGCCGCCGCGAGCTGCCGCCCTTCGCCGCCGCCGTGGCGGCGGGCGCCGACCTGGTTATGACCTCGCACGTCGTGTTCACCGCCCTCGACGACCGGCCGGCCACCCTCAGCCGGCGGCTGCTGGTCGACGTGCTGCGCGGCGAGCTCGGCTTCGAGGGCGTCGTCGTCACCGATGCGCTGGACATGGCCGGCGTCCGCGCCGCGCACGGCATCCCCGGTGCCGCCGCCCTGGCCCTGGCGGCAGGCGCGGACCTGCTGCTGCTGGGTGCAGAGGACGGCGAGGAGGACTGCGCCGCCGTCCGCCGCACCGTGGCCGAGCACGTGCGCGACGGCCGGCTGCCCGAGGCCCGGGTGCGCGAGGCAGCGGAGCGGGTGACCGCCCTGCGGGAGCGGCTCGCGCGGTCGTCCGCCGCGGAACGGTCCGCCGCCGACCGCGAGGTCGGCGCCGCCGCGGCCCGCCGCGCGACGCGAGCCCGGGAGGCCGGCCGACTGCCCGGCCCCGCGCTGGTGGTGGAGCTGCGCGGCGAGGCGAACATGGCGGTCGGGCAGGCCAAGTGGAGCCTCGCCGAGCCGCTCGCGGCGCACGGGCTGCTGGCCGGCGCCGTGGCCGTGCACGGTGGGGCGCCGTCGGTCGAGGAGGCCCTGGCGGGGGCGGACGGGCTGCCCGTGGTCGTCGCCGTGCGCGACGCCTACCGCGGCGACTGGCAGCGGGAGTGGCTGCAGCGGCTGGTCGCCCGGCGCCCGGACGCCGTCGTCGTCGCCCTCGGCATGCCCGACGACGCCGACCTCGTCCCCGGCCCCGTCGTGACGGCGCACGGAGCCGGTGCCGCGAACACCCGCGCGGTCGCCGAACTGCTCGGCGGCCGGTCGTGACGACCCTGCTCCGGGGCGCCCGCCGGGTCGACACCGACGGGGTCGTCGACGGGGGCTGGGTCCTCCTCGACGGCGCGACCGTCGCCGCGACCGGGAGCGGTGCGCCCCCACCCGCCGACGAGGTGGCGGACGGCGCCTGGCTGACCCCCGGTTTCGTCGACCTGCACGTGCACGGCGGCGGGGGCTCCTCCTTCGACGACGGCGCCGACAGCATCACCGCCGCGCTCGAGGTGCACCGCCGGCACGGCACCACCCGCAGCGTGGTCAGCCTGGTGGCCAACCCGATCGGCTCGCTCGAGGCGTCCCTCGCCGCCGTCGCCGGCCTGACCGGGCAGCGCACCGGCGTGCTCGGCTCGCACCTGGAGGGCCCGTTCCTGTCGCCGCGGCGCTGCGGGGCGCACGACCCCGCCCACCTGCGGGCACCCGGCGAGGACGACGTCCGGCGCCTGCTCGCCGCCGCGGACGGCACGCTGCGGCAGGTCACGCTCGCACCGGAGCTGCCCGGGGCGCTGGAGGCGATCGAGGTGCTGGCCGGGGCCGGCGTCACCGCCGCCGTGGGCCACACCGAGGCCGACGCGGAGCTCACCGGGCGGGCCTTCGACGCCGGGGCGCGCCTGCTCACCCACGCCTTCAACGCCATGCCCGGCATCACCGCCCGCGCGCCCGGGCCGGTGGCGGCGGCAGTGGCCGACCCGCGCGTCACGCTGGAGCTCATCCTGGACGGCCGGCACGTGGACCCCGCCGTCGCCGGCCTGCTGTTCGCGGCCGCTCCCGGCCGGGTCGCGCTGGTCACCGACGCCATGGCCGCAGCCGGGGCCCCGGACGGCCGGTACCGCCTGGGCGGGCTGGACGTCGACGTCCGCGACGGCCTCGCCGTCCTCGCCGGGACGGCGACCATCGCCGGCTCCACGCTGACCCTCGACGCCGCTGTGCGCACCGCCGTCACCACGCTCGGCCTCGACCCGGTCGCCGCCGTCAGGGCGGTCACCGCCACCCCCGCGGCGGCGCTGGGTCTCGCCGACCGCCTGGGGCGGCTGGCAAGCGGCTACGCGGCCGACGCCGTCCTCCTCGACGAGGACTGGACGGTGCGCGGGGTCTGGGCCGACGGCCGGCGGGTCCGCTAGGGCCGCTGCCACTCCGGCTTGTGCGCGTAGGTGTGGCGGTAGTAGTCGGTCAACCGGAGCGCCGAGGCCGCCGCCTCGTCGACGACGACGGCCGCCCGCCGGTGCAGCTGCAGCGCCGAGGCCGGGCACATGCTGGTCAGCGGGCCCTCGACGGCGGCCGCGACCGCCTCCGCCTTGCCCTCCCCCTGCGCCACGAGCAGCAGTGCGCGCGCCTCCAGGATCGTGCCGAGGCCCTGCGTGAGGCAGTGCGTCGGCACCTCGTCCGGCGAGGCGAAGAACCGGGCGTTGTCGGCGCGGGTGCGGGGGGCGAGCGTCTTGATCCGGGTGCGCGAGGCGAACGACGACGTCGGCTCGTTGAATCCGATGTGGCCGTTGGCGCCGATCCCGAGCAGCTGCAGGTCGATGCCCCCGGCGGCGGCGATCGCGCGGTCGTACTCCTCCGCCGCGGCCTCCAGGTCGGCCGCCCGGCCGTCGGGCACCCGCACGCGTTCCGGTGCCAGCCCGAGCGGGCCCACGACCTCGCGGGCGATCACCGCCGCGTAGCTCTCCGGGTGGTCGAGCGGGATGCCCACGTACTCGTCCAGCGCGAAGCCGCGGACGCCGGACATGTCCAGCTCACCCGAGGAGACCCGGCGCGCCAGCTCGGCGTAGATGCCGGTCGGCGAGGACCCGGTGGCCAGGCCCAGGACCGCCTCGCGGTCGCGGCGGACCACGGCGGCGATCCGGTCAGCCGCCAGCCGGGCCACCTCGTCGGCCGAGCCGAGGATCACGACCTCCACGGCGCACCCCTCACCGGGTCGGCACCGCCGGCGCCGGGGCGACCGCCTCCCGCGCGGCGAGGGCCGCGCCGATCGGAGCCACCGTCACGCCGTGCGGCACCACCTGGACCCGTTCCCCGATCCGCAGGCTGCGCAGGAACGCCGAACCGGCGCCCTGCTCGTCCAGGCGGCGGCAGACCGCCTCCAGCAGCGGCGCCCCGACCTCGGCCACCCCGCCGCCGAGCACCACGTGCTCGACGTCGGCGGTGAGCACCAGCAGCCGCACGGCGGCGGCGACGGCGTCGGCGAACGCGTCCCGCACCCGGACGGCGTCCGGGTCTCCCTTGGCCGCCGCGGCGAAGACCTCCACCGCGGCGGGCCGGCCGTCGCGGGTGGGCCAGGCCGCGTCCAGTGCCGACCCCGAGCCGTAGAGCTCGAGGCAGCCGCGCTGGCCGCAGGGGCAGACCGGGCCGGACAGGTCGTAGGGCAGGTGCCCGATCTCGCCCGCTCCGCCGCGGAAGCCCCGCCGCAGGCCGCCGTCCAGCAGGAAGCCCGCGGCCACCCCGGTGCCGAGCGCCAGGAAGGCCAGGTCACCGCGCAGCCCGAGGACGCGCGCGGCGCCCACGGCGGCCACGTTCAGGTCGTTCTCCACGGTGACCGGCACCCCGCGGAAGCGATCGGCCAGCAGCGGCGCCAGCGCGACGGCCCGGTCGTGGATGCCGAGGTTGACGGCGAACGAGACCTCCCCGGTCGCCGGGTCCACCAGCCCCGGGACGCCGGCGCCCACACCGACCAGCCGGCCGGGGGTGATCCCCGCGGCGGCGCAGAGGCGTTCGACGACCTCCGACGCGGTGCCGAGCACGCCGTCGGTGCCCTGCCGGGTCGGCACGCGCAGGGTGGCGCGCACCGCGGCCGCGTCGTCCAGCAGGACCCCGAGGACCTTCGTGCCGCCGATGTCCAGCCCGACCGACCAGGCCTCCCGGTGGTCGACGCTCACCCCTTCACCGCCCCGGACACCAGCCCGGCGGACAGCCGCTTCTGCACGAACAGGAAGAAGACGATGACCGGGACCGCGATGAGCGTGGCCCCCGCCATGACCACACCCCAGTCGGTCGCCCGGTTGGCCTCGACCAGCCCCTGCAGCCAGAGCGGCAGCGTCCGCTCCCCCGGGTCGGTCATGACCACCAGGGCGAGCGTGTACTCGTTCCACGCCTGCAGGAACCCGTAGACGCCGGACGCCACGAGGCCAGGCGCGAGCAGCGGGAAGGTGATGCGGAAGAAGGCGCCGGTCCGCGAGAGCCCGTCGACCATCGCCGCCTCCTCGAGCTCGATCGGGATGCCGCCGACGAACCCACGCAGCATCCAGATCGTGAAGGGCAGGACGGCGGCCACGTAGACGATGCTCAGACCGAGCACGGAATTGACCAGATCCCAGTCGTCGAGCATCCGGTACTGCGAGATGAACAATCCTTCCGCGGGGATCATCTGGACGACGAGAATGGTCACGACGAACGATTTCCGGCCGCGGAACCGAAAACGGCTCACGGCGAGTGCCGCGACGAATGCGAAGAGGATCGCGACGACCAATGTGAGAACGGTGACGCCGAGCGACACCTTGAACGAGGAGTAGAAGTCGGGATCGGCGAAAACCCGCCGGAAATTGGCCAGCGTCCCGTCGGTCGGGAAAAAGGTCGGCTCCGCCGTCCGCAGCCGGTTGGTGGGCAGGAACGCGCTGCTGATCATCCAGTAGATGGGGAAGACCCAGACCAGCGCGACGAGGACGGCCAGGGTGCCCAGCAGCCAGCGGACCGGCCGCCTCCCCCGCGTCGCGGTCACAGCTCCTCCTCCCTCAGCATGCGGCGGATGTAGAAGCCGGTGAGGGCGAGCGTGATGACCAGCATGATCGTGGCCATGGCGCCGGCCATCGAGAACTCCTTGGACAGCGAGTAGATGTAGGTGCCCAGCAGGTGGGTGTCGCGGGTCGGCGCCCCGCCCCGCTGCAGGACGTAGATCTGGGTGAACACCCGGAGGTCCCAGATGATCTGCAGCAGCGCGACGACGAACAGGACCGGCTTCACCAGGGGCACCGACAGGTGCCAGAACCGCTGCCACCCGCCGGCCCCGTCGAGCTGGGCGGCCTCGACGCACTCCGCGGGCACCTGGAGCAGCCCCGCGTAGACGGTGAAGACCACGAACGGGACGCTCATCCAGACGACGATCACCGTGGCCACGAAGTAGAACGACAGCGGCTCGATGATCCAGGAGTGGTAGCGCATGCCGTCCATGCCCAGCGGCTCGGCGAGCAGCCAGTTGACGACGCCGTACTGGGAGTCGAACAGCCACTGCCAGACCGTCATCGTGGCCAGCACCGGGGTGCCCCAGGCCAGGAGCATGCCGACCTGGAGGGTGATCCGGGCGGCCCGGCCGACCCTGGTCATGAGCACCGCCAGCGCGACGCCGATCACCATGGTCAGGGTGGCGTTCACCAGGCAGAAGGCGATCGACCGGCCGATGACGCCCCACACGTAGCCGTCGGACAGCAGGTCGGCGTAGTTGCGCAGCCCGACCCACTCGGCCGGCTGGCCGAACTGCTGGGCCAGCCCGTACTCCTGGAACGAGATCCAGAACTGGCGGACCAGGGGGTAGCCCAGCGCCACGCCGATCGGCACCAGCGCCGGGACCAGCAGCAGGTAGGGATTCAGCTGCGACCGCCACGACCGCCGGCGCGGGGGGTCGGCGCCCGCCGCCGGGACGGGGACGGGGACGACGGGTGAGGGAGGGGGCGCGGGAGGCGCCGCGGCGGGCGGGGAGAAGTGGGGAGCGGGCACGACGGGCTCCGGGGTGCGAGGGCGACCGGGGCGGGGGGGCGGAGGGACCGCGCCCCCGGCCGGTCGGTCAGTTGAGCGTGTCGGTGATCAGCTGGTCGGCCTTCTCCGCCGCGGAGGCGAGGTCGGCACCACCGGCGATCTCCTGGAAGAAGTCCTCCAGGATGCGGGCACCCTCGACGTCGGCCCACTTCTCCGCGGCCGGCGTCAGCTTGGCGTCGACGGCGGCGGCGAGGGCCGCCTGGGCGTACACGTCGTCACCGAGGGAGTCGGCGTAGTCGGTGTTGCCAGGGATGAGGCCGTTCTCGGCCAGCATCGTCTGGTACTCCTCGCTGAAGATGATCTCCAGCAGGTTGCGGGCCAGCTCCTGGTTGCCCGACTTCGCCGGGATGGCGATGTTCGAGCCGCCGGCGAACACCGGTGCGGCGCTGCCCTCCTCCAGGCCGGGGAGCGCGAAGACGCCGGTCTTCTCCTCGTTGCACGCCTGCTGCTCGGCCAGCAGAGCCGCGGCCTCGTCGGACTCGTCGTCCGGGTCGACGCCCTTGTTGCACTCGGGCAGGTCGATGCTCCAGCGGGCCCAGGTCGGCGCGGAGAACATGGCCGACTCGCCGTTGTTGAACGGCACC
This sequence comes from Blastococcus sp. SYSU D00922, assembly GCF_054050495.1. Taxonomy (NCBI): domain Bacteria; kingdom Bacillati; phylum Actinomycetota; class Actinomycetes; order Geodermatophilales; family Geodermatophilaceae; genus Blastococcus; species Blastococcus sp. SYSU D00922. Next base: position 418,834 of record NZ_JBJGZL010000003.1, read on the forward strand.
CACGGCTCGTTCGAGTCGGCGTCGCGCGGGGCGCTGGTCGCGGAGGCGAACAGCTCCTGGACCTTGGCCAGGCCCTCCTGCGACTCGGGGCTCGACAGCGCGCCCACCCACTGGTCGCCGTCCTGGACGGCGAGCTCGCCGCCGTAGGCGTTCAGCCAGGCGATGCCGTTGTACCAGTCCTGCCCGGGGAACCAGACCCCGGAGAAGTTCGGCGTCCCGGCAGGGTTGGCCGACTGCAGGGTGCGGGCCGCCTCGGCGAACTGGTCGAGGGTGGTCGGCACCTGGACGCCGGCTGCCTCGAAGAGGTCCTTGCGGTAGAAGACCGCGCGGGCACCGGAGTAGTAGGGCAGCGCGTAGACGGTGTCGTCGACAGATCCGGCGTCGACGAAGGCCGGCAGGAGCTTGTCGCCGCCGAGCTCCTCGTAGAGGTCGGAGATGTCGCTGAAGGCGCCGGCGTAGGTGAACGTCGGGCTCTGGGTGTTGCCGATCTCGACCAGGTCGGGGGTCTGGTCGTCCGAGGTCAGGGCGGTCTGCAGCCGCGGCACCAGGCCGTTCCAGTCCTGCTCCTCGATGACGAGGGTCGCGCCCTCGTTCTGCTCCTCGAAGGTCTCCACGAGGTAGTCGCGGAGCTCCTGCGGGGTGTCGGTGCCGTTGAGCCACAGGCGGAGCTCGGCGCCCTCGCTCCCGCCCGAACCACCGTCGTCGCCGCCGCACGCGGCGACGGCGAGCATCGTGGCGACGAGGACGGCCGCGCCGCCCGTACGTACCATCTTCATGTCGGTCTTCCTTCTCTGGCGCGGACGGTGCCGGACAGCGCCGCCGTGGGGGGTCTTCCGACCTGCAACTGGTCGGCTCGGGGTGGTCACGTCACCCCGAGCTGACCGGAGAGCACGAGCACGGCGGCCCCGGACAGGGCTCCGTCCTCGCCGAGCGAGGTCATCCGCAGGTCGAGATCGCTGCTGATGACCGGCATGGTGCGCTCGCGGATCGCGGCCAGGGCCGCCTCCCGCAGAGGGCCGTCGAGGAGCTCCGGCGGGCCGCTGACCACGACCTCGGAGAGGTTGAGCGCGCTGACCACCGGCGCGAGCACGATGCCCAGCCGTCGGCCGACCGCGGCCAGGGCTGCAGCCGCCGCGTCGGGGGCCAGCCCCTCGACGCGGCGGCGCATCGCCGGCACCGACAGCACCGTCTCGAGGCAGCCCGAGCGCCCGCAGGCGCACGGCTGCGGGCGGCCGAGGGGGGCGCCGTCGATGTCGTCGCGCTCGTCGACCGCGGTCACGTGCCCCAGCTCGCCGGCCGCGTGCTCGTGGCCCTGGACGAGGGCGCCGTCGAGCACGATGCCCGAACCGACGCCCTCCCCCACCGTGAGCACGAGCAGCCCGCCGCCGGAGGCGCCCCCGTAGGTGAACTCGCCCAGCGCGGCGGTGTTCGCGTCGTTGGCCACGTGCACCGGCAGGCCGAGGGCCGCCCCGAGCTCCGCGGCCAGCGGCACGCCGTACCAGTCGCGGTTGGGCGCCTGGACGACGGTGCCCTCGGGGTCGATGACGCCCGGGGAGCCGACGCCCACGCCCAGCACCGGGCAGGTGGCGGCGGCGACCAGGTCCTGGCAGAGGGCGAGCAGGGCGTCGACGGCCTCCTGGCCGCGCCGTCCCCGGACCGCCTCCGACCGGCGCACGCGCACCTCGCCGTCCACGTCGAGGACGGCGCCGTGCATCCGCTCGTCGTCGGCGAGGTCGACGGCGACGATCTGGAACGCGTCGGTGCGCAGGCCCACGGGGGTGCCGGGCTTGCCCGGCTTCCCCTCGGCGCGCAGGCCCAGCTCGGTGACCAGGCCCTCCGCCAGCAGCGCGCCGACGAGGTCGGAGACGGTGACCCGGGTGAGCCCGGTGGCCCGGGCGAGCTCGGCGCGGGAGTGCGGGCCGAAGTGGAACAGGTGCTGCAGGACCATCGACCGGTTGTGCGCGCGGGCGTGCTCGGGCAGGACCTTGCTGGTCGGGCGCAGGAGCCGACGCTGCTGCTGGCTCTCGCGCACCACGGTCATGTTTGTTAGGACACCGTCCTTACATTCACCTGTCAAGGCTTCTTGTGCCTGTGATCACATCGTGATCACCAGCCCCGACCGCCGAGATCTGCACACTCGTGCCCATCAGGGGCCTGATGGCGGCGAGTGTGCAGATCTCGGCGCGATCGGGAGGGCCCCGTATCCGGGCCGCCGCTGGCATCCTCCTGCCGGCACACGACCACGGAGGAGACAGCGATGGCGGACGCGAACTGGCTGCCCGACCCCACCGGGATGCACGAGCTCCGGTACTGGAACGGCAGCGCCTGGACCGAGCACGTCTCGGACCAGGGCTCGACGGGGCAGGACCCGCTCACGACCGAGCTCCCGCCGCCGGCCGCCGCCTTCCCCCCTCCGCCCGGTCCCCCGCCCGCCGCGGCCGCGCCGGCCGGCGGCAAGGTCAGCTGGAAGGACCGCCTCAAGCAGGTCGCCGACCAGGGCAAGGCGATCGCCGACCAGGGCAAGCAGAAGCTCGCCGAGCAGAACGCGAAGCGCACCGAGCAGTGGGCCAACGACCCGAGCACGCTCTGGTTCGGCGAGAGCAAGAACGCCGCCACCAGCGCGGCCGGCGTCTCCAAGGCCCGCTACCGGATCACGAAGGACCGCGTCTGGATCGAGAGCGGCCTGCTCGGCACCCGCACCGAGAGCGTGCCGCTCTGGGCGGTCAAGGACATGGACGTGCGCCAGGCCGTCTGGCAGCGCGGCAACGACGTCGGCGACGTCGTCCTCGTGCTGGAGGACCCGTCCTACGGGGCCCAGGCCGACATGTTCAACCTCAGCGGCAACGTCGAGGGGACGACGACCGGCCAGGTCGTGCTCGACAACGTCGAGGGGCCCTACGCGGTCATGGACCTGCTGGCGCCGCTGATCAGCGAGGCGCGGCAGAAGAAGACGATCGAGCGGCAGTCGCAGTACCTGCACGTCAACCCGGGCATGGCCGGTGCCGCGTTCGGCGCCCCGGCGCCGGCCGCTCCCCCGCCGGCAGCCCCGCCGCAGACCGACATGGTGGAGCAGCTGCGCAAGCTCGGCGAGCTCCGCGACGCCGGGATCCTCACGGAGGAGGAGTTCGCCGCGCAGAAGGCCAGGATCCTCGCCGGCTGAGCGTCAGGACGGCGGCGCCGGGACCGCGGACGGCGGCTCCGGGGCGGTCAGGAACACGGCGTAGTCCGCGGCGGTCAGCGGCGTCGAGGTGAGCTCCCCCGTGGGCAGCGGCGCCTCGACCGGGTCGCCGCCGATCGTGAGCCGGACGGCGTCGACGCCCTGCAGGCTGGTCGCGGTGAGGACGAGCTGCGCGACCGCCCGGCGGCTCGCCCCGCCCGAGGGCACGCCGTCGGGGAGGGCGAGGTCGATCGTGGCCGTGCCCTGCTCCAGCCCGGTCACCGAGAGCCGGGCCTCCGGGGTGAGCAGGGTGGACAGCTGCTCGTCGCGCTCGGCGGCGCTGGGCGCCTGCTCGAGTTCGGTCAGCAGGGCGGCCAGCCGGTCGCGGACCGTCGGGCCGGCGACCTCCCGCGGGCGGCCGACGAGCACCTCGTCGGCGCCGACGAGGAAGACCTGCGACGGTGCCTCCGCCGGGACGACGGCACTGGGCGAGGGCGGCGGCGCGGTCCGCTCGGCCAGCCCGTAGGGCACCTCGGACGACGGGATGGCCTGCGGTCCGTCGCTCACCGGGACGCCGCACCCGCCCACCGCCAGGACCAGGCCGACAAGGGCGAGCCGCCACCGCCGGCTCATCGCGGTGCCACCGGCACGGACAGGGTGAAGCGGGCGCCGCCACCCGGCGCCTCGGAGCACCAGGCGGCGCCGCCGTGCCGCGCGGCGGTCTCCGCCACGATCGCCAGGCCCAGGCCCGCGCCGGGCAGGGACTTCCGGGCGGCGCGCGGACCGCGGGCGAACCGCTCGAAGACCCGCTCGCGGTCCTCGGGGGCGACGCCGGGGCCGTCGTCCTCGACGGTCACCAGGACGGCGTCGCCGCGCCGCTGCACCCGGACGGCGGACGGCCCGCCCGCGTGCCGGTCCGCGTTGTCGAGCACGTTGCGCACCGCCCGCTCGAGGCTCGTCTTGTCGCCGCGCACCGTCGTCCCGGCCCCCTCGGCGACGTCCAGCAGCCCGGCCGGCCGGCCGCTGTCGGACAGCACCTGGCGCACGAGGTCCGCGACGCAGACCGGCTGCCCCGCGGCGGCGACATCCGCGCCGTCGAGGCGGGCCAGCTGCAGCAGGTCGTCGAGGGTCCGGCGGAACCGGGTCAGCTCGCCCTCCACGAGCGCGAGCGCCTCGCGGCCCCGCGGGGAGAGCTCCTCGCGGCGGCTCCCGAGCACCTCGACGCTGGTGACCAGCGTGGTGAGCGGGCTGCGCAGCTCGTGGCTCACGTCGCCGACGAAGCGGGCGTCCCGCTGGATCCGCGTTGCCAGCGCGTCGACCATGCTGTTGAAGCTGGCGACGATGCCCACCAGGTCGGGGTCGTCGGTCGCGGGCAACCGGGTGCCCAGCTCGCCGCCGGCGATGCGGGTCGCCGCCCCCGCCACCTGCTCCAGCGGTTGCACCGCGCGCCGGCCGGCCCAGACGCCGAAGGCCGTGCCGGCCGCCGTCGCGGCCAGCGCGCCGGCCCCGAGAACCGCGGCCAGGGTGCTCAGCACCTGGCGCAGCTCGTCGAGCGGGGCCAGCTCGTAGAACTCCACCTCCGTGTCGTGCAGGCGCAGACCGACGACCAGGCGCGGCCCGTCCGCCGTCTCGACCACCTGGCTGGCCGCCGCCTCCGTGCTCACCAGCTCGCGGAGCGGTGCCGGGACGTCCCGCGCGCCGACGTCGAGGCCGGAGGAGTACCAGGAGTCGCCGTCGTGGACGACGACGTCGGCACCGCCGGAGGGCACGAGGTCGCCCAGCACGTCGCCGACCGCCGTGCCCGCCGTGGACAGCCGGCTGTCCAGGGCGTTGGCGTCGGCGAAGGCCTGCCGGGTCAGGGACGCCTCGCGCTGGTCGAGCAGGTAGCTGCGGGCCAGCAGGAAGGTGGTGGTCACCAGCACGACGGACACGAGCAGGGTTCCGGCCGCGTAGCCGAGCACGACCCGTGCGCGCAGCCCCTTCCGCAGGGCCGGCCTCACGGGAGGTCCAGCCGGTACCCCAGGCCGCGGACGGTCACCACCACGCGCGGCGCGCTCGGGTCCCGCTCGACCTTCGTGCGCAGCCGGCGCACGTGCACGTCGACCAGCCGCTCGTCGCCGAAGAAGCCGTGCTGCCACACCCGCTCGAGCAGCGCCTGCCGGCTGAGCACCCGCCCCGGCGACGCGGCGAGCTCGCACAGCAGCCGGAACTCGGTGAGGGTCAGCGGCAGCTGCTCCTCACCGCGGTGCACGGTCCCCCGCGCCTCGCGCAGCACCAGCGGCGCGACCGGGTCGCGGTCCAGGAGGACCTCCTCCGGGTGGTCCTCGACCGGTGCGGGAGCCACCCGCCGCCGCAGGGCGCGCAGCCGCGCGGTGATCTCCTTGACCGCGAACGGTTTCGTCACGTAGTCGTCGGCACCGGCGTCCAGGGCCGTCTCGATGTCGCTGGTGTCGGCGCGGGCGCTGACGACGATGATCGGCAGGTCGAGGCCGTGGCGGACGTGCCGGATCACGTCGACGCCGTCCATCGAGCCCAGCATGAGGTCGACGATCATCAGGTCGGGCGGACTCACCGCGACCGCCTGGAGCGCTTCCTCGCCCGACCCCGCCTCGGCGACGTCGTAGCCCTCGTCCTCCAGCGCCCAGCGCAGCGCGGTGCGGATGTGGTCGTCGTCCTCCACCACCAGCAGTCGCAGCGCCATCGCCGTCCATGCTGCCATCGCCCGTCGCGGGTCCCGCGGCTGCGCCGGAGCCTTCATGCAATCGCAAACCGCTCCCCAGGGGATCGCAATGTCCGGCGGCCAGGCTGGGCCGCACCGCCCCGACGCAGCGAGGAGATGCCGATGACAGCCACCGCCGTCCGCGCCGCCGCGCACACCCGGCTCGACACCGAGCGCGACCAGGTGACCGTGCGGCTCACCGACGACCTGCTGACCGAGGGGCTGGCCGACGTCCGCTGGCTGCTGCACGACGCGCTGCTGGCCGGCGCCCGCGAGCTCGTCGTGGACCTGAGCGGGGTGCAGCACCTGGCCAGCCCCGCCGTCGCCAGCTTCCTGTCGGCCCACCGCACCTGCCGGGCCCGGGGAGGCAGCGTCGTCCTGCGCGGCGCCAACCGCCGGACCCTCGACCTGCTGCACCGCACGGGGCTCTGGCGGGTGCTCGAGCTCGAGCCGGCCGGCGAGCGGCGGGCGGCGTGATGCTGTCCGAGTCGGTCGACAGCCGCACCGGGCTCATCCGGGCCAGCGGCCACCTCACCTCCCTGGGCGCGGACCTGCTCCGGGGCACCGCCGAGTCGCTGCGCGGCAGCGGCCACGTCCGGGTCGTCCTCGACCTGCAGGACGTCCGGGACGCCGACGACGAGGGCCTGGCCCTGCTGCGGGACCTGGGCGACGAGCTCGCGGCACGGGGCGCGGAACTCGTCGTCCGCCACTCGCCCGGGACCGTCTAGCCCCGGACGGCACGGAGGCCCGGCTCCCCGAGGGGAACCGGGCCTCCGGCCTGGCGGTGCGGGTGGTCAGCCCACGTGCACCGTGGTGATGTTGTTCCGGGTGTTCTGGATCAGCACGGTGATCCGCGTCCCGGTCTTCGGCACGTCGACGCCGGTCCAGCCGTTGGCGTCGGGCTGCTCGCCCGGCGCCACGTACCAGTCCTTGCGGTCGTCGAACGACGGCACGGCCGGCAGCCCGCCGTAGGACTGGGCCTTGCCCGTGTCCGGGTCGTGCAGCGTGATCCGGTCGGTCCGCTGCAGCCCGAACGTCGAGTCGTAGGACTGGATGCGCGGCCGCCAGCTCTCGCCGTCCGTGCGGTTGGTCCCCTCGTCGTCCGTGGGCTCGTAGAGCAGGCCCGCGTGCCCGTCGACCGGCAGGATCAGCCCCGCGCCCGGGTGGGCGCCGACGTTGTTGTCGGTGTACTGGCTGTTCCAGTAGCTGATCAGCAGGCCGTCCTGGTACGGCAGCCGCTCCGCCCAGTCGGGACGGGTGGGGTCACCGAAGTTGTACGGCCCGGTCTTCAGCCCCGTGTCGTAGCCGGTGTAGGCCCGATTCTCGGCGATGTAGGCGTTGAAGTGGCTCTCCACCGTCGTGCCGGTGGTCTCGGTGAAGCCGTCCAGCGTCCACTCCGTCACCGGGGTGCCGTCGAGGGCGGTCCCGTCGACCAGCAGGCCGTTCTCCGCGGCCGCGCCGTCGGTCCAGTAGCGGAAGCCGAGCGGTGCGCCGTCCGGGACGGTGCTGACGTCGACGGTGAGGTCCACCCACCTGCCGCCGGTCGAGCCGGTGATGCCGTACCCGGCGTTCTGGCCGTTCGGGTCGTCGTCGGTCGGGATGTTCGTCGGCAGCGGGACGAACCTCCCGCCGTCGACGTACCCGGCGTAGGCGTAGTCCCAGCCCTCCTCGATCTGGTAGCTCACCTTCGCGGTGAGCGTGGAGGCGCCGGCCGGCTTGGCCAGGAGCATCGTGTTGTCGAGGTCGTCGCCCGAGCCGGAGTACCAGAAGTCGTCGCCCTCGAACGGGGTGCCGACCGTCGTCGTCACCTCGCGGTCGGGCAGCAGCGTGATCAGCGCCTGCTCCTGGCGGGTGTTGTAGGCCGCCGGGCCGAGCTGGACGGTCCGCTTCTTGCCGTACTCGACCGTCTCGTAGTTCAGCCAGCCGAGCTGCAGCTTCTCCCAGGCGCCCATCGGGATGGGCTTGGTGCCGATGCCGTCCTCGGGGCGACCGCTGTTGCCGTACGAGCCGGAGCTCATCAGGGTCCAGAACGCGGTGCTGTTCTCCGCGCCACCGCTGTTGCCGGACGTGTCGTAGAGGTCGGGCAGGCCTAGGTCGTGGCCGAACTCGTGGGCGAAGACGCCGACGCCGCCGTTCTCCGGCTCGACGGTGTAGTCGCCGATCCAGTAGCGCGACTGCCCGACCTGGGTGCCGCCGAACGCGACCTGCGTGCCGTCGGCGAGCTCCGGGCCCTCGCTGCCCTGGCCGGCGGAGTTCACGTACCACCGGTGCGACCAGATGGCGTCCGCGCCGAGCTCGCCGCCGCCGACCTCCTCGCCCATGCCGGAGTGCACGGCCTGGAAGTGGTCGATGTAGCCGTCGGCCTCGTCGAAGTTGCTGTCACCGTCGAAGTCGTAGCGGTCCCACACGTCGTACTGGGACAGGTACTCGTCGATCTGCGCCGCCGTCTTCCCGGCGTCGAGCTGCTCCTGGTACCAGGCGTCGAGGGTCGCCTCGAGGAACTCCCAGGTGCGCCGGTCGTCGTCGCCCTCGCCGTAGTAGGCGGCGGGCTCGCCGCCGAGGGTCACCCAGTCCTCCACCTCGCCGGTCACGCTGTACCGGCCGGAGGACTGCTCCTCGTAGAAGTTGGCCACGGAGTTCACGCCGTCGGCCGAGGAGTAGAGCATCCGGTCGAAGTAGTCCCGGGAGAAGTCCTCGGTCCAGATGGTGGTGTTGTCGACCCTGCGGTCGGGCTCCGGGATGGAGTTGTGCGGCAGGTCGCGGAACTCGCCCAGCACGGTCCAGATGGCGTCCTCGTCCTCGCGGGCGAGCTCGACGTACTTGCCGCGCCCGAGCTGGACGACCTGGTTGGCCCCGCGGGCGACGGCCTCGCCGCTGAGGACCTTCTCCAGACCGGCGGCCCGCTCCTCGCGCTGCTGGTCGGCGAGCGGGTTGGGCAGGTCGTGCGCCCGCTGGGGAGCGGGGTCCGCGGTGTTCTCCGGGGGTGCGGCGGTTGCGGTGGCCGGGACGGCCGCGAGCAGCGCGGCTCCCATGACGACGGCCAGTGTTCTCTTCAAGAACGGCTCTCCTGGGGTCGGGAAGAAGGGCCACCCGGCCCCCCGGCGGGATCACCGGTGCGCACTCTCTCGGGTGGCCCGGCCGTCACGTTAGGTGCGCTCACAAACTGTGTCCAGAGCGTGATTGCGGCTTCACGGCGCGTCGCGCTCGGCGAGTCGCGTCCGATTCGGAACGCCGCCGGGCCCTCTCGTGGGGTGCCCTCCCCGACCGGGTCGGACCAGCATGCCGCGCGGGTCCGGTCGGCGCCTCCCGAGGCTCAGCCCAGAGCGGTGACCAGCGAGCTCCCGGACGCGTCGAACGGCTCCACGACGAAGCCGAGGTTGGCCAGGACGTCGGCGATCGTGGCGTTCATCGACTGCCGCACCGTCGCCGCGGCGGCGCCGCCCCGGGCGTGGTGCACGCTCATCCGCTCGTGCGCCCGCCAGCTCACGACGATCCCCTGCGCCGCGAGCTCGGGCATCAGGCACACACCGCCGGCCGCCGAGCCCTCCGGGTCGTGCAGCGACAGGCCCGCCTCCACGAGGGCGGCCGCGACCTCGACCACCAGGGTCGTGAGCGGGTCGGTGTCGGTCAGCAGCTCGTCCCACTCGACCGGCAGCCGGTCGAGCTGGTTGCCGAGGTCCACGAGCCACGCCCGCTCCTCGGGGGAGGGACGCACGGCCACGGTGCCGTCGGCCCGCCGGGCGCCGAAGACCGAGACGGCCGGCAGGTCACCGGCCAGGGCCGCCCAGTCGGCGTCGATCCGGTCGCCGAACGGACCGGCCAGGACCACGGCCTCGTCGTCGACCAGCCACCAGGCGGGCCCGGTCGACGGAGCCGGGGCGGGCCGGACGGCGACGGCCTGGGGCTGCCCCTGGGCGTCGGCCGCGGCGGACGGCCGGCTCTCGGCCCTGCTGCCGGCCGGATGGCTGCCGATGCGGTGCGCGCCCGGGCTCTGCCGCTCGCGGGCGCCGTTGCGCTCGAACTCGTACCGGGCGGTCGAGCTGGTCCCCAGGGCGACCACCAGTCCGGTGAGCAGCACGAAACCCAGCACCGCCACCGCCGGCCACCCCATCGTCGCGCCCATGGTCACGCGGCAACTCCCTCAGCACCCCTGGCCGCGGCGGGGAAGTGCCGCGGACAGGTGCAATGGTCACGTGCGGGCCCGGGGCTGCCGATGACTTCCGACAGGCCGCGAAATGCCCGTCACCTGATCGTTGCGATGGGCTGTCCGGTGGGGCGGTGACTTGCTGCCCGGTGCACCGCTTTGTCGACATGCGGCGCGTCCACCTGCGGAAACACGGTCACCGACCGGTCGGTCATCCCGGGACGCGGGCGCGACACGGCGTGTCGGCGGACGCGGAGGGCGTGGGATTCGAACCCACGAGGAGCTGTGAACTCCTAGCGGTTTTCAAGACCGCCGCCATCGGCCACTAGGCGAGCCCTCCTGGCGCCGTCGAGGCTAGTGCCCGGTGCCCGGCGCGCGCCCACCCCCCGCGCGGGCGGGCGACAGCTGCGGCGGAGGATGTCCGTCGTGCGCGCCGCGGAGACCACCACGGGGCGCCTCCGGTGGACCGTGGTCGCCCCGGCCGCGGCCGTCGTCGTCACCGCGCTCTGCCTACGGGGACCGTTCGCCGCCGTGGGCCCCGTGCTGGACGACGTGGCGGACGAGCTGTCGGTCTCGACCGGCGCGCTGGCCGTCGTCACCTCGCTGCCGCTGATCTGCTTCGGCCTGCTCTCGCCGCTCGCCCCTGTGCTGGCGGCGCGCATCGGCCTGCACCGGGCCGTCCTGGCCGGCATCGCGACCGTCGGCGTCGGCATCGCGCTGCGGTCGCTCGGCACCGTCGGCCTCTTCCTCGGCACCGTCGTCCTGAGCGCCGGGATCGCGGCGGCGAACGTCCTCCTGCCCGCGGTCGCCCGGGCCGACTTCGGCAGCCGCAGCGCCGTCGTCGTGGGGGCGGTGACCGGCTCGATGGCGCTCTCCGCCAGCCTCGGCGCCGGGCTCGCCCAGCCGCTCGCGGACCTGACAGGCAGCGCGCTCGGCGGGCTGGCGCTGTGGTCGCTCCCCGTCGTCCTCGCCCTGGCCGGCTTCGCGCTCGCGGCCCGCGGCCGCCCCGAGACGCCGACGCCGGCGCCGGCGTCGGGACGGCGGACCGCCATCCTGCGCGATCGCGTGGCCCTGGCGGTGATGGTCTTCTTCGGCCTCCAGTCGCTGTCCTTCTACGCGCTGCTCACCTGGCTGGCGCAGATCCTCGAGGACGACGCGGGTGTCACCCCCGTGAACGCGGGCGCGCTGGTCGCGGTGGCTGCACTGGTCGGCGCGCCGCTCTCGCTGGTCGTGCCCCCGCTCGCCGCGCGCCGGCCGGGGCAGGGTGCCTGGGTGGTCGTGGCGTCGGGAGCCATCGCCCTCGGTCTCCTCGGGCTGCTGCTGGCGCCGGACGCCGCACCCGCCCTGTGGTCGGTGCTGTACGGGCTCGGCACCGGCGCGTCCTTCCCGCTGGCCATGACGCTGGTCCTCGTCCGCAGCCGCGACGTCGCGCAGACCGGCCGGCTCTCGGCGGCGTCCCAGAGCCTCGGCTACCTGCTCGCGGCCACCGGCCCGCTCGTGGTCGGCCTCCTGCACGAGCTGACCGACGACTGGACCCCCGGCCTGGTCGTGCTGCTGGTCCTCGTGGTCGTCCAGCTGATGGTGGGGCTGGTCGCAGCCCGCCCTCGCCTGGTCCGCGCCGACGCCTGACCGTCAGGAGCCCGGCTGAGCCGTGACGCCCTCCGGGGTGTCGGTCACCGGGGTGCCGACGACGCCGTGCAGGTGGCAGGCGGCCAGCTGACCGGGCGCCCCGGCCGGCTGCAGCGCGGGGTCGACGGTCGGGCACGGCTCGAAGGCGTACGGGCAGCGCGTCCGGAACCGGCAGCCGCTGGGGACGGCGGCCGGCGAGGGCACGTCCCCGCGCAGCACGACCCGGCGCCGCTCGCGCTCGAGGGCCGGGTGCGGCACCGGGACGGCCGACAGCAGCGCCTGCGTGTACGGCATCTGCGGATCCGCGCCGACCGCCGCGGCCGGACCGATCTCCACGATCCGCCCCAGGTACATGACGGCGATCCGGTCGGACAGGTGGCGGACGGCGGACAGGTCGTGGGAGATGAACAGCAGCGTGAGCCCGAGCTGCTTCTGCAGCCGCCGCAGCAGGTTGAGCACCTGCGCCTGCACGCTGACGTCCAGGGAGGCGATCGCCTCGTCGCAGACCAGGAAGTCCGGCTCGCCGGCGAGCGCCCGCGCGATGCCCACCCGCTGCCGCTGACCGCCGGAGAACTCGTGCGGGTAGCGGCCGGCCACGGACGGGTCGAGCCCCACCAGCTCCAGCAGCTCCCCCACCCTCGCCGCCCGTTCCTGGCGGCCGCCGTGCAGGCCGTGCACCTCCAGCGGCTCGGCCACCGTCTGGGCGACCGTGCGCCGGGGGTCGAGGGAGGCGAACGGGTCCTGGAAGACCATCCCAGCGCGGCGCCGCATCGTCTTCAGCCCGCGCCGGTCCAGCGCGGTGACGTCGGTGCCGTCGAAGGTGATCGTCCCGCCGGTGGGCGGCACCAGGCGCAGGAGCGCGTTGCCGAGCGTCGACTTCCCGCAGCCGGACTCCCCCACCAGGCCGAGCGTCTCGCCGCGGTGGATGTCGAGGTCCACGCCGTCGACCGCCCGCAGCACCCCCTTCGGCGAGCGGACGGGGAAGTGCACCTCGAGCCCCCGCGCGGACACCAGCACGTCACTCACGACGTCCCTCCCAGGGACTTTCTGTACCGGAAGTCCCGGGACTTTCTGTACCGGAAGTCCCCGGTTCGGAGCACCAGGTCGCAGCCCGGTGCGGCAGTGCGGGGCCAATGTGGCCACTTCGGCCCCCGATCTGGACGAGGGGTGGCTGCTCGGTCTCGCACCGGGCGTCGCCGCGGACCGGGCAGCGCGGCCAGAACACGCAGCCGGGCGGCAGGTCCGTCGGCGGCGGGGGCAGGCCGGGCACGGTGGTGAGGTCGGGCAGCTCGCCGTCCGGGCCGGCCGGCGCCGCCAGGTCGGGCAGGGAGCCGAGCAGGCCCCGCGTGTACGGGTGCGCCGGGTGCTCGAGGACGTCGTCCACCGTGCCGTCCTCCACGCAGCGGCCGCCGTACATGACCAGCACCCGGTCGGCGATGCCGGCGACGACGCCGAGGTCGTGGGTGATCCAGATGACGCCGGTACCGCGGTCGGCCTGCAGCTTCTCGACCAGGTCGATGATCTGCGCCTGCACGGTGACGTCGAGCGCCGTCGTCGCCTCGTCGGCGATCAGCAGCGCCGGCGAGTTCGACAGCGCGATCGCGATGACCACCCGCTGGCGCATGCCGCCCGAGAGCTCGTGCGGATAACGGTCCAGCGCCCGCTCAGGGTCGGGCAGGCCCACCTCGCCGAGCAGCTCGGCGGCGCGGCGGCGGGCGGCCTGCTTGCCCATGTCCTCGTGGGCCAGCAGCCCCTCGACGATCTGCTTGCCCACCGTCAGCACCGGGTTGAGCGAGGTCATCGGGTCCTGGAACACCATGCCGGCACCCGGGCCCCGCACCTGGCGCAGCCGCTCCGGGCCCATGGCCAGCAGGTCCTCGCCCTGCAGCAGCGCCCGCCCGCTGACGGTCGCGACCCGCGGCGGCAGCAGGCCGAGCAGGGCCAGCACCGAGACGCTCTTCCCGCTGCCGGACTCCCCGACGACGGCGACCGTCTCGCCCGGACCGACGGTGTAGGAGAGCCCGTTGACCACGTGCGCCGTCCCCCGCGGGGTGCGCAGCTGCACCCGCAGGTCCTCGACCTCCAGGACGTTCACCGCCCACCTCCGGCCATGAGCGTCCGCTGGCGCGGGTCGAGGACGTCGCGCAGCCCGTCGCCGAGCAGGTTGAAGCAGAGCACCGTGATCACGATGGCCATGCCGGGGAAGAAGGCCAGCCACCACGCGAGGTCGATGTAGCCGCGCCCCTCGGCCAGCATCAGCCCCCACGACGGGTTGGGCGGCTGGGTGCCCAGGCCCAGGAACGACAGGGCCGCCTCGGCGAGGACGGCGAACGCGAGGCTGATCGACGTCTGCACGATGATCGGCGGCGCGGCGTTGGGCAGCACGTGCCGGGTGAGCAGCCGGAAGTCGGAGGCGCCCACCGACCGCGAGGCACGGACGTAGACCTCCTCCCGGACGCCCAGCACGCTGGCGCGGGTCACCCGGGCGAAGATCGGCACGTAGACGACGGCGATCGCGATGATCGTGTTCGACGTCCCCGGCCCGCGGATGGCGAGGATCGCGATGGCCAGCAGGACCGCAGGGAAGGCGAAGAGCATGTCCATCAGCCGCATCAGCGAGTCGTCGATCCACCTGCCGTAGAAGCCGGCGACCAGGCCGATGAGGGTGCCGACGACCAGCGCCAGGCCGACGGAGAGGAACCCCACCTTCAGCGAGACCGACGCCCCGAGGATGACGCGGCTGAGGATGTCCCGGCCGAGGTCGTCGGTGCCGAAGGGGTGGCTCCAGCTCGGCGGCTCGAGCCGGTTGGCGATGTCCTGCTCGTTGGCGCCCTGCGGCGCGAGGGTCTCGTCGAAGACGGCGACCAGGATGATCGCGAGGAGCACCAGCGAGGCGATCAGCGCCGTCCGGTTGCCGGCGAGCAGCCCCAGCGTCTCCCGCCAGCGCGGCCGCGCGGGCTTCATCGGTACCGCGGTCATCTGCGGATCCTCGGGTCGATCCGGGTGTACAGCAGGTCCACGACCAGGTTGATCACGAGGAAGGTCAGGGCGAAGAGCAGGACGGCGCCCTGCAGCACCGGGTAGTCGCGGGCCTGCACCGCCTGCAGCGCGAGCTGGCCCAGCCCCGGCCAGGAGAAGACGATCTCGACCACGACGACGCCGGACAGCAGGTAGGCCAGCTGCACACCCGTGACCGTCACCAGCGGGAGCAGGGCGTTGCGCAGCACGTGCCAGCCGAACACCTGGCGGCCGGGGAGCCCTTTCGCCTGCGCCGTCCGGACGTGGTCGGACTCCAGCGCCTCCAGCACGCTCGACCGGACGAAGCGGGTGATGACCGAGCCGGAGACCACACCCACGGCGATCGTGGGCAGGACCAGCCGCTGGAGCCAGCCGAGCGGGTCCTCGGTCAGCGGCACGTACCCGCCCGACGGCAGCCAGCCCAGCGTCCCGGCGAACACGAGGATGAGCACGATCGCCAGCCAGAAGTCCGGCACCGAGATACCGATCTGGCTGACGACGGTGGCGGCCCGGTCGGTGAGCGACCGCGGCCGCAGCGCCGACAGGGTGCCCAGCGGGAGGGCGATCGCCAGCGCGACCAGGATGGCGGCGAACGCCAGGGTCAGCGTCGCGGGCAGCCGCTCGGCGATCAGCAGGGTCACCGGCTCGCCGCTGCGGAAGCTCACGCCGAGGTCCCCGGTCAGCGCGTGCCCGACCCACCGGAAGTACTGCTCGACCAGCGGCAGGTCCAGCCCGTTGCGCGCCCGCAGCGCGTCGTAGGACTCCTGCGAGTAGCGCGTGCCGAGGGCCAGCCGCACCGGGTCGCCGTCGACCAGGTGGATCAGCGAGAAGACCAGGACGCTGACACCCGCCAGCACCACCAGCGACTGGCCTGCCCGCCGGAGCAGGTAGCCGGTCAGGGCAGCTCCACTTCCTCGAAGTTGATCGCCCGGTCGGCCCGGATCTGGTAGCCGGACAGGCCCGGAGCCCAGGCCTGCACGACGTCGGGGTTGTAGAGGTACAGGTAGCTGACGTCGTCCACGATGATCGTCGCGGCCTGGTCGTAGAGGTCCTTGCGGGCGTCCTCGTCGACCTCGGTCGCGGCCTGGGTCAGCAGCTGGTCGACCTGCGGGTTGCTGTAGCCCTGGTAGTTGCTCGACCCGTCGGTGATGTGCTGCTGCTCGTAGAAGTCGGCCGGGTCGATGTTGCCCAGCCAGCTGAGCATGAAGGCGTCGAAGTCGCCCTGGTCCTGCCGGTCGAGCCAGGTGGCGAAGTCGAGCACCTCGACCTCGACGGTGATGCCGATCGGCTCGAGCTGGCTGGCGATGACCTGGGCGGCGGTGACCGACTCGGGGAACTCGTCGGTGACCATCAGGCCCATGGTGATCGGCGTGGTGACCCCCGCCTCGGTCAGCAGCTGCCGGGCGGCGTCCTCGTCGGGCTCGAACGGCGCGTAGTCGTAGTAGAAGAACGAGTCCTCGGGGATCGCCGTCTGGTTCGGCTGGGCGGCCTCGAAGCGGGCGGCCTCGGTGACCTCCGCCCGGTCGACGGCGGTGGCGATCGCCCGGCGGACGGCCGGGTTGTCGAACGGCGGCCGCGCGTAGTTCATGGACATGTACCAGTAGTCGACGCTCGAGGTGGTCGCGAGCTCGACGTCGTCGCTGCCGCTCAGCGACTCGACCTGCTGCGGCGGCACGTTGTCGGTCCACTGGACCTCGCCGTTCTCCAGCGCGGTGAGCGCGGCGGCCGGCTCGGTGATGTAGCGGAACTCGACGCCGTCGATGCCCGGCGCCCCGCCCCAGTAGTCCTCGTAGGCGGTCAGCACGGTGCTGCTCGCGTCCGAGCTCTCCAGCCGGAAGGGCCCGGTGCCGTTGGCCTCGGTGGTGAGGTCGAGGTCCTCGGCCGCGTTCTCAGGCAGGATCGACATGCCCTTGAAGGCGCCGATGAGCGCCAGCAGGTTCGGCGTCGGCTGGGTCAGGGTGAGGACGACGGTCTGCGGGTCCGGCCCCTCGACCGACGCCACGTTGGCGAACCGGTAGGAGTTGGCCAGCTCCTCGTCGATGATCCGGTTGTAGGAGTAGACGACGTCGGCGGAGTCGAACTCGCTGCCGTCGTGGAAGGTGACGCCCTCGCGCAGGGTGAACGTCCAGGTCAGCCCGTCCTCGCTGGTCTCCCAGGACTCGGCCAGGCTCGGCTCCATCGTCAGGTCCTCGGCGTTGGGGACGACGAGCGTGTCGTAGACGTTCTCCAGCACCTGGAAGCTCGGGTAGGCGCTGGTCACGTGCGGGTCGAACTGGTCGGGCTGCGCGCTGACGGCGGCGACCAGGACGTTGTCCCCGCCCCCGCCGTCCCCACCACCGGTGTCGACGCTCTCCCCTCCGCTGCAGGCGGAGAGGGCGAGGGCGGCCGCCGCGGCCAGGGCGAGTGGTCGGATGGCGCGCACGGTGACCTCCGGGGGCTCGGGAGCGGGGCGTCGTCCTCCGACCTTGGACCGGTTCCCGCAGGTTGGCGACCCGAGGACGGCGGTCTGCCGGATCGTCACCGCATCGCAACGTCGGCGTGACTGCGCGGGGACGAGTGACCCGGATCACACTGGAGGCGCGACCGCACCGCCGTCCGGGAAGAGGTCCCCATGACCGACGTCCAGTCCCCGCACCGCACCCGCATCCCCCGCGACCGGGAGCACGACTACACCGACGAGATGGCGCACAAGCGGCAGTCGTTCGTCGCCGAGCGGACCGGCGCCGACCTCGAGCACGTGCGCAGCTACTCCTTCGACCCCGCCGTCCTGCCGGGCAACGTGGAGAACTTCACCGGCGTCGCCCAGGTGCCGATCGGCCTCGCCGGGCCGCTGACCGTGCGCGGCGAGCACGCGCAGGGCGACTTCTTCGTGCCGCTGGCCACCACCGAGGGCACGCTCGTGGCGAGCTACAACCGCGGCATGCGCCTGATCAGCGAGTGCGGCGGGGTGAAGACCACCGTCGTCGACGACCACATGCAGCGGGCCCCCGCGTTCATGTTCGACGACGCCCTGCAGGCGCGGGAGTTCGGGCGCTGGGTGGACGAGCACCTCGACGGCATCCGCGAGGCGGCCGAGTCGACCACCCGCTCGGGGAAGCTCACCTACATCGGCCAGCACCAGATCGGGCCGCTGCGGTACCTGCGGGTCAACTACACGACCGGCGACGCGGCCGGCCAGAACATGACCGGCAAGGCGACGCTCGCCGCCTGCGAGTGGATCAAGGCCAACCACCCCGACCACCCGCGGTACGTGCTCTCCGGCGCCATCGACACCGACAAGAAGCACTCGCAGATCAACATGCTCATGACCCGGGGCAAGCGCGTCGTCGCCGAGGTCGTCGTCAAGAAGGAGGTGCTCAAGCAGCTGACCGGCGTGGACACCCGCCAGCTGTTCGAGTACCGGCAGATCGGCATGGCCGGGGCCTTCATGTCCGGCGCCGCGTACAACGGCGCGCACGCGGCCAACGGGCTGACCGCCATGTTCATCGCCACGGGGCAGGACGTCGCCAACGTCGCCGAGTCGCACTCCGGCGTCACCTACGCCCAGCTGCTGCCGAACGACGACTACTACTGGTCGACGACGCTGACCTCGCTGATCGTCGCGACCTACGGCGGCGGCACGGGGCTGCCGACCCAGCGCGAGTGCCTGGAGATCCTCGGCTGCTACGGCAAGGGGAAGGTGAACAAGTTCGCCGAGATCTGCGCCGGCGTGGTGCTGGCCGGCGACATCTCGCTGACCTCGGCGATCCTGGCCGGCGACTGGGTCACCAGCCACGACGCCCTCGGCCGCAACCGCTAGGGGACTTTCGGTACAGAAAGTCCTGGAGGGTGGCTACTGGTCGACGGTCACGTCGTTGAAGGGCAGGTGCGGCTCCACCCACGGGAAGACGACGAACAGCAGCAGCGCCACGACGGCGAGCACGAGGACGAGCGCGGTCACGGCCTTGGCCGCCGTCGGCCCGGGGAGGTGCCGCCAGATCCAGCCGTACATCGAGGTCCGCTCCTTCAGCGCTCGTTCAGGGCGGCCGGGCCGTTGGGCAGCTCGGCCTTGCTGATCGCGTCGTCCAGTCGAGCATGGATGATCATCCGCTCGCGCGCGGAGTACCTGGGGTGGCAGGTCGTCAGCGTCAGGTAGGCGCCGGTCGGTGCCGCGCCCTCGGCGCCGCCCGGGGTGGGCGAGATGACCTCGACGTCCTCCGGCGAGACGATCTGCCGCCCCGGGATGCCACTCGGGTCGGCGGCGACGTCGCCGGTCGCGACGTCCCCCAGCACGCGGTAGACGAACCAGTCGTCGGCCGTCTCGACGACGATCGGATCCCCGGGCACGAGCAGGTCCAGCTCGAGGAACGGGGACCCCTTGCCGACCCGGTGGCCGGCGAACGCGACGTTGCCCTGCTCACCCGGCATCGCCGTCCCGGTGTAGTGGCCCGGCCCCTGCGCGAGCTGCTCCTCCTCGGTGCCCTCGAGGACGACGCGCTCGTAGTCCAGGCCCAGGCGCGGGATGTGCAGGACGCCGAACGCGTCGCCGACCTTGCTCTCGTGGACGGGCACGACCGTCGGCGACCGGTCCCAGTCCTCGTGCAGCTGCTGCGCGAGCTCCTCCTGCCGTCGGTCGGTGATCACGTCGGTCACGACCAGTTCGTAGACGACGAACAGGAGGACGACGAGCCCCGCGGTCACCAGGACCTCACCGACGAGCTGCGTGACCGTGCGCCAGCGCTCGCGTCCTGCCGTGGTGTCCTCGGTGCGCACCGATCTCCTCGTCGTCGTGCCCCCGGCGGCGGGGCTGCCTCCTTTCCTCTCGGCAGTCGGGCCGGCGGACCGGCCCGACTGCCGGAGGGTCAGGCGCTGCGCCGGCGCCGGGCCAGGGCGATCAGCCCGCCACCGAGGGCGAGGGCGGCCACGCCCGCGACGGCGGGGACGACGACGTCGGCGCCGGTCGCGGCCAGGCGCTTGCCGAGGGTGACGTCCATGCGCAGGAAGCGCGGCGCCCCGTTCGCGTCGAGCCCGGTCGCCACCAGGGAGTGCTTGCCGGCCACCAGCCCGGTCGGGAGGGTCACCACGACCGAGAAGCGGCCCGAGGCGTCGGCGGTCACGGACCCGATCCGCTGCGGCGTCGAGTACACGTACAGCTCGACGGCGGAGTTCGGCGCGTAGCCCGAACCGGTCAGGGTGAGCTTCTGCCCCGGCGCGACGGAGGTGACGGCGCCCTGCGGGGTGCCGAGCGGACCGTTCCCCGCGGGCACGGTGGCCGGCGCCGGCACGGGGGTGGACGAGGCCGGTGCCGGCGTCGTGGGGGCAGGGGTGCTGCCGCAGGCGATGAACGTGCCGCGCGCGAAGCCCACCCAGTTGTCAGCCGGGTCCATGTTCCGGTCGATCCAGTTGCCGGCGCTCTCGACCACCGCCGTGCTGAACGACGAGCCGGCGCCGCCGCCGCTGCCCCTGGTGCCGTCGGACCCGCCCGAGCCGCCGCCGAGGACGCCGCCACCGCCCCCGCCGGCACCCGCGGGCCCGTCGCCGCCGAGCAGCGCCGTCCCGGCCTCGCCGGTGGTACCGGTGGCCCCGTTCACCGGGGCACCGCCGGAGCCGGGGGTGCCGGGGAACACGCGCTCGCGCTCGCCGTCGCCGGGTCCGCCACCGCTGATGGCCGGCCCCGTCTGGCCGGTGTACGGCGGGATGAAGTAGGCCGTGCCCTCCGGCCAGTCGAAGGCGTCACCGCCGTTGCCGTTGGTCCCCGCGCCGCCGCCGCCGGCCGCGACGAGGAGGAACGGCGAGTCGACGGTCGCGCCGTTGCGCACGATGGTGGCCCCCCCGCCGCCCGCCGCACCGGCACCACCGGAGCCGCCGGACGGCCGGGTGCCGCTGGTACCGCCGGCACCGGCGTCGGTGGTCCCTCCGGTGACGCTGCCGCCCTTCTGGCCCGGCTGGATCATCAGCGTGCCGCCCGGGGTGACGGTGGTGGTCACGTGCATCGCCATGCCGTACAGGCCGTAGGTCGGGGCCTGCCCCGTCCCCGCCGTGATGTTGCCGCCGATGGCGCCGCCGATCTCCCACTCGACGGCGCACACCGTCGACGGGATCGTCACCGTCCGGTCGACGGCACCGGTGACGTCGATGTCGTAGGTCGCCGCCCCGGCCGTGCCGGGCGCGAGCAGGGTGGACAGCCCGACCGTTCCGGCGGCCACGAGGCCGGCGGCACGACGGGGGAAGGACGCGGCAGGCACGCCGGGCTCCCGTTCTCTGGGTACCCGGGACGCCGGGCGCGCGGCCCGGCATCCGGACCTACGCGGACTTGATCACGAAGCAGTCGCCATTACGGACGGAACGGAGCCGTTGATCCGCGCAACGTGATCGAACAGTTACGGAACGCGCTGGTCGTCAGCGGATCTGCACGCCGGAGATGGTCCGCGCGATGACCAGCCGCTGGATCTCCGACGTGCCTTCGAAGATCGTGTAGATCTTCGCGTCGCGGGCCATCCGCTCGACCGGGTACTCCCGCGTGTAGCCGTTGCCACCCAGGATCTGGATCGCCCGCTCGGTCACCCGCACCGCGGTCTCGCCGGCGACGAGCTTGCTCATCGAGCCCTCGGCGGAGGTGAACTGCTGCCCGGTCCGCGCCATCCACGCCGCGCGCCAGACCAGCAGCCGGGCGGCGTCGATGGAGGTCTTCATGTCGGCGAGCATGAAGGCGATCGCCTGGTTCTCGATGATCGGCCGGCCGAACTGCACCCGCTGCTTGGCGTACTCCAGCGCGTACTCGTAGGCCGCCCGGGCCACGCCGACCGCCTGCGCGCCGACGCCCGGGCGGGTGCGCTCGAACGTGGCCATCGACGGCTGCGTGCGCCCGCTCTTCACGCCCTCGCGGGCGCGGGCGAGCCGCTCCTCGAGCTTCTCCCGCCCGCCGAGCAGGCAGTCGCCGGGGATCCGGCAGTCCTCGAGCACGACCTCGGCGGTGTGCGAGGCGCGGATGCCGTGCTTGAGGAACTTCTGCCCCTGGGAGATGCCCTTCGTGCCCGGCGGGACGACGAAGCTCGCGTGCCCCCGCGCCTTGAGCTCGGGGTCGACGACGGCGGTGACGACGTGGATGTCGGCGATGCCGCCGTTCGTCGCCCAGGTCTTCGTGCCGTTCAGCACCCACTCGTCGGTCGCCTCGTCGTAGACCGCCCGCGTGCGCATCGCGCCCACGTCGGAGCCGGCGTCGGGCTCCGACGAGCAGAAGGCCGCGACCTTGGGCTCGTCGACGGTGCCGAACATCGCCGGGATCCACTGGCCGACCTGCTCGTCGGTGCCGTTCGCGCGGACCGACGCCGCGGCCAGCGTGGTGCCCACGATCGCCAGGCCGATCCCGGCGTCACCCCAGAAGAGCTCCTCCATGGTGATCGGGATGCCGAGGCCGGACTCGTCGAACCACTGGGTGGCGAAGAAGTCGAGCGAGTACAGCCCGATCTTGGCCGCCTCCTGGAGGACGTCCCACGGGAAGTCCTCGCGCTCGTCGTACTCGGCCGCCGCCGGGCGCACCACGTCCGCCGCGAACTGGTGCAGCCACTTCTGCAGCTCGACCTGGTCCTCGGTGAGGTCGAAGGACACGGGCATCGGGCGACTCCTCGTTGTCAGAGCGGACGGATGGTGCCCATGACGTGCTCGGTCCCCGCCTTGGCGTTCCGGACGGCGAAGTCCCAGCCGCCGTCCTCCTGCGCCGTCGACAGGGTGACCGTCGAGGGCAGGAACAGCGGCTTGCGGAAGCTGACGTCGATGCTCAGCGCGTCGGGGAGCCGGCCGGCCAGCGCCCCGAGCACGCGGGCCTTGACCCACATGCCGTGCGCGATGGCCCGCTTGAAGCCGAACGCCTTGGCCGTCAGCCCCGACAGGTGGATCGGGTTCACGTCGCCCGAGACCTTGGCGTACCGGCGGCCGTCGCCGTCCGGGATCCGCCACGTGGCCGCGACCCGCTCCAGGTCACCCACGGTCACCTCGATGTCGGCCTCCGGCGCGCCCTCGGGCGCCCTGGCACCGCGGGACAGGTACGTCGACGTCGACCGCCACACCTGCTCGCCGCCGGCCGAGGCCGTGGCGCACAGGTCGACCGCGGCCCCGCTGCGGTGCTGCGCGAAGTTCTCCGCCCACACCTCGAGGTCCAGCGGCTCGTCGGACCGGATTGCGCGGAGGACGTCGATCCGGTTCCGCACGTGCACCAGCCCCGGCAGCGCGAGCGGGAACGAGCGGTCGCTCATCAGCGCCATCTGCAGCGGGAACGTGAGCATGTGCGGGTAGGTGGCCGGCAGGACGTCGTCCAGCGGCAGCCGGCAGACCCGGGTGTAGGCCGCGTGGTGGGCCGGGTCCACCTCGACGCCGTGGCGGGCGAGGTGCGTGTCCGGCAGACCCCCGCCCCGCCCGAAGGCGGTTACGGCGGCCTTGGCGTACAGCGCGCCCAGGTTCGGGGCCGAGTCCAGGACCGTGGTGGCCATCAGGCGCCCAGCAGCGACTGGCCGCAGACCCGCACGGTCTGCCCGTTCACCCCGGCGCTGCCGGGCTGGGAGAGCCAGGCGATCGTCTCGGCGACGTCGACCGGCAGCCCGCCCTGCTGCAGCGAGTTGATGCGGGAGCCGATCTCGCGCGTGCCGAAGGGCATCTTCGCCGTCATCTCAGTGACGATGAAGCCCGGCGCGACCGCGTTGATCGTGGCCCCGCGCTCGGCGAACCGCGGCGCCCACGCCCGCACCATGCCGATGACGCCGGCCTTGGACGCCGCGTAGTTGGTCTGCCCGCGGTTGCCGGCGATGCCCGACTGCGAGCTCACGCAGACCACGCGGGCGTCGGCGTTGAGGACGTCGCTGTCGAGCAGCGCCTGCGTGATGTCGAGCTGGGCCTGGAGGTTCACCGCCATCACCGAGTTCCAGCGGGCGGCGTCCATGTTCACCAGCAGCTTGTCGCGGGTGATGCCGGCGTTGTGGACGACGACGTCGACCCCGCCGTGCCGCTCCCGCAGGTGCTCGACGAGCCGCTGCGGCGCGTCCTCGGCGGTGATGTCGAGCTGGAGCGCCGTCCCGCCGATCTCGTTGGCGACGGCGGCCAGCGAGTCACCGGCGGCGGGGATGTCGACGGCGACGACGTGCGCGCCGTCCCGGGCCATCACCTTGGCGATGGCGGCGCCGATGCCCCGGGCGGCACCGGTGACCACGGCGACCTTGCCGGTCAGCGGCTTCTCGTCGTCCGCGGGGGCGGGGACGTCGGCCGCGGAGACGCTCAGGACCTGGCCGTCGACGTACGCCGAGCGGCCGGAGAGGAAGAAGCGGACCGGCGACGCGATGACGCCCTCCGCGCCCTCCGGCACGTAGACCAGGTTGGCGGTCGACCCGTTGAGCAGCTCCTTGCCGATGGAGCGGACCAGTCCGTCCAGCGCCTGCCGCGCCGCTGCCTGGGCCGGCGAGTCGGCGTCCGACGGCGGGTCGGCCAGGATCAGTACCCGGCCGGTGGCCGCGAGCCGCTTCACCGCGGGCGCGAGGAAGTCGTGCGCGCTGGCCAGGTCGGCCGGGGTGCGCAGGCCGGTCGCGTCGAGGATCACCGCGGCCGGCTTGGGGCCGTCCGTGGCGCCGTCGGCGGTGACCGGGGACTGCACGTGGACGCCCTCGGCCTGCAGGAGCTGGGTCAGCGCGTCGCGCAGCCGGCCCTCCCCCGCCGAGCCGATGACCGCCGGCCCGGGCAGCAGCGGCTGCCCCGGCTCGTAGCGGCGCAGGACGGCCGGGCGGGGCAGCCCGAGCTGCTTGGTGATGGTGGTGCCGAAGCCGGAGTTCGCGAAGTCGCGGTACCAGTCACTCACGTGTGCGGTTCCTTCCAGGAGGGACTTTCTGTACAGAAAGTCCCTGTAGGGGTCAGGACTCGAGGATGGCGACGACGCCCTGGCCGCCAGCGGCGCAGATGGAGATCAGGCCGCGCTTGCCGGGGCCGGCCTCGTGCAGCTGCTTGGCCAGCTGGGCCACGATCCGGCCGCCGGTCGCGGCGAACGGGTGGCCGGCCGCCAGCGAGGAGCCGTTGACGTTGAGCTTCGACCGGTCGATCGAGCCCAGCGGCTTGTCCAGGCCGAGCTTGGTCTTGCAGAAGTCGGCGTCCTCCCAGGCCTTCATCGTCGAGAGCACGGTGGACGCGAACGCCTCGTGGATCTCGTAGAAGTCGAAGTCCTGCAGCGACAGGCCGTTGCGGGCCAGCATCACCGGCATCGCGTAGACCGGCGCCATCAGCAGGCCCTCGCCGCCGTGCACGTAGTCGACCGCGGCGGTCTGCGCGTCGACCAGGTGGGCGAGCACCGGCAGGCCGTTCTCGGCGGCCCACTCGTCGGAGGCCAGCAGCACGGTCGAGGCGCCGTCGGTCAGCGGCGTCGAGTTGGCGGCCGTCATCGTGGCGCCCTCGCCCTTGCCGAAGACCGGCTTGAGCTTCGACAGCTTCTCCAGCGACGAGTCCGGGCGCAGGTTGTTGTCGCGCGACAGGCCGAGGAACGGGGTCACCAGGTCGTCGAAGAAGCCGCGGTCGTAGGCGGCGGCCATGTTCTTGTGCGAGCGGACGGCGAGCTCGTCCTGCTCCTCGCGTCCGATCTCCCACTCCTCGGCCGTGATGGCGGCGTGGTCGCCCATCGCCAGGCCGGTGC
This sequence comes from Blastococcus sp. SYSU D00922, assembly GCF_054050495.1. NCBI lineage: Bacteria > Bacillati > Actinomycetota > Actinomycetes > Geodermatophilales > Geodermatophilaceae > Blastococcus > Blastococcus sp. SYSU D00922. Next base: position 444,140 of record NZ_JBJGZL010000003.1, read on the forward strand.
GCGGCTCGGCGTTGCGCGGGATCTCCGGCACCAGCTGACCGGGACGGATCTTGGCGATCGCCTTGAGCCGGTCCTGCAGCGTCTTGGCGTTGTTGAGCGAGATGAGCACGCGGCGCAGGTCGTCGCCGACGGCGAGCGGGGCGTCGGAGGTGGTGTCCACACCGCCGGCGATGCCGGACTCGATCTGGCCGAGGGCGATCTTGTTGGCGACCAGGATCGCGGCCTCGAGCCCGGTGCCGCAGGCCTGCTGGACGTCGTAGGCCGGGGTCGTGGCCGACAGCTTCGACCCGAGCACGGACTCGCGGGTCAGGTTGAAGTCGCGCGCGTGCTTGAGGACGGCGCCGGCGACGACCTCGCCCAGCTGCTTGCCCTGCAGACCGAAGCGGGCGACCAGCCCGTCGATGGTCGCGGTGAGCATGTCCTGGTTGGACGCCTGCGCGTAGGCGCTGTTGGACCGCGCGAACGGGATCCGGTTACCGCCGACGATCGCGGCCTTGCGAGTCTTCGGGGTTGCCATCGGAACCTCCTGTGTGATGAACGACCGGTTGGCCGGTACTCAGAGTACGCGGTACTGTCTGTCACATGAAAGCCGAGACGATGAGACGCTCGTCGCAGGCCGATGCTCTGCCCGACAAGATCGCCCAGACCCGTGACCGGCGCGACTCGAGATGGGACGAGCACCGGCGCGTGCGCAGGGAACAACTCGTCCAGGCGACCCTGGACGCCGTCGCCAAGCACGGCGCGGGCGTCGGCATGGACGAGATCGCGGCGGAGGCGGGCACCAGCAAGACCGTCGTCTACCGGCACTTCACCGACCGCACGGAGCTCTACGTGGCGGTCTGCACGCGGGTCGCCTCGCAGCTGCTGCCCAAGCTGCGCGACGCCATCGAGAGCAGCGACAAGCCGCGGGAGATGGTCGCCGCGGCGATCGACACGTACCTGGGCTTCCTCGAGGCCGACCCCGAGCTCTACCGCTTCGTCGTCCACCAGCAGACCCTCGACCGGCCGGCCGACCGCGACCCGATCAGCAGCCTGTCCGACCTCGTCGGCGAGCAGGCGGCGGCGATCGTGGGCCTGGCCCTCGGCCGATCCGGCCACGACGACCGCGCCGCGGCGCCGTGGGGCCACGGCGTCGTCGGGATGGTCCGTTCCGCCGCCGACTGGTGGCTGCGCGCCGGGCGGCCCATGCTCCGCTCCGAACTCACCGCTCACCTGACCGATCTCGCGTGGGCCGGCCTGTCCGGCGTCGTGACCCCTGCACCGACCAGCAAGGAGGAGAAGTGACCAGCACCGTTCCCACGTCGGTCGACCCGGGGAAGATCCGCGAGGTCCTCGACGGCCGATGGGCGCACGTCCGCCGCGACGCCCGCGAGAACCTCGACGACCCCGACTTCCTGCCGGTCTACGGCGAGACCATGCAGGAGGCCCGCGAGCGGGTGACCCGCGCGGCCAAGAAGCTGGCCGACTCCGGCCGGGTCGGGCTGGGCTTCCCGAAGGAGTTCGGCGGTGAGGCCGACTCCGGCGCGTCCGTGACCTCGATCGAGATGCTGGCGTTCGGCGACCTCTCCCTCATGGTCAAGGCCGGCGTCCAGTGGGGTCTGTTCGGCGGGGCGCTGGAGCTGCTGGGCACCCGCCGGCACCACGAGAAGTACCTGCGCGACGTCATGAGCTTCGACCTGCCCGGCTGCTTCGCCATGACCGAGACCGGCCACGGCTCCGACGTCCAGCAGCTGCGGACGACGTGCACGTACGACCCGGAGACGCAGACGTTCGACCTGCACACCCCGCACCAGGCCGCGCGCAAGGACTACATCGGCAACGCGGCCAAGGACGGCCGCATGGCCGTCGTGTTCGCCCAGCTCGTCACCCAGGGGAAGAACCACGGGGTGCACGCCTGGCTGGTGCCGATCCGCAACGCCGACGGCACGCCCTGCCCCGGCGTCACGATCGGGGACGACGGCCCCAAGGCAGGTCTGCCCGGCGTCGACAACGGCCGGCTGAGCTTCGACCACGTGAAGGTCCCGCGGGAGATGCTGCTGGACCGCTACGGCCAGGTCGCCGAGGACGGCACGTACACCAGCTCGATCGAGAACGAGACCCGCCGCTTCTTCACGATGCTGGGCACGCTCGTCCGCGGGCGGGTCAGCGTCGGCGGCTCCGCGTCCTCGGCCACCAAGCTCGCCCTCGACATCGCCGTCCGCTACGGCAACGTGCGCCGGCAGTTCGCCGCCCCCGGCGACGACCGCGAGATCGTCATCAACGACTACCTCGTGCACCAGCGCAAGCTGCTCCCGGCCCTGGCCAAGACCTACGGCCTGCACTTCGCCCAGAGCACGCTGGTCGAGACCATGCACGACGTCCAGACCGCCGTGCACGTGCACGGCCAGGAGGTGGACGAGGCCGCCCAGCGCGAGCTCGAGTCCCGTGCCGCGGGCCTGAAGGCGGCCCAGACGGCGCACGCGACGGCCACCATCCAGATGTGCCGCGAGGCCTGCGGTGGCGCCGGCTACCTGCAGGAGAACCGGCTGCCGCACCTCAAGGCCGACACCGACGTCTTCACGACGTTCGAGGGCGACAACACCGTCCTGCTGCAGCTGGTCGCCAAGGGCCTGCTCACCGGCTACCGCGACACGTTCGGCTCCCTGGACGGCTGGGGCCGGGTCGGCTTCGTCGCCGACATGGTCCGGGAGACGGTCCTGGAGCGGACGGCGGCGCGCGCCCTGATCGCCCGCCTGGTCGACGCCCTGCCCGGCCGGGACGACGAGGACATCCCGATGCTCGAGCGCGGGTGGCAGCTGAAGATGTTCGAGTTCCGCGAGAAGCACAGCCTCGAGGGCGCCATCCGGCGGCTGCGGAAGAACTCGACCACCGAGGGCATGGCCCCGTTCGACATGTTCAACGACGTCCAGGACCACGTCCTGAAGACGGCGCAGACGCACATCGACCGGATCGTGCTCGAGTCGTTCGTCGCCGGCGTCGACCGGACCGAGGACCCGGCCGCCAAGGCACTCCTGGACAAGGTCTGCGACCTGTACGCGCTGTCGACGATCGAGGCGGACAAGGCCTGGTTCCTCGAGCACGGCCAGCTGACGGCGGCCCGCGCCAAGCTGCTCACCAGCACCGTCAACCAGCTGCTCAAGGAGCTGCGCCCGCACGTGACGACCCTGGTCGACGCGTTCGCCATCCCGGCGGAGTGGAAGGCCGCGAAGATCCTCGAGGAGGAGGACGACCGGCAGGAGGCCATGGCCGCGCGCGACGCCGAGCTCCGGGCGCAGAACGCCGAGGAGACGCCGGACGGGACCGCGACCGCCGTGGAGGTCCCGCCCGGCCAGTGAGCCGTTCCGCGCGCAGTGGGGGGGGGGGGGGGGGGGGGGGGGGGGGGGGGGGGGGGGGGGGGGGGGGGGGGGGGGGGGGGGGGGGGGGCCCGGGCGCGGCCGGGCGGCGTGGGGGGGGGGGGGGGGGGGGGGGGGGG